>CAYTMR010000106.1:0-11722 GCA_964438855.1 uncultured Micromonosporaceae bacterium
GTCCTCACCGGTACGCTGCTCGCCGCCGTGCTCGCGGCTGGCAGCCTGCGCTGGGACGTCCGGCGGATGCGGCGGATGGCACTGGGCAACGGCACCCCTCCGGATCTCCCTCCCCGCTCCTCGCCATGAGGCCACCACACCGCTTCGGTGGATAGGCGCTAGTAGCTCTCCTTGACCCGCAGCGGTACCGTTCCATCCACTCGCCTTCCGCCTCCGCTCAGCAGCTACCTCTGGGCCACGAGCCTCGGGACCCACAGGTGGGGCCGAGATCCCGCCCTGAGGTTCATCGTCGGCCTCCGCCCCGTGAGGCAATAGCCGGAGCTGGTGGATGGCCAGCATTTATCCATCGGTTAGAGCCGCCATAACGGCAGTGGATTGGATTCGATGCATGGGTATCTCAGTAGAAATCCGCGACTGCATCTACGGGAATCCCGCTGAGGGAGTTCCGGTCAACCTGCTGCAGGAAGTGGACTCCCGGTGGGACTACCGCGCGAGTGGCTGTACTGACCGGTTCGGCCTAGTCACGCTCCTGGCGCAGGAGCCAGCCCGAGGGCGGTACCGCCTGGTAGTCGACCCCGCCCCCTACTACCTCCTGTTGGGGACAGAACCGGCGGTCTCACCGGCGGAAATGACCTTCCGGGTGTTTCACACCGGTGAGCGGGTGCGCTTCCAGGTCATGATCACACCGACTTCGTACTTCGCGGTCCGGTGCAATGACGCTAGCGGCTGAGCCCGACCACTCGGCGGATTTACCGCGCTAGCTCGCCCGGACGTACAGATGGATCGGCCGAATGGACCGCCAGCAGTACCTGAGCAGGGCAGTCCACCATGTACGGCGATGTGCCATCCTCCTCAATGGGAGAGCTCCGCTGTGCGAGATCAAAATGTCGTGTACTCCGTGCTCGGCCCGCTGGAGGTCAGGGTCGATGGAGAGCCGGTGGCCATCGGCAACTCTCGACAGCAGGTCATCCTCGCGTGCATGCTGCTCGAGCCGGGACACGTGGTGCAGGCGGAGCGCTTCATCGACGCGCTGTGGGACAGTGAGCCGCCCCCGACCGCCTGGGTACAGGTGCAGATCGGCATCTCGAAGCTGCGCGCCAGGCTCGCCGAGCTCGACCTGCCCGGGGCGATCGTCACCCATGAGGCCGGTTATCTGATCCAAGTTCCGGAAGACACCCTCGACGTGGTCCGGTTCCGGCGATTGCTGGCGCGCGCCCGAGAGGCGACCCGGGCACACCGCCCGGAGGAGGCCATCGCCCAGCTGCGCGCCGCCCTTGACCTGTGGCGAGGGAACGCCTTGGCCGGGCTGTCGGGGCGGTGGATCCGCGCGGCCGCCACCCGGTTGGAAGAGGAGCGGCTGGCGGCGCTGGAGGATCGGCTCGAGCTGGAGGTCACGACCGGTCGTCACCGCGAGGTGATCGGCGAGCTGCGCGAACTGACCGCGACGTACCCACTGCGGGAACGCTTCCACGGACAGCTGATGCGGGCCCTGTACCGGGACGGGCGACAGGCGGAGGCGTTGACGGCCTACCGCCACGCCCACCGAGTGCTGGTTGAGGAGCACGGTCTCGACCCCAGTGATGAATTGCGGGCGCTAGAGCGCGCCATCCTCGCCCGGGCTCCCTCCGTCGAGGGCGAGGCCGGGCCCCCTCCGGCGGAACCGGTGGAGCGGACCGTACCGCGTCAGCTGCCCGCCGCGCCCCGGGGCTTTGTCGGACGCGACGACATCGTCGAGGCGGTTGACCGGCGGCTGAGCAGGAACGACCGGCCCTCACGCGCCGTGGTGGTGATCAGCGGCCCGCCGGGCGTCGGCAAAACCGCGCTGGCGCTGCACTGCGCCCATCGCCTCGCCGACCGCTTCCCCGATGGTCACCTGTATGCCCGGCTGCTGGACAGCGACGCCCGACCGGCGCCGCCGGAGCGTGTACTGGACCAATTTCTGCGGGCGCTCGGCATGGACCCGGCTGAGCTCCCCAACGAACTGGACGAGCTGGCCGCAATGTTCCGCAGTTGCCTGGCCGGGCAGCGAATGCTGATTGTGCTCGATGATGCGACCGCCGCCTGGCAGGTGGAGCCGCTGATCTCCGAGTTCGGTGGCGCGCTGATCGTCACCAGCCGAGGCACCCTGCCGGGGCTGCGCGGGGTGGACCGGTTCGACCTCCAGGTTCTCAAACCGCAGGCGAGCCTCCAGCTGCTGGCGACGGTGATCGGGGAGGAGCGGGTCCAGGCGGAGCCGGCAGCGGCGGAGGCGGTCACCGAGATGTGTGGTCACCTCCCGCTGGCGCTCCAGATCGCGGCGGCCAAGCTGGAGGCACGGCCGCATTGGGCCATCTCCCAGCTGGTCGACCGGTTGGCCGACGAGGGGCGTCGACTGGATGAGCTCTCCCTGGCGGGGACCGCGGTAGGGGCGAGCCTGCAAGTCTCGTATGAAACGCTGGACCCGCTGGCCCGCCGGCTGTTGCCGCTGCTGGGCGGGTTGGGGACGGCCGACTTCGCCGCCTGGGTCTGCGGCCCGCTGCTCCACACCGACACCAACGAGGGAGCAGACGCGCTGGAGCAGCTGGTGGAGGCGCGGCTGGTGGATGTGGTCGGTGGCACGGGACATCACACCCGCTATCGGCTCCACGAGCTGGTCGGTACGTTCGCGCGGCAGCGGCTGGCCGCGACGGTCCCGGCCCCTGAGCGCTGGGAAGCGCAGGTCCGGTTACTACGGTGCTGGACGTTCCTGGTTGATGAGGCTCACCGCCGCGAGTACGGCGGTGACTTCACGATCGTCCGATCGACCGCTTCGCGGTGGCCGCTACCGGACAAACTAGTCAATCAACTAATCGCCGACCCGATCCGCTGGTTCGAAGAGGAGCGGATCAACTTGCTCTCCATGGTCCGGCGCGCCGCCGAGCTAGGCGAACATGAATTATGCGCTGATCTTGCCGTAGGTGCGGTAGCGCTGTTCGAGACCAAGGCGCACCTAGCAGACTGGCGGGAAACGCATGAGGCGGCGCTGGCGGCGGCGCGCCACTACGGTGACCTGCGCTCCGAGGCCGCAGTGCGGTGCTCCCGGGCCGGATTGGCGCTGGCCGAACACCAGCTGGACGACGCTGTGTCCGACCTGGAGGCGGCGTTGACCTGGTTCGATAATGCCGACCACCGGCACGGCCGGGGACTGGCCCTGCGCAGCCTCGCCGTAGTGGATCGGTTGCGCGGCGACCACATCCGGGCCCGCCAACGGTACGAGGCCGCGTTGACCGATCTGCGCGCGGTGGGAGACCGGGCCGCGGAGGCGCAGGTCCTCACCAACCTAGGGCAGATAAGCATCGCGCAAGGTCGATTGCCCGAAGCACACGAGCTGCTACGGCAGGCGCTGGCGATCTGTACCGCCATTGGAGAACGTCGAGGCATGGCGCAGGTACGGTTCCGGCTCAGCGAACTGCACCTGGCCCGGGGTGAGCTGGCGGAGGCGCAGTCCGAGCTGGAGGAGGTGCGGGCCGTTGTCGACCGCACCGGTGACCTGGTCGGCAAGACATATGCGCTGCTCGGCCTCGGTGCGGTCCGACTCGCATGGAACGATCTGGCGGGCGCGGTCCAGGCAATCACGGAAGCGCTGGAGTTGGCGCAGCGGGCACACAGCCGATTGCTGGAAGGCCGAGCCCGGCTGGCCCTTGCCGAGCTCCACCAACGGGAGAATCAACCGACGCTGGCGGCCGCCCAACTCGACCAGGCCGAGGCAATCTTCACCGCGATCGCGGTCACGGCGTGGCAACCACAGGTGGAGCAAGTGCGGCGCTGGCTGGAGGGTACCGACTGAGCCGGCGTGACCTCCCCACCGAACGCCTGTCCGGATTAAACGCTGCCACCGCTGGTCGATGGTGACGGGTTAAGCGGTAATGCGCTGAGTAGTTACCCGATCAGCAGATGATGTTCACACCGGTGAGTTCACCACCAAGTTTCCTAGTCGCAGGAGGGGAGATCCGTCATGCGAGCAGCGCTGTCATCCATTCGATCCGCCCTGGTGGTAGGGGTCGTCGCCCTGGCAGTCGCCGCCGGCACCGTCGTGCCCCCGTCGCCCACGGCCGTGGCGACCTTGGATCCGCTGATGCTGGTCAGCGGTGGTAGCCAGCCAACGGACAAGCCGTGGGACTGACCGGAGGAAGGAGGCGGCCATGACGACGGTGACGTTCGGCCTGCTCGGACCGGTGGAGGCGCGCGTAGACGGCCGAGCGGTCCCGCTGGGCTACGCCAAACAGCGTTGCGTGCTGGCCCTGCTCATGTGTGAGGTAGGGCGAGTGGTGCCGGTCGACCGGGTGATCGACCGAGTCTGGGGGCAGGAGACGCCAGACTCCGCCCGTAACCTCCTCTACGGCTATGTCGCGCGGTTACGGGCGGCGCTCGCCGCCGCCGGGCTCCCCGACCGTGGGGCCCTGTTGCGTCGACACCCGGGCGGCTACACCCTCGACGTGGATCCGGACGCGGTGGATCTGTTCCGGTTCCGACGGCTGGTCCGTGAGGCCCGGGCGGCGGCCGCACCGATGACAGCGATGGCGTTGCTCGACCGCGCGCTCGCACTGTGGCGCGGACCGGCCCTGTCCTGCATCGACAATCCGTGGGCGGAGCGGATGAGGGTAACGCTGGAGGGGGAGCGAGTGAGCGCGTGGCTGGCCCGGTGTGACGCGCAGCTTCAGCTCGGCATGCACGACGACCTGGTGTCGGACTCAGCCGAGATGCTGACCGAGCACCCGCTGCACGAAGGGGTGGCGACGCGGCTCATGCTGGCGCTATACCGCAGCGGCCGGATCGCGGAGGCGCTCCACTGCTTCACTCAGGTCCGGCAACGACTGGTCCGCGAGCTCGGGACCGAGCCGGGCCGGGAACTCCGCAACCTGCACCAACTGATCCTCCGCCGCGACGCCGCGCTTCCGATGGGCTCGATCGTCACTGCGGCGGTGTCCACCCCCGCAGCCTGACCCGGCCACACCGATCCGGCACTCGAAGTGAACGAAATCACTACGACGAGTGGGGTGGCGGCCCCACCGGGACCGCCACCCCACTCTGTTCACGGGTGGACCCAGATCAGATCACTGGATCTCTTCCTCGCCGTTGCAGCCGACGCAGGTGTCCCGGGTGAAACCGTTGCAGCACCCAAGCGTGCTCAGGTACTCGGTCGCCAGAATCTGCGCAAAGCCACCGACGGCCAGGTCGATCTCGCCAGCCGGGTGGTCAGCGCGCCCCTCGGCGTCGGGATCCTTCCAGATGCGAACCAGGTTGGTCGGGTTCATGATTCCTCCTTGTGATTGCCGACACGTGATGTCGGTCGTCTATCAGGGCACCGTCCTGATCAGGTCGGGAAGGATGTCACTGAGCCTCTTCGCAGCAGCCGTAGCTGACAAACGCGCAGGTTCCCTTGTGGAAGCTGGCCTCGCAGTGCAGCCAGCAGCTGACCGCTTCAGTGGCGATGGTGACGGTGGTGATGGTGGTGCCGGCGCCGACGGCCTCCGACGGCAGGTCGATGGTGCCGGCGGGGTGGTCGATGCCCAGATCGCCACGGCTCTCCGGATCCTTCCAGTAGCGGATCATGTCCTCAGTGCTCATATCTCCTCCTTGATGGGCTAGGGACGAACGCTAGTTGCCAGCGCTGTCCACATGGGCAAACTCCGACCCCGCGGTACGGCGCGCACCATTCAGTGGCGCGGGTAGCCCCGGGGTCACACCGTTGGCAGACCAGGCCGCCTTTTGCTGCGGGGTGCCAAACAGGTCCTGGTAAACACCCCCCTCCGTGACGAGCTCGTCGTGCCGGCCGGTGGCGACCAGACGGCCCTGGTCCAGCACGAGGATCTGGTCGGCATTGCGGATGGCGTTCAGTCGATGCGAAATCACAATCCGGGTGATCCGCAGCTTCGACAGCGCCTCATCCACCTGCCGCTCGGTCTTCGGATCGAGGTGGCTCGTCGCCTCGTCCAGCACCAGCAACCGGGGCCGATGCAACAGCGCCCGGGCCAGGACCACGCGCTGTCGTTGGCCGGCCGACAACGCTGCGCCTGCCTCGCCGACATTCGTCTGATAGCGCATCGGTAGCGCCATCACATCGGCGTGTAGGCCGGCGATTCGAGCGGCCTCGACCACGTCGTCGTCGGTCAGGTCGGTGCGGCCGAGGGTGAGGTTGTCCCGGATGGTGCCGTTGAACAGCGTGAGCTGTTGCAGCACCACCCCGCACTGTTGACGGAACGCCACCTGGTCAAGCTCATCGACCGGGACACCGTTGTGGCGGATCGTGCCCTGCTCCAGCGGCAACAGACCGAGCATGAGCAGGGCCAAGGTGCTCTTCCCAGAGCCGGTGCGCCCGACGATCCCGAGCTTGCTCCCCGGCGCCACCGTAAACGAGATGTCGGAGAGCACCGCGGGGCCGTTGGGGTGGTAGCGGAAGGTCACCCCCTCCACCTCCACCGCGGCCGGCTCATCCGACGGAAGCACCACAGTGCCGGAGCGCTCCGGTGGGGAGTCGAATACGTCGTAGATTCGCTCCAGCTGGGCTCGCAGCACCGCGAAGAACTGAATCGTCCCCACTAGACTCTGCAGCGGCGCCAGCATGGCCAGGCCCAGGGTGTTGGCGGCCAACATGGTGCCCAGCGTTAGGTCACCCCGCAGGACCAGCGAGAGGCCGAACCACAGCAGGGCGAGTGGCGCCAGAGTGCGCAGGGCGCCCTCCATCGCCTCCACCCACGCGTTGACCTTCCCCAGGCGCACCATCGACTGCTGGAACGTCTCGAACAGCCCGCGCCACCGCGTGTTGGTATGCTCCTCGATGCCGTTCGCCTTCACCGGCGTCATCGCCTCGAGGGCTTCGACCAGGAAGCTGTGCTCCTCCGCCTTGGCCTGCACCTCCCGGCGCGCCAGCATCCGGAGCCGTTGATAGGAGAGGATCATCACCAGGAGCTGGGCGCCAGCGAGGAGGAACACCACCGGCAAGTACTGCGGTGCCCACAGCAGCAGCGCCACGGCATAGCCGGACAGCAGTACTCCGTCCAGCAGCAGGGTGAGCGCCTGTTGGGTGAGTTGTTCCCGGGTACCGGAGACGCTGTTCAGGCGCATCAGCAGATCACCACGGGACCGCTGCAGAAAGTACGGCAACGGCAAGCGAAGCAGGTGACTGACGAAGCGTCTGGTGAGGAGTCGGTCGGCGCGTACCCGCACCGCCAGCAGCAGCCGGGTGCGTGCCAGCGTCAACAGCCCGTACAGCAACGCGGTTCCGGCCACCGCGGCCGCGAGTAGTCCGAGCAGATCCTCGCGTCCATATGGGACCATGCGGTCGACCGCGAACTGGGTCACCGTCGGCAGCGCCAAGCCCAACCCTTGCAGCAGCATCGCCCCGAGCAGGACGCCAGCGAGCAGTCGGCGGCTGCCCTGGGTCAGGACGAACTCGCGCAGGTAACGCCGGACCATGGAGTCGCGCCACCTGGCCCGCCGTGGTTGGAAGTCGGGGCCTGGGGTCAGTCGGACCATGACGCCGCGATACCGCTCGCGGAACTCCTCCCGGGTGAGTAGTTCCCGCCCGGCGGCCGGGTTTACGATCCGGACCAGTCGCCGACCGATCCGCTCCACCACCACAAAGTGGCCACCGGCGACGAAGGCGATGACCGGCCCTGCCAGCGGCTGGGCGTACGGGTCGGGACAGTGCACCGCCTCGGCCACCATCCCCAGCGCCGACGCGGCCTGAGCGATCTGGCGGGCAGACACCCCGTCCCGGCCCACTCCCAGAATCTCGCGGCACTCCGACACCGCGGTGGTACGCCCGTAGTAACTGGCCACCATGGCCAGACACGCGGCCCCACACTCGGTCACGGTCAACTGGTGCCGCAACGGCACGGTCCGGCGGCGTGGACGGCGGCGCGTGCTCACCGCGACCACCTTCCCGGAGCGTGCAGCAGCAGCACCGACGGGACCTGCTCCGGCGCGGCGAGGCGGAGCAGCCCGTGGCCGATGCCGGCCAGCCCGGACATCAGGCCAGGGGTGGCGACGCCCCCCGGCGTGCCGCAGGCCGGGCCGAAGCGTGCGAGGCCATCCAGCGCCGCGGTGGCCCACTCCGCCCACACCGGAGCCAGATCGCGACGGCCTGCGGCCACCGCCGTGGTGAGCAGCTCCAGGTTGCCGAGCTGACCATGGCACAGGCTGTGGTTGGCCTGTGGACCGCGGGCGAGCATGGCGCGCACCGCCAGGTCCAGGTCGGCGGCGATGTCCGGGTCGTCAAGATGCCGCAGATCGGCCCGGGACAAGCCGATGCCGGGGGAGCCGTGGCACCAGGCGTGCAGACCCGACCCGTCGGCCGACGGGGTCCGACCAGCGATCACCCGGTAATCCGGCCAGTTTCCGGTGTCCTCGCGGTACAGGGTCCGCTCGTACGCGAAGGCAGCCAGCCCGATCTCCCGGGCCGCCTGGTCACCGGTCGCCGCCGCGTACCGCAGCAGCGCCCACCCCATGCCTGCCGCACCGTGCGAGAACCCAGTCAGCGGTTGCGACGCCTCCATGTCCGTCACCCAGGCCACGCCGTGCTCCTGCGGCTGCGCGGCCTGCCGCAGGTGGTGGGCGCACGCCTCGGTGAAGCGGCGAGCGGTGGGCAGCCCGGTTGTCTCATAAATCGCCAGTCCGACCGCGATGCCGCCGGCGGCACCACCGATCAGGTCGTAGGTGGTGTCGTGCGCCACCGTCGGCGTAATCGCGGTCAGGATCGTCTCCAGCGGCGCCAGCAGCGCCGGGTCATCCAGGTTGGTGGCCACGTGCACCAGCGCGTAGGCGGTGCCGGCCAGACCGTTGAACGCGCCGCCGAGAAAGCTCTCCAGGGCGACGGCGGGCAGCTCGTCGTTGAGTACCCGCAAGGGGATGACCGCGTTGCGCGCCAGCTCGGCGTACCGCTGTTCACCGGTAATCCGAGCTAGCTGGCTGAGAAATAGGGCGACCCCGGCGTATCCGCTGTAGAGGTCATGATTGATCTGCTGGACCTGCCACCGGGACTCTTCAATAAAGGTCATCCCTAGCCAGCCGACCCGGTCACCGTTACGGAAGGCGCTGTCGGCGATCCGGTCACCGATCGCCCGCGCCGCCTCCAACGCCCGTTGTCGGTCGACCTCCACCGGGGCACCGTAGGTGGCCGCGGGGCCATCGGCGCGGTCGACCGCCGGCAGGACCAGGCCACGTACGTTGGCCCGCCTGGTCGCGAACGACGCCTCGATGATCCATTCCTGGGTCGCCTGATCCTTCGGGGATAGTTGGTCGAGCTTCTCGCGCACATCCGCCAACCCGGTGCCGGTGAGCATGTCCGGCAGCCGTTCGCCGGCGCTCGTCCACACGTCGCGGCTCTCCGGGCAGACGGTGAAGATCGGCACATCGTTCTGCCACAGGTCCGCCTGCTCCGTGGGCACCAGCCGCTCCCGCACTGGGTCCTCATAGGAGATGGCCCACAGCAGATCCAGGACGCGGTCGCGGTCTAGAGCGTCCCGCATCACATCCGGGTGGGTCGACTCCTGGAGCAGCCTGGCGTAGACCTGGGTGGCGCGGGCCACCAGCCGCAGCTCGGTACCGCGGAAGTGGGGCAGGATCGCCGCGGCAAAATCCTCGCGCCGCCGCCGCATCGTCTCGTAGGCCGCGCGGAACCCGTCGGCGAGTTCGGCCGCGTACTCGGCCGGATCGACCTCTACCTCGGTCAACCGCGGACGGTTCTTGCTGCCGGGGAAGGCCGGGTTGCGACGGACGAGCCGCATCTCGTCGGTGCCCGCACCATCCCAGCCGGCCGCTGTGAACGGCATGGGCACTCCGGCATCACCACCACCCCCGCCCATGTCCAGCACGGTGCCGTTCTCACCGAACACCAGGCTGGGGAGGAGGCCGACTCGGCTGACCGAGACGTCCAGCGCCGCCGCGGCAGGGTCGCCCGCCAGTAGCTCGGAGCCGCCCATCGGCAACCGGGGGTGGAACAGCGCCTCCAGGTCCACCAGCACCGGCTGGTCCCCACTGGCGATCAAATTCTCGAAGTGGAAGTCGGCTCCGTTCAACGCGTATAGCAGCCCGAGCAGGGCGCCCTGGCGGTAGTGGTAGCGGCGCACCTGCGACCGGTCCTGGCAGGGCAGGTGCTCGGCGAACTCGACCCAGCCGTACCCGTCCCGCTCCAGCACTGTCAGCCGACGCAAGTCCAGGCCGGGCATCTGGGTGTTGAGCCACGCCACCGCTGCATTGAAGTTGCCGTGGGCGGCCTGCGAGCGGGGCTTGTAGACCAATCGCCGCCCGTCAGCGAACCGCAGCAGCGCCACCGCCCGGCCCCGCTGGTGGGTGTCGCCCTGGCCACCGGCCACCTCCACCACCGGCCCCGGGTCCACCCCATCGAACAGCTCCGCCACCATGGCCGCCCGGTCGGTGGAGAGCCGGCGGAGCAGCTCTCGCCAACTCTCCAGGGCGTAGCCGACGGTCTGGGCCAACACTCGAGCCAGCACTGGGTACTCGTCGAGCAGTGCCGCGAACTCAGCCCGCCGGCTGAAGTGCTCCACAAAGGACCAGAAGCGCTGGGACGGGGTGTCACCAACCAACCGGTTGGTGACCCGCAGCACGTTGAGCTCCAGTACCAGGGTCCGGCTGGCCTGGGAGACGAGCGTGGGCAGTACGGCGGAGGTGAAAGAATGGCTCAACTGGTGCAGGTCCACATAGGCGTCATGCCCCTCGGCATGGGCGGTGTCCTTCAGCTGCCGGTAGGAATACCGGACGAACGGGGTGAGCACCGTCGCCAGTCCTAACCGCCACGCCTGGTCCTGCGGCCCGTCGGGCACCTGCACCGGGCTGGCCTCCGGCATCTGGGCGAGCACCGCTTCGGTCAGCTCCGCCCACCAGGGAGGGGAGCCCGCCCGGGCGGCCAGCGCCGCAGGCTCCTCGGACAGTAGGGCCAGCAATTCGTCCTCGGTCAGTCCGACGGCCGCCAGCCGGCGCGCGAACTGACCCGTCTCGGCCAGTCGATACTCCTTCTTCCACCGCTCCAGCCGGCGCTGTGCCCGCTCAGTTGGGGCGGTGACGCGCGGCCGGCTGGGCAGAGCGGCCCGCTCGGCGAGCGTCAACGCTCGGGCCCACCAGCCGTCAGGCAGGTGTCGTCTGTCTGACGGAATTGACGCCCGTTGGGGGAGCAGGGGCGGGGCGAGGACCTCGGTCACGGCATCTCCCTCGTTCGACGCAGCTCGTCACCAGACGCCGGCCCAGTGGCCTGTACCTGCGTCCGCGTGCTTATGGAGATCAGGATTCGCCCCGCACGTTGTGCTTTGGTCAGCAGCGACCTGGTAGCGGAGGTTGTGGAAAGGTTGTAGCGGCACACGCTTCGCGCGAAGGACGGTGACTGCCTATGGCCGCGATGTGATGGCCGCGTGCGGCGTTGCGGCACCGACGCACCGGCGCGGTGTGTATGGGCTAGCTGATCGCCCCGATCCGTGACCGCACGCTGACATCAGCACTACGCCAGGTGATTGACGCCGCAACGTGATCGGGTGAGGCAGGACGGCGCGGTTCACGGTCAGCGCCTGTCCAGGCTGGAGCAAAAGAACGACGCGCCCCAGGCTCCGCTGCCTCGCCGGAACGGGCAGGCGGCGGCGCGTCGCGACTAAGGCCACCGAGCTCCTCGATGTTTCCGCAGCTCAGGGCGTTGACCAAGTCGGGGTGGCGGGATTTGAACCCACGGCCCCTCGCTCCCAAAGCGAGTGCGCTA
>CAYTMR010000107.1:0-11695 GCA_964438855.1 uncultured Micromonosporaceae bacterium
GCTGGTGCATCATGATCCGGGCGTGCGGCAGCGCGTAGCGCTTGCCCTTGGTGCCCGCGGCCAGCAGGAGCTGCCCCATGGACGCGGCCAGGCCCATCGCGATGGTCGCCACGTCGTTCTCCACGAACTGCATCGTGTCGTAGATGGCCATGCCGGATGAGACCGAGCCGCCAGGCGAGTTGATGTAGAGGTTGATGTCGCGCTCCGGGTCCTCGGCGGCGAGGAGAAGCAGTTGGGCGCAGATCCGGTTGGCGACCTGGTCGGTCACCTCGCTACCGAGGAAGATGATGCGCTCGCGCAGCAGCCGGTTGTAGACACTGTCGTCCAGACTCAGACCGTACGCATCGGCGCTGCGTGCCTCGTGCAGCAGCCTCCGCACCTGACCCGATACCAACCTCGAACTGTCAGCGGTCATGGTCCACTCCTCGCCTCGCGTAGGAAAGTCAAGCTAGGTTCGACACTAGCCGCCGGTCCCTGGGCTGACCGCCGGGGCACCACAGGTTTCGCTCACAGCGCACCGGCTGCTCAGCCGGCGTTGGCTGGCTCCCCGTCGGTCGCCTCCTCGGACGCAGCCTCGCCCGCCGCCGGCTGGACCGGAGCCTCCGGCAGCATGTTCACCCGCTCGCCGGCCGAGTCGGTCACCGTCACCCGCTCCAGCAGCAGACCGAGGGCCTTGTTCCGGCGCACGTCCGCGAAGAGGGCTCCGGCGGCCCCGTTGCGGACCAGCCGATCGTAGAACTCCTGAGGCTTCATACCGGCCCGCTGGGCCCGGGCGATCACCTCACGGCCGAACTCGTCGTCAGAGACCTGCACGTCTTCGGCATCGGCGAAGGTGTCCAGCACAATCTGGATCCGAAGCGCCTGCCCAGCCGCCTCGCTGAGCTCACTGTCCAGGTCCTCCTCGGTCCGCCCTTCCGCCTCGAGGTAGTCCTCCAGGGTGCGCCCCACCGACTCCAATTCTTCCGCGAGGTGAGCCTTACGGTGCTCCACCTCCTCACGAACCACGCCCTCCGGGGTCGGTACCTCCGCCCGCCGGACCACTTCCTCGAGCACCTTGTCCCGGGCACTGTAGAGCTGCTCCAACCGGCGCACCCGCGTCAGCCGCTCCCGAGTGTCGGCGCGCAACTCCTCCAAGGTGTCGAACTCGCTGGCCAGCTGGGCGAACGAGTCGTCAAGCTCCGGCAGCTCCTTCTCCTTGACGGTGCGCACGGTTACCTTGACGTCGGCGTCTCGCCCCGCCATCTCACCGCCGACGAGCTTGCTGGCGAAAGTGGCTTCGTCACCGGCGGACATACCCACCAGGGTCTCGTCCAGACCATCGAGCAACTGGCCACTGCCGACCTCGTGCGACAGGTTGTTGGCGGTGCCTCCCTCGACCGGTTCGCCGTCGACGGTCGCCACCAGGTCGATCTGGACGTAGTCGCCCTGCTGAGCGGGCCGCTCGACCGTCTTGAGGGTGGCGAAACGCTCCCGCAGCCCGTTGATCTGTTCGTCGACGTCCTCATCGGTGACCCGGATCTCGTCGACCGTCACCGAGACGTCGGCGGGGTCGGGCAGCGTGATCTCGGGACGGACGTCCATCTCGGCGGTGAACTTCAGCGGAGCACCGTCCTCGAACTCGAGGTTGTCGACCTCGGGACGACCGAGGGTCTTCACCTGGTGCTCACGGATCGCGGCCAGAAGCTGCTGCGGGATCACCTCCTGCACCGCCTCGTTGAGCACCACGCCACGACCCACGCGCTGATCGATCACGGCCGCCGGGGCCTTGCCGCGCCGGAACCCTGGGATGTTCACCTGCTGCGCGACCTCCCGGTAGGCCTTCTTCAGGCTCGGCTCCAGCTCGGCGAACGGCACCTCGATGGCCAACCGCACTCGCGTAGGGCTCAGAGTCTCGAGCGTGCTCTTCACGGGAGTTACTCCTTGTGTCACTAGCGTGGGTTGCGCGCGGTTAGCGGCGCCCGGTCGAGTGTAGGGGAGCCGGCTCGCCGCGCCGACGGCGGGCGATTTACCGCATGCCATCCTAGACCGGCGTCGCGTTCTGGCCGGTAAGCCCGACCGACTCGAACCCTATTACAGGGGATGAGCATGAGGTGCACACTCGGTGTCGGAGTCGTGGCGACCCGCGGCGGTGACGCGGAACGCGCCGCGGCGCCGACCCGCCCCGCATCGTCGAAGCCGCGCGGACCAGCGGGGTGACCGCCACGCTCGAGACCGACGACGTGGGCGAGCTCTCCGAAAGTGCACCGCTCACCATCTGCGCCATCGTGCGGGAGGCACTCGCCACCACGGTTCGGCACGCCGGACCCAGGCAGGCCCGCGTCACCGCGCGTCGCGAGCGCGACGCGGTGGTCACCACGGCCACCAACGACGTCGCTCGCCCGATCTCGCCGTCGCCGGTGAGGGCCGGCACCGGCGAGACGGCGGTAGCTCAGGCGAAGCGGGCCCGCCCCGACATCGCGCTCATGGACATCCGCATGCCCGGGCGGCGACGGGAGCGAGGCCACGCGTCGCACCCGACCCCAAAGCTAGTCGACACCCGCGTCCTGGTGCTGAGCATGCGCGAACTCGACGAGTACGTTCACGGCCCCCGGGCAGGGGCGAGCGGCTTCCTGCTCATGGGCGCCGAACCCGGGCAACTCGTGGAGGCGATTCGGCGCACCTACGCAGGCGAGTCGTTGTTCGATCCGAGCATCCTCGCCCACTGATCGAGCACTATCTCGATCCAGGAACGCTACGCTCGGTGGCCACGCCGCAGAACCTGATGGTGCGAGAGACGGAGGTACTCACTCTCGTCGACCGGGAATTATCCACTTAGGAGATATCAGAGACACCATCACGAGGGGCACCGCCAAGACGCATGTCGGCAACCCCGACACTTCATCGGCGCACATCGCTTGACACTTGCGACTCCCACCGCAACGATATATGTCACACGTTGAGCGGGAGCTGGCAAGCCGACGGATAGATAGGACCGCCCTCCTGGGCATGGGGAGTGCGGTCACGCCACTGGCGTCGGGTTCTTCGACGCCAGTGGCACCGGCGGGCTGCGGCTCGATCGACACGCTCCCCTCCCCAGTGCCGGGCGAGGACGTCATAGAGCAGGAGCAGAAGCGTGACACAACATCTGAGAGGCCGCTGGCGGTGGCGCATGTCTGCCGCGGCGGCGGCGACCCTCCTCATCACGGGGGTCGGTGTCGCCCTCATCGGGCAGACACCGGCCACGGCGCAAGTCGGTACGCCGGCGACGAGCGCCGGCTGCGGCAAAGCGCCCACGTTGACCAACGGTACTCACACCATCACCAGCAGCGGGCAGAGCAGGAGCTTCATCTTGCGGCTGCCCAACAACTACGACCGCAACCACCCGTACCGATTGATCTTCGGGTTCCACTGGCTAGGTGGCAACGCCACCGACGTCGCCAATGGCGGCTGGGTCCAGCCCTACTACGGGCTGTTGGCCCTCTCGAACAACAGCGCCATCTTTGTCGCACCGCAGGGTCTCAACAACGGCTGGGCGAACAACGGCGGCCGGGACGTGACCTTCGTCGACGACATGATCCGGCTGATCGAGAACGACCTTTGCGTCGACACCACGCAAAGGTTCTCACTCGGATTCAGTTACGGCGGCGGGATGAGCTACGCGATCGCCTGCGCACGACCGAACGTCTTCCGGGCCGTGGCGATCTACTCGGCCGGCATCATCAGCGGCTGCAGCGGCGGCACCTCCCCGGTGGCGTACCTCCAGGTGCACGGCACCCGAGACTCGGTCCTGCCGATCTCGGGAGCCCGTACGATGCGCGACAACTTCGTGCGGAACAACGGCTGCACCCCTGCGAATCCGCCTGAACCGCCGATCGGCAGCGGACAGCGGACGAGCTACGACTACACCGGATGCACCCCCGGGTACCCGGTGTCGTGGCACGTCTTCGACGGTGACCACGACGCTGCCCCGACCGATCCCAACGGGACTCAGTGGTTGCCGGGAGTGACCTGGCAGTTCTTCAGTCAGTTCCAGAGCTCCCCGCCGCCGTCCTCGCCGCCGCCGTCGTCCCCGCCGCCGTGGTCGCCTCCGCCGTCCTCGCCGCCGCCGTCGTCGCCCCCACCAGTCTCGCCCCCGCCAGGGCAGGGTGGGTGCACGGCCAGCTATCAGGAGATCAACTCGTGGCCGGGCGGCTTCCAGGGCGAAGTGACCGTCCGAGCGGGCAACTCGTCGATCAACGGCTGGACGGTCACCATGTCCTTCCCCGGTGGTACGACGATCAACCAGCTATGGAATGGACGGTTGTCCGGTAGCGGATCGAACTACACCGTCAGCAACGAGACCTGGAACGGGTCGATCGGCGCCACGGGGTGGGTGAGCTTCGGCTTCCTCGTTAGGGGTTCGCCGGCGACCCCGACCGTCCCCTGTCCGGCGTCCTGTTGTTCGGGGCCGGGTCGTCGAACCGTACGGTTCGACGACCCGGCCTCCCTCCTTCGCGCGAGCGACAGCATCTCGTGACGTATCGCCCCCGCCGGCGTCTACCAAGGAACCTCACCGCTGTTGATCGGTCGGTTCAGAGGCCCCACATAGACATTCCTCTAGCAGTTTTCGAATAAGCACCGCCCCCACCGACGGGTCGTGCCGTGGCAGCCGACACAGGCGGGGAGGAACCACGATGTTTGACTGGTGCGTCAGTTATGCTCCCATCGTCTCGCGTCAGTAGAGAGGTGAACGATGGCCCGGCCGAGCGCGGAGGTCGAGCGGCGACAGCAGATCCTCACAGCGACCTGTGATGTCATCGCCGAGCAGGGGTTCCGCTCCCTGCGGGTCTCCGACGTCGCTGCCAGGATCGGCACCGCGACCGGGACCGTGCACTACTACTTCCCCACCAAGCGGGCATTGCTGCACGCCGCGTTCGAGTTCAATTTCCGCAATTCCCTCGAACGTCGGCGGGCGATACTGGACAGCGACGACGACCCGCTGACGAAGTTGCGGGCGTTGGTGGACTCCTACCTGCCGTCGACCCCACAGACGCTGCGCGCCTGGCGGGTGTGGGTGGAGCTGTGGAGCGAGGCCATCCACGAGCCCGACCTGCGCGAGCTCAATGACTCCGTGTATGGAGAGTGGCGCTCCCTGATGGCCGGCATCATTCGCGACGGACAGGCCAGCGGACTGATCCGCGACGGCGACGCCGTCATGCTGGCAAACCTCGTGATCGGGCTGATCGACGGTCTGGCCATCCAGGTCGTCCTCGCGTCCCGGAACATGACGCTGGACCGGATGCGGCGAGCCTGCCACCACTTCCTCGACCAGATCACCACGGCCGCGGGCAAGGACGCTAGCCGTCACCAACGCCACCCGGTGGTCAATCCGGTGCCGTCCTCTCGCACCGGCGCCACGTCGTCCCACGCTCAGTAATCGCGATCGCCTACGTTCGTCGCTCGACGGTCACCCGACCTGGTCGACTCGTGACCGGTTGTCCGAAGCCTGGTCGTCTTCTCCGGCACCACTGACCGGCTAGTCAAATCTCGGCTACCTAGCTGTTGACAAGCTGCGCTGACACCCCCATGATTACCGACCAAATAACTGACGCATCAGTCAATCGAGTGAGAGGCGCCCATGGGTCTCAGGAACAAGAAAGTGGCGGTCGCCGCCGTGGCGGCGTTAGCCGCGGTCGCTGGCTGTGGAGGCGACTCAGGAAGTGACGACAAGACCCTCACCGTCGTGATGTGGGGAGGCAGCGCTCAGGAAGCGCACGTCAACTCGTATGTGAAGCCATGGGCAGAGGAGAACGGCGTCACCGTCCTCCAAGACCAGCCCACCGACTACGCCAAACTTCGTGCCCAAGTTGAGGCCGGCAAGGTCACCTGGGGCATCGTCGAGGTCGAACCCAACTTCGCGGTGACCGCCTGCGAAAGCGGCCTACTGGAGAAGATCGATACGTCGGTGGTGGACACCTCTCCACTCGATCCCCAGTTCGTGTCCGACTGCGCGATTCCGGTGCTGCAGTACGGGTTCACCATCGCCTACAACACCGACGTCTTCCCGAACGACCACCCCACGAGCTGGGCCGACTTCTTCGACGTCGAGAAGTATCCGGGTAAGCGCGGCTTCTGGCGGTCCGTGACCAGCGGGATCTTCGAGGCCGCACTGCTGGCCGACGGCGTACCCGCCGATCAGCTCTACCCGCTCGACATCGACCGCGCGTTCCGCAAGCTCGACAGCATCAAGGAGCACATCGTCTTCTACGACACCGGCGACCAGCAGGTGCAGTTGGTGGCCAGCGGGGAGGCACCACTGGTCCAAGCCTGGAACGGTCGGATCTTCCAGGCGGCCCAGCAGGGCCAGCCGGTGGCCAACGAGTGGAACGAGCACTTCCTGTCGTACGACACCGTGGTGATCCCGAAGGGCTACCCGAACCGGGACCTCGCCCTGGAGTGGATGAACCACTTCATCAGCGACTTGGAGGGGCAGGCGGCCGACGCCGTGGCGAGCGCCTACACCCCTGTCAACGACGAGGCGCTGGCCCTGCTCGACGCCGACATCGTGGCGGAGTTGCCCACCGCGGAGCAGAACGCCGCCCTCCAGGCCACGGTGATCGACTACACCTACTGGGCCACGCACTACGACCAGGTTTCCGAGCAGTTCAACGAGTGGCTGGCTTCGTGGTGATGAACGGCGAGGTCGCTACCGCCCCGCCGGCCGGGTCGCTCACCAGCGCCCGGCCGGCGGGCCGCCGCCCTGACCGCACCGACGGTTGGGGCCTGCTGGCACTGCCGGTGGCTGCCTATCTGCTGGTGGTGCTGATCGCACCCCTGGTGATCCTGCTCGCCCGCAGTGTCACCGACCCCGACATCGGCATCGACCACTACCGGACGATCTTTACCGGCCGCGTCTACACCAAGGTTCTCCTCAACACCTTCGTCACCGCGATCGCGGTCACCGCGGTGACCCTCGTCATCGGCTACCCGTACGCGTACCTGATGACCCTGGCCCGGCGGTTCTGGCGGAGCCTGCTGCTGGTGCTGGTACTCGTACCCTTCTGGACCAGCCTGCTAGTCCGCTCGTTCGCGCTGGTCTTGCTCTTGCGCGACACCGGTGTGGTGAACGAGACCCTGCTGTCGATCGGGCTGATCGACGCGCCGCTTCCGCTCATGCGCAACTTCACCGGCGTCCTCATCGGAATGGTGCAGGTGATGTTGCCGTTCATGGTGTTGCCGCTGTACGCCACCATGCGCGGTGTCGATCGTCGACTGCTGCACGCGGCCGAAGGGTTGGGCGCGCGGCCCGCGTTCGCGTTCTGGCGGATCTTCGTGCCGTTGACACTCCCCGGTGTCGTCGCCGGCTGCCTGTTGGTGTTCATCCAGTCGCTGGGCTTCTACATCACGCCATCGCTGCTGGGCGGACCGCAGAACGTCATGCTCGGTGAGCTGATCGTCCAACAGGTGACCAACCTTCTGCAGTGGGGCTTCGCAGCGGCGCTCGCGGTGGTGCTGCTGGTGACGACACTGCTGTTGCTGGCGGTGGCTAGCCGGTTCATCGACATCCGACGGATGTTCTGGAGGGAACCGTGACTCGCCTGCTCACCCGCGCCGCGTTGGTGGTCCTCGGCGCCCTCACCGGAGCGCTTCTGATCATGCCGGCGTTGGTCGTCGTGCCGATGTCGCTGTCGGACAGCCCGTATCTGACCTTCCCGCCAGAGGGCTTCTCCACCCGCTGGTTCCAGCGGTTCCTGGAGGATCCGGCCTGGCAGGCCAGCACCCTGGCGAGCCTGCGGGTGGCGGTCATCGTCACCATCCTGTCCACCGTGCTCGGCACCGCCGCGGCGATGGGCCTCGTGTGGGGCAGAGTGCCGGGCAAGTCCCTGATCTCCGGCCTGGTCGTCGCGCCACTGATCGTGCCGTACGTCATCATCGGACTCGCGACGTACGCGGTAGCGCTACACGTCGGCCTGACCGAGACCACATCCGGCTTCGTGCTCGTGCACACCGCGATCGCGGTCCCCTACGTCGTCATCAACGTGACCGCGGCGCTGGCGTCGTTCGACCGACGCCTCGAACAGGCGGCGATGAGCCTCGGTGCCGGGCCGATCACGACGTTCCTGCGGGTGACCCTGCCGGTCATCGCCCCGGGTATCGCCACGGGTGCGGTGTTCGCGTTCATCACCAGCTGGGACGAAGTGGTCATCAGCATCTTCCTGTCCGGCCCCGAAATGACCACGCTGCCGGTACGGATGTGGTCCGGGGTTCGGGTGCAGATCGATCCGACCGTGGCGGCGGTGTCGACCATGCTCCTGCTGGTCACCGTCGCGGTCTTCGCCGCCGGTGGGGTGGGCCGGCTCCTCCGTAGCCGCCGCTTGGCGCGCACCCCCCGCACCTCCCCCTCCTTGGAGCAACCATGAGTAGTGAGACGAGTCCACTCGCCGGCGCCTCGGTACGGGTGAACGTGGTGACCAAGCACTACCGGGATGTGACGGCGCTCGACAACGTCAGCCTCGAGATCCGGGCGGGCGAGTTCATCACCCTCCTCGGCGCCAGCGGATCAGGCAAGTCGACCTTGCTGAACATCATCGCTGGCTTCATCACCCCTGACACCGGCACCGTCGAGGTGGCCGGCCAGGACCTCACGCGGGTACCACCGCACAAGCGGGGCCTGGGCATGGTGTTCCAGCAGTACGCGCTGTTCCCGCACATGACCGTGTTCGAGAACGTCGCCTTTCCGCTGCGCCGGCGCCGGGTGCCGAAGCCGGAGCTCCACCGGAGGGTGCACGAGGCACTGGAGATCGTCGAGCTAAGCCAGCTCGGCAAACGCATGCCGTCCCAGCTGTCCGGCGGACAGCAACAGCGGGTCGCTCTGGCCCGGGCGATCGTCTTCCGGCCTCCGGTGCTGCTCATGGACGAACCCCTCGGTGCGCTGGACAAGCGGCTGCGAGAGCAGCTGCAGATCGAGATCAAACGGTTGCACCGGGAGCTGGGGATCACGTTCGTCTTCGTCACCCACGATCAGGAAGAAGCGCTAGCGATGTCCGACCGGATCGCCTTGCTCCGCAACGGTCGGGTCGTCCAGGTGGGTACACCGGACGAGCTGTACGAACGACCAACCGAGCTGTACACGGCGGAGTTTCTGGGCGAGTCCAACATCTTCCACGGCGTCGTGCGCTCAGGAGTGTTCCGAGACCGGGACTCCGGGTTCACATTGAACCTTTCTGAGGCGGCCGACGGCGCGGTCGCGCTGGTGATCCGGCCGGAGAAGGTCCGCGTCGGCGAGTCCGCCGACGCGCTACCGGACGGCTGCCAACCACTGTCCGGGACCGTGCAGGAGGTGGCGTACCTGGGCAGCGAACGACGGCTGGACATCGCGCTGTCGGACGGCCGACGGGTCGTCGCCCGAGTACGCAACGACGGTCCGGACCACCGGGCCGCACCGGGAACGCCGGTCGCGGTCGCGTGGCGCCCAGACGACGTGCTGGTGATAGCGACCGCCGACAGCGACCACCGGAGCCCGCAGCCGGTCACGTAACGCTCCCACCCAACCCACCGTCATCGGAGGAAATTTCTCATGCGTCCAGTCCGGGATGCTCTCACACTGACCCAGGAGCAGCAGGAGATCGTCCGCCTCGCCCGGGAGTTCGCCGAGCGGGAGATCCGCCCACGCGCGGCCGAGGTCGACGCCGCAGACGTCGAGTCTCCGCTGGACCTGTGGAAGGCCGCGGCCCGCATCGGGCTCACCCACTTCATGCTGCCGGAGGAGTACGGCGGCGGTGGCGTGACCGACCTGCTCACTCAGGTCTTGGTGCAGGAGGAGCTCTGCTACGGCGACATCTCGATCGGCAACTTCCTCACCTCCAACGCCTTCTTCGCCGGGCCGATCGAGGCACTGGGTACTGAGGAGCAGAAGCGCACCTGGCTGCGGATGCTGTGCACCGACGAGCCCCCGATCACGGCGCTCGCAGTCACCGAGCCGGAGGTCGGATCGGACGCCGCTGCACTGCAGACCCGCGCCGTCCGGGACGGGGACCACTACATCCTCAACGGGCAAAAGACCTGGATCTCCAACGCCCCGTACGCCGAGCACTTCGTCATCTTCGCCACCGTGGACCCGAGCAAGCGCGCCAAGGGGGTGACCGCCTTCGTGGTTCCGCGGACAGCCGAGGGTCTGTCGGTGGGCAAGCCCATGCGCAAGATGGGGCAGCGGGGCATCGTCAACGCCGAGGTGTTCCTCGACAACGTGCGGGTGCCGGTCTTCCACCGGTTGGGTGACGAGGGGCAGGGCTTCTACGGCCTGATGCGCACCTTCGACGCCTCGCGCATCCTCATCGGAGCCTCGGCCACTGGCCTGGCCCGGGCCGCGCTGGACACCAGCGTGCGATACGCGCAGGAGCGGCACCAGTTCGGCACCCCGATCATCAACCACCAGGCCGTGGCGTTTCGGCTGGCGGACATGGCCGCCCGGGTGGACGCCGCCCACCTGCTGACCGTCCGTGCGGCGCAACTGTACGACCAGGGCCACCAGGTCACCGAGGAGGCGGCCATGGCGAAGTTGGTCGCCTCGGAGAACGCCTCGTGGGTGGCCGCTGCGGCGGTACAGACCCACGGGGGATGGGGATACTCCCGCGAGTTTCCGGTTGAGCGGTGGATGCGTGACGCCAAGCTCGAAGAGATCGAGGAGGGCACGTCCGACATCCAGCGGCTCATCATCTCGCGACGGTTGACGGCGGGGTCATGACCGTTTCATCCATGGAGCACAGCGGACGGCTGGCGGTGTTCCGGGACCCGGAGGCGGTCACCGTGATCGGCGCGTCCCCCGACCCGGCCAAGTGGGGGTACTGGCTTGCCCGGGGCGCCCTCAAGGGCGCGCACCGACGGCCCATCTACCTCGTCAACGCCCGCGGGGCGACGATCGAGGGGCACCAGAGCTTCCGGTCGGTCCGGGAGATCCCGGGCCGACCGGGGCTGGTGGTGCTCTGTGTGCCGGCCGCGGCGGTGCCGCAGGCGGTGGAGGAGGCGCTGGACAAGGGTGCCAGCGGCTTCCTCGGCATCACCGCGGGGATCGATCGGGTGCTCGGGCGCGAAGGCGCCGAACGGGACCTGGCCCGACGGATCCGTGAGCACGGGGGTCGCCTGGTCGGTCCCAACTGTCTCGGCATCTACGACGCGACCACAGATGTGCAGCTCGCCTGGGGTGAGTTCTCCCCCGGCTCGCTGGGGATCGTCTCGCAGAGCGGACAGCTCGGCTCGGAGCTGGCCAACCTGGCCGCCGACCGAGGACTCGGCGTCTCCCGGTTCGTCTCGGTCGGCAACCAGGTGGACGTGACCGCGCAGGAGGCTCTGGCCGATCTGCTCGACCACGAAGCCACCCGGGTCGTGGCGTTGTACGTGGAGAGCTTCCTGGACGGCCACCGCATGATCGAGACTCTGCGGGCGCTGCGGGCGGCCGGAAAACACACCGTCCTGCTCACCGTCGGCGCGAGCGAGGCCAGCCGTCGGGCTGCCCGTTCCCACACCGGGGCTCTGACCTCCGCTCTCGACGTGGTGGACGCGGCGTGCCGCGCCGCCGGGGTGATCCGGGTGGACACTCCGGCCCAGCTGGTCGACCTCGCCCAGTTGCTGTTGTCCACACCCCTGCCGGCGGGTCGACGGGTAGCGGTGGTCGGCGACAGCGGAGGGCAGGGAGCGGTCGCCGCCGACCTGGCGGGAGGACACGGGCTGCGGGTCGAGC
>CAYTMR010000108.1:0-11669 GCA_964438855.1 uncultured Micromonosporaceae bacterium
TCGTCGACGACGGCTCAAAACCCACCTTGGAGCTACCAGAGGTCGCCCCGCCCCATTGCCGGCTGCTGCGCGTACCCGACCACTCCGGCGGCTGGGGCCGCGCCAACGCCCTACACACCGGGGTCGAACACAGCGACGGGGAGATCCTGCACTGGTTGGACGCCGACCTGGTGCCGTTCCCCGAACACGTGGAGGCGCAGGCCCGCTGGCACCACCTGTCACCGGATGTGGTGACCCTCGGCTACAAGCGGTTCGTCAAACAAGGGTGGACCACCCCCGAGGAGATTTCGCGTCGGTGCGCCACCGGCACCCTCGACACGCTGTTCCCACCCGAGGTGACCGAACCGCACGACTACGTCGAAGAGCTCATCGAGGCCACCGACCAGCTGCGGCAAGCCGACCACCTCGTGTTCCGCGCCCACGTCGGCGCCACCGCCGCGCTGAGCCGCGACCTCTACCAGGACATCGGCGGGTTGGAGACCGGGCTGCGCCTCGGCGAGGACACCGAACTCGGGCACCGGCTGGCGCAGGGCGGTGCCGTGTTCGTACCGGAGCCGGCGGCGCGAAGCTGGCACATGGGCCCCTCCCACATGATGACCATGGGAGAACAGCTGCGCCGATACAACGAACCACACTTGGCCGAGCGGATGGCGCAGGCCCGATGGCTGCGACGCACCCCCGGGCGGATCTGGGGAGTACCGCTGGTGGTCGCCGTGGTCGACGCGACCGGCCAGCCCATGGAGCTCGTCCGCGCCTGCGTGGACCGGCTGCTCGCCAGCGACGAAGCGGACCTGCGGGTGTGCGTGGTCGGCGACTGGGACCAGCTGACCGACGAGCGGCGGGCGGTCCTCAGCGATCCCCTGCTCGACCTGCGGCTCATCGCCGCCTCCTACCGCGCCGACCCCCGCGTGGAGCTGGTCACCGAAGCGCCCGTCACCGCCTTCCCGTCACCGTTCCTGTTGAACGTGCCGGCCCAGTTGGGCGTCGGCCGGACGACGGTGAGCCGGCTGCTCGCCGAGGCCGACCGCAGCCAGGCTGGCCTGCTGCGGTGGCTGGCACCCGGCGCCGGCGACGGTTTGACACCACCGACGTTGGAGCTGTGGCGCACCGCCGCGCTGAGCCGGGCGCTGCGCCACCGGCGGGACGGCGAAACCCTCGCCGACGTCGTGTCCGAGGTGTACGGGGCGTGGTGGCTGACCGGCGACGGGACGGGGATGGTGGACCTCACCGCGCCACCGCCTCCACCACCCCCACCGCCGCGAACCCGCGGCCCCGACGACCCGGTGCCGGTGGCGGGTCTGCGGTCCCTCCTCCGCGCCACCGGCCACGTCGCCCGCCTGGCGGTCCGCCGTGTCCGGCGCCGACTGCGCGTCCTGTGAGCACCCGCCGTCCTCACCGGACGTTCCCCGCCACGCGCGTGGAGCGTGCACCAGCCGGCGTGCCGGGGCGTACGATCGCCGCGGAAGCACCGGCACGGGCGCCGGGCCCGACCAGCGACGAAGGAGGCGCGGTGACGGCGACAGGCGCCGGCACAGGTCTAGGGCAGGCGATCCGCCGCCGCATTCGACTACGGACTCGGATACGGCGGGCCCGGGAAGCGTGGCGGCGGTGGCGTCCCCGCCAACTACCCGCCTGGTCAGAGCCGGCGAGCAGCAGCCCTGCCCTCACCGACGACGGTGAGCTGACCGTGGAGTGTGTCGCCGCGCTGCGGCGCCACCTGGCCGCAGACGACAAGGTGTCGCAGCTACGCATCACCGTCACCGACTGGCGCACACCCCACCCGGGCTGGTCGGGCCGGCTGGGTCCGCTGCCGGGCCTGCGGCGGCACGAGGTGTCGCTGCCCGCCGGTGGGCGTGGGCCCGCCACCGTGAGCGTGACGTTGGCCGAACCGGTACCGCTGGCGACCGTGGTCGCCGCTGCCCGCGCCGCGTTGACCCCCGCGCGCCCGCTGCCCCGCCCGGCCAGCGCCACCACCGACGAGCCGCCCCCGGCGAGCCCGTACGGCCGGCGCCAGCACGGCACGCACCTGCCGGTTGGCCACCTGGCCATCGACGCGGAAACCTGGCGGGTGACCCGCGACGATGGGGTGGCGGTGGTGGCGGGACGGGTGGGTGAACCACTCGACGCGCGGCAGTCGGCGGTGCTGGCCGAGCTCGGCGCGCTCCGCGTCGATCGGCTGACCGGGCCGACCGCCGCCGCGTCGGCGGTGCTGGCCCCGCTCGCCATGACCGGGGTGGTGCTCGCCGCCGCGGACCTGCCCGACGGGCTGCTGGCACCACCGCGGGCAGACCTGGGCCGCGCCCCACGCCCGGCCGCCGCCGCCGACCCGATGCGGTGGGAGATCCGCCGCGTGGCGCAGCGCCGCGACGCGCTGCGCCACCACACATCCGCGTTCACCCCGCCCGCCGACCATCCCGGCCTGGCCCGCCCACCGACTGTCTCCGCGCTGTTGGTCACCCGCCGCCCCCACCTGCTCGCGCAGGCGCTCGCCGCCATGGCCGCGCAAACCTACCCGGAGCTGGAGGTGGTGGTGGCGCTGCACGGCGTCGACGCGCCCGCCGGTCTCGCCATGCCAGGCCCGGTGGTGACGGTGCCGGCGGAGTGGACGCTCGGTGAGGCGTTGGGCGTGGCGGCTCGTGCGGCCAGCGGCAGCCTCGTCACCAAGGTGGACGACGACGACCGGTACGGGCCGGAGCACATCTGGGATCTGGTGCTGGCCCGCTACTACTCCGGGGCAGAGGTGGTCGGCAAAGGCGCCGAGTTCGTCTACCTGGAGCCGAAGGACATCACGGTGCGGCGGCGGATGACCTGCGAGGACTACACCGACACGGTCGCCGGCGGCACCATCCTGCTTGGACACGGTGACTTGGAGGCGGTCGGCGGGTGGCCACCGGTGCCCCGGTCGGTGGACCGGGCCCTGCTCGACCGGGTGCTCGCCGACGGCGGCACCGTCTACCGCACGCACGGTCTCGGGTTCATCTACACCCGACACGGCGACGGGCACACCTGGGATCCGGGCTGGGACTACTTCCTCACCGACCCGGCGCGCCGCTGGCAGGGCCTGCCACGCTACGCGGAGTTCGGCACCGCATGAGCGTGCCCCGGGTGTTCCGTAACGACTGGTCGACGCTGCGGGTGCCGGAGCTGGACCGGTGGCGGCCGGAGTTGACCGTGAGCGTGGTGATCCCGGCGTACCGCTGTCAGGCCAGTCTGGATCTGACGTTGGCGTCGCTGGCCCGCCAAACCTACCCGGCGGATCTGCTCGAGGTGGTGGTGGTCGACGACGGCTCGGCACCGGCGTTGGAGTTGCCGACGCTGCGGCCGCGGCGTTGCCGCCTGCTGCGGGTGCCGAGCGGGTGGGGGCGAGCGAACGCGCTGCGGCACGGGGCTGAGCAGAGCAGCGGCGAGATCCTGCACTGGCTCGACGCGGACATGGTGGTGTTTCCCGAGCACGTGGCCGCGCAGGCGCGCTGGCACCACGTGGTGCCGTACGCGGTGACGCTTGGTTGGAAACGGTTCGTGGACGTGGCACCGGACCGCCCGGGCTGGCCGTCGCCGGAGCAGCCGGCGGAGGAGCTGTTCCAGGACGTGCCGAGCGAGCCGCACGACTATGTGGAGCGTTACATCGCACGCACCGACCAGCTCCGCGCCGCCGACCACCTCGCCTTCATGATCCACGTGGGGGCGACGGCGGCGCTGCGGCGGGAGTTGTACGAGGCCGCCGGTGGGCTCGACCCGGAGTTGAAGCTGGGTGAGGACACCGAGTTCGGATACCGCCTGGCCCAGGCGGGCGCGGTGTTCGTGCCGGAGCCGGCGGCGCGGGCCTGGCACCTCGGCGCGACTCACATGATGCGCCACCAGGACCAGCTGCGCCGCTACAACCGGCCCCACCTCGCCGACCGCATGCCGCAGCCGCGCTGGCTGCGCAAGGTGGGTGGCTCGGGGTGGGCGGTGCCGCTGGTGACCGCCGTGGTGGAGGTCGCCGGCCGGCCACTGGAGCGGGTGCGCGCCGCCGTGGACGCGCTGCTGCGCGGCGACGAGCAGGACCTGCGGGTGTTGCTGGTGGGCCCGTGGGACACGTTGTCGGACGAGCGGATGTCACCGCTGTCCGACCCGGACCTGGATCTGCGGCTGGTGGCCGCCACGTACCGCTCCGATCCCCGGGTGCGGCTGGTGCAGAGCCCTCCCGAGTCGGTGTTCCCCTCGCCGTTTCTGCTGCGCGTGCCGGTGGACTGTGGATTGACACGACCGGCGCTGGGCCGGCTGGTGGACGTCGCCGACCGGCACCAGCTCGGTCTGGTGCGGGTGCCGGTGGGCTCTGCCGGCACTGTGGAGCTGTGGCGCACCGCCGCGCTCGGGCGGGCACGTTTCTTGGACCACGACGGGGTGTCTCTCGCCGAGGTGGTGACGGCGACCCACGGCGCAGACACGGTGGCGGCCGACAGGGCCGGCATCGTCGACTTGTCGGGGTACTCGGAGGAGCAGCTGGCTGGTGGCATCGGGGCTCTACCCGACGCCCACCTGCCTACCGGGCGTTGGCTGCCCACGTCGGTGGAGGTGGCCGGGGTCCGGTCGCTCGCCCGCGCCACGGCCGTGGTCGCACGGCTCACCGCCCACCGCGCCACCGCCCGCGTCCGCCGGCTGCTCACGCGCCGCTGACGGCACGCCCGACCCACCTCGCTGGCGCCACGGCCGGTGGTGGCTCAGAATCAGTAGGTCGTGCTGCCTGATGTGTGGGTGGCGAATGAGGAGTACTTCCACCGCTTCCCCTCCCGCACCGACCGTGACTGGCTCCATGAAGCATTCGCAGAGATCGCCCAATCGCAGGCCGGCCGGTTGCTGTTCGACCAGGACCACAACCCCCTGTACCAGTTGCCGATCAGCCACGACGCCGCCAAAGCGTTGATCGGGTTTTGGCGCCGCCGCGGCGAGGACGGCATGCTGGTGCACGACTTCACCGGCGAAGACACCCGCTTCCTCGGCGACCTGTACCAAGACCTGTCCGAGCAGGCCCGCAAAACCTACGCCCTGTTGCAAACCCCAGAGTTCGTCGAGGAGTTCATCCTCGACCTGACCCTCACCCCGGCCATCGACGAGTTCGGCCTCGACGTGGTGAGGGTGATCGACCCCACCTGCGGATCCGGCCACTTCCTGCTAGGCGCCTTCCACCGCATGCTAGCCCAGTGGCAACAGCAGGCCCCAGCCCGGGACCGGCACGAACACCTCCGCCTCGCCCTCGACGCCGTCCACGGCGTGGACATCAACCCCTTCGCTGTGGCGATCGCCCGCTTCCGACTACTGGTCGAAGCCCTCCACGCCGCCGGTTTTACCACCTTGGAAGAAGCCAAGGGCTACGAGTTCCCACTGCACGTGGCGGTGGGTGACGCGCTGATCAAGCACCGCCAGCTGACGTTCTTTGAAGACGACGACGAACTGGCCGCTTTCCGGTACGCCACCGAGGACCTCGACGAACACCCAGGCATCCTGAAACCTGGCACCTACCACGTGGTAGTGGGCAACCCCCGTATGTGACAGTCAAAGACCGCAACCTCAACAACCTGTACCGGCAGCTGTACGACACCTGCCACCGCCAATACGCCCTATCGTCAGGCTGAACTCGGCGTCCTGCGGCACGTCCTCGGCCCAGTCATGAAGCTGGCAGTGGACGCCGAAGTACGCCCGTGTGGCCGTTACCGTGCTGTCGAGATAGTCCACCGCGAACATCCACCGACAGCTGCACTCCCCCGCAGTCACGAAAATGCGGAGGTTCTCTCGCTCCTCGATGCTGACCTCAAGGTCCTTGCTGACGAAGTACGGCTCGCCGTCGCTCATGAGGTCGCGGGGTGGTGTGTCGAGGTCTACCTCGAGCAGGCGCGCAGGCGGGTCTCCCGGGCACTCCGTTCGCAAGGACGTCAGGTTCGCCGGCCTCCTCAGCCTGTCGATCTTGACGTCAAGGATTCTGGTCGGGTGAACCGAGGTGCCCGTGAAGACGACCTCCACGGTGACCGTGCTCTGCGCGGCGCCCTGATGCTTGGCCAGCAGCGCCTGCATCGCGGCCGCATCCCGCGGTGACGTTGCATGCAGATCCCTGGCTCCCGTGCGATGAGGACTGCCCGCAACGGGTGATGACCCTAAACCTGGTGTTGCGATCCCTCTCAGGGGGATGAGGACCCCAATCTTAAGTCGCAGGTCAAAGTAGGTGTACAGCCACCCAGGCGGCCGCGTTTTGCAGCGAACCTCCGGTAGTGCAGCAGACCCCGGTGTGTCGCTGCAAGATTCCCCAACCATCGTTAAGGCCTCGGGTTAGAACTTGGGTTAGAAGATGACGATCTGGGCGGATCAACAAGCAGTAAACGATCATGAAAGGCAAAGGCGTAACCCCTTGCGCTCCACAGGAGCACGCTAGCTAGCAGCGCTCACGCGCCCACACCCCGTGTTTGTGATCTTCAAGTGTCAACGGCCAAAGCCACCTCTGACCTATGGGTGAACGCCTCGAGCACCAGACCTCTACCCTGGGGCCGTCCACGCCAACATCAGCATTGCGGCACCAGGCTCTCGCTACCGGCACCACGTTTCATCATGCTCTAGCCACCGACAGGGTAGACACCCTCGCCATGTACGGACAGAAACCGTATCGATCGTCTACAAAAAACGAGACGCTGCCACAAGAACCTCCCCGCAAAATGATCACACGGGACGTTACTCGTACGCACAGGGTCGACAGACACCGTGGAATACCCACGACAACGAATCCAGCCGCTCATACCAAGGCTCGACTCCCCTACCCAGACACCCGAGCAGTCCGGAACAACAAGGAGTACGAGCAGATGTGCGGTAGGCAAGCAAGCATGCGATGATCGGTCACCGAAGCTCCCGGCTTCAGACGCTACTGTCGACCTGTCTTCCTGCCGGGAGCTTCCACCTATCCAGACGACATTCGCGGACTGCCCACCTTCAGCCGGGCGCAACAGAAGTCCCGCTCCCCTGGATCAACACCACTAGCTAGCTGGCGTACCCCGCGCGCCGACCGCCACCCCGCAGTCGGCACACCAACCCAGCCCCACTAGGCGGGCATTGGTGTCGTCACTGCCCGCCGGGCTCAGGTTCACCATCGCGCGGCCGGACCATCACCTTCTCCGGCCGGGTCGGCACCGGCAACCCCTCCGCCTCCCGCCGCCACCTAGGAACACCCTCATCCTCGGCATACAACCCAACACCTCCATCAGCGCATCCCCAGCAGTCGTGTCCACCAACGTCCGACCATCCGCCAAACGAATATCCACCTCCATGTTCCACATCCGCTCCCGCTTCGTCGCCGCACACGGCTCGATCACCGCCACCCTCGGCAACTCGTGCACCGTGATCCGACCCGTCGCCGGATCATGACAAACCAACGCCACATTCATCACGACTCCTCCTCCCAACCGATCTCGACCAACAACACCGGCACCGCTGCCGCTCAGCGCGTACCGGGATAGGGGCGATAGCCCTTAGGGATCGACTGCCACCCCGGAGCTTGATCTGGATACCGGCGACCGTGACTGCTCTCCCAGATCCGCAACCGCGTACCCGCCCACACCAGCAGCGGACACTTCTCCTGACTCCCCTCAGGAGGACACTGCTTACAGCGACCCTCGCTGTAATGCATCGAGACCACACGGCTCGCAGTCCACAGCTCGACATCCTCACTGTGCGGCATCTCAGTCCTCCCACTTAGGACGATCTTGGAATCTGGGCGCACGGAATCCGCGGAGCTAGCACTTCACAGCCGCCGTGTCCACCCCTGTCCCCAATCCAATGGCATTCCACCGTGACATGCAACGGATCGCAGCCAACTCTTGACAGGCGGTGAAGGAACGATAGATGGTGTCAATATGGAAGACCGAGGGTCGACAGTTCCCCGTCGTCAACTCGGCCGGTATCTTCGGCAGCTCCGCGAGGAGGCAGGATTACAGCTACAGGGGCATGCAAGGCATTGGAGTGGTCCGGCCAGAAGCTTTGGCGGATCGAACGAGGCATGACGTCGATGCGAGCCCTCGATGTCAAGGCCATGTGCGAGATCTACAGCGCTGACGACAAGACCATCGAAGCGCTCACTGCGCTGGCGAAGGCGACGAAGGACCGCGGTTGGTGGCACGCGTACGGCGACACCGTCCCAGCGTGGTTCGAGCTGTACGTGAGCCTGGAGCAGGCTGCCAGTGGTCTGCGGGTCTACGAGCCAGATCTGGTTCCAGGGCTTCTCCAGACGCCAGAGTACGCCCGGATGGTCATCAAAGCGGGTGAACCAAGACTGGCCGATGACGAGGCAGACCGTCGCCTCCAGCTTCGGATGACCCGACAGCTTCTACTGAACCGAACGCTTCCTCCCCCACCTCGGCTTGACGTGATCATGGGCGAATCGGCGTTCGTGCGAATGCAGAGTGAACCCAGCATCATGCACTACCAGCTCCTTCATCTCCTAAAGATGATGGAGAAGCCAGGTATCGGCGTCAGCATCCTGCCGACGCAGACCTACGTGAGCCCGGTGGTCAACGCCGGAGCCTTTACAATTCTCGATTTCCCACTTACCGGGGGAAAGCCGAGTGAACCGACGACGGTCTACTGTCAAGGTCTGACCGGAGCCTTGTACCTCGACCGGGAACACGAGATTGCGACGTTCGAAGAGCTGTGGGCAAGCATCGCTGAGGATGCTCTGTCCGGAAAAGATGCCCTCAACTACATAGGCGAGAAAGTGGAGGCGCTGACATGAACATGCAGGAAGCAGTATGGCGGACGTCCAGCCGAAGTGGCAGTCAAGGCAACTGCGTAGAAGTGGCGACCAACCTCCCCGGCGTAGTCGCCGTCCGCGACTCCAAGCACCGGGAAGGACCCGCCCTGATCTTCACCCAGGACGACTGGAAGGACTTCCTCACCCAACTCCACTCGTCACCAGCCCAAGGCTGAGGCGAACCCCTATGTTCGCCAACTGACGGATATCCCAGCGGGTCGACCAGCTCACGCACGCAGGTGGTCGACCCGTGCCGCACACCCAGCAATCAGCGCCCTTAGCGCTCGTCTCTTCCTCCTTGGGTTGGGCCGGGGCGCGGCCAGGGCTTCCTAGGTCATGCAGCCACGCCCCGGGCAAACAATGATCAAAAGTCGCGCCGGCAATAGTTCCTGTGGTCGCTCGGTTCGCTACCAGCCAGGAGTTCGCATGTCGTCGCCTCACCCGCCGCCACGGACGGACATCGCCTACCGCCACGTCGCACGCAAGATCCGCGACGACATCGAGGCCGGAAGACTGCGCCACGGCGAAGCGCTGGACAGCACCCGGGAGCTAGCCAAGCAGTACGGGGTAAGCGGCTACACGATCAGCGAAGCCATGAAGCTGCTCGTAGAAGAAGGACTCATAGTCACCAGGGCACGCTCAAAGCGCGTCGTACACGCACCAGACCAAACCATCCGAACCGAGGTTCGACCGCGGTCGCCACACGTAGTCCTGATCGGCGGCTACGCCGGCAGCGGCAAGACCGAGTTGGGTCGCATCCTGGTACGCGAGACCGGCTGGCCCCTGCTCGACAAGGACACGCTGACTAGGCCCGTGGTCGAAGCTGCGCTAGAGATGACGGGACAGTCACCTAACGATCGCGACTCCGACTTCTACTTCGAGCGGATCCGGCCACGCGAGTACGAAGCTCTCGCTGCCGCCACCGTCGAGAACGTCGAGTGCGGCAACAGCGCCATCGTGACCGCACCGTTCATCCGCGAGTTCAGCGACGAAGCGTGGATCAAGCGAACCCAAGCACTCTACGCCTCCATGAACGCCACCACCACGCTCGTATGGGTCTACTGCGACATTGACACCATGCATACCTACCTACGCCACCGAGGCGCCGCGCGGGACGCTGCCAAGCTCGCCGACTGGCCGGCGTACGTGGCAAAGATCGACACTGAGTTCCGGCCGCCGGTACCTCACATCCTTATCGATAACTCGGAGTCCAGCGACCCACTACCCCACCAAGCAACAAAACTGATCAGCACCGTTCTCGGCGGCGGCACCGAAGGGCCAGACGTAAGGGAGTAACCCATGGTCAGCTTCGAAGAGTTGTTCGGCCAGCACCGGATCATGGTCATCCTGCGCGGCCTACCGACCCCAGCCGAGACGGTCGCAGCCGCCGAACGAGCATGGGACGCCGGAGTGGAGCTCCTGGAGGTACCCATCGGCGAACCCGACCAAGTCGCCTCACTAGCAGCAGTCGCCCAAGCAGGCGCACAACGCGGCAAGCTCGTCGGCGCCGGCACCGTCATCACCACCCAACAGGTACGCGCCGCCGCCGACGCCGGAGCCCGCTACACCGTGGCGCCCGGCTTCGATCCCACCGTCGCCTCAGCCAGCCTCGCCGCCGGACTGCCACACATGCCCGGCGTCGCCACCCCCACCGAAGTCCAGCACGCCAGAGCCGCCGGCCACCGATGGGTCAAAGTCTTCCCCGCCTCAACCCTCGGCCCCACATGGTTCCGCGCCCTCCGCGGACCCTTCCCCGACGTCCGCTTCCTCGCCACCGGCGGAGTCACGATCGACGCCGCACCCGACTACCTCAACGGCGGAGCGCAAATCGTCGCCTTCGGCGCCGCCGCCACCGATGAACCCAACCGCGACGCACTCCAATCGTTACTTAAGGACACCTAGGGAAGCTCCCAGCCGGCAGCGCCCCTACGCCAAGCGCCATCCAGCGGCGGCAGTCACGACATGTGGCCGCGTCGCCGATCTGGAGTCGCTTCTTGGTGGCCTCGTAGGACCAGGGGACCACACCCTGACCTACGGCCTCTCGGAGCGTCAGCGGCTCGCTGAGCGGGTCGGTGAGGCCGTCGAGCTGTCCCCGACCGTCCCCTGCCATAGGGGTGTCTCCGGAGACATCCCTGGTAGATGGCCTATCAGACCGCGTGTCCCCAATAGGCACGGCGCCCGCGCCGCCGAGCAGGCTCGCAGCAGGTGTACCGTCGATTGTTCAGGGCTGTTGGAGCTGTTCAGAACAGGGATGGGTGCGGTGTGACTGCAGAGCCGGCGTACCGCCGTGCTGTGGCGGCACTGCGGAAGATGATCGAATCCGGAGAGCTCCGAGAGGACTCCCCGGCTCCGCGCCGACCCGACCCGTGACCAGGCTGATCACCTTAGTGTGGTACGGGTTCGGAGCAGGACGGTCAGCGCGCAACACATCCTGGTCGTCGCTGGCCCCGAACGGATCCTCCCAGCCGACCTTCGGCACCGAGGCTGTCGGGATCTCACCCCACCAGCGGCGTCGCCGCGCGCTGATGTGAGCGTTGATCATCGTCCGGTAGACGTAGCGGTGGACGTGCTCGGTCCGACTGATCCTGCGCCAAACCCGAAGCGTACGGACGAGAGTGTCCTGAACAAGATCCTCGGCGTTCGCCACATCCCCCGTCAACAGGTACGCCATACGCACCAGCCGTGGATACGTTGCCGTCGCGAACTCCTCGAACTCGTCACGGCCTGCACCAACCATCAGCTCCCTCGACTCTTCAGCGGCCCCTATCAGACAACGACGCCTCAGCCAGGCCGGAAGGTTGACACCCCGCCGCTGGTTCATCGCGCGGCTGTGACGCGACGGCGCTCGTCTACGGGTTGGTGACGAGCACTTGGAGTTCGTTGATTCGGAGGGTGGTCTGTG
>CAYTMR010000109.1:0-11638 GCA_964438855.1 uncultured Micromonosporaceae bacterium
AACCTTATGAGAGGCACCACTACCGGTCGCACGTCGCGCCGGTCCTGTTACACGCGATTCCTCAGGAACGCCACGTCCACAGCTCGAGTCACGTGCCGCGCGGGGGGGAGGTGGACCTGCGTCAGTGCGAGCAGCCCCAAGCGCGCTCATGCATCCAACCTTCGCCGAAGGATGAAACTGTGGATGCCGGGCTCTGCGCGGGCATCGATAACGGTGGCCGGGGACTGCGGCAGGAAAGCTGAGGGGCCTCCTGCCCGGTGGAGAAGAACTTGGCGACGTCCAACGCCGCGCGCACCCGCCAGTAGTTGCTGGCGCATTGGTGTCGAGGTTTCGCCTGCAGGCAGGAGGCCCACTCTCTGAGCCCGAGGGCTCCTTCCGCCTGGTCGCTGAATGCCGGGTGTTCCTGCACTCGCAATCAGACCGGGAGCCTAACGGTGTTCAAGCGTTCAGGAGCAGGTGCCACCTGCGCCGCAGGAGGTGGCTTGGCCGTGCTCCGGTGTTACCGGCGCGGAGAGGAAACGGCGAAGGTATAGGGATGGTCCGCCGCGGGAGAGGTAGTCACCGAGTTGCCGACTACGGGCGCACAGGGCCTGCAGGACGAAGTCGAGGGCGGCCTGAGGCTGGAGCGAGTTGGTGGTTTCGCTGCGCCAGGTCCACCGTCGGGTCTCGGTGCCGTCCGGGTGGGAAGGGCACAGCTCGATTCCCTCGGCTCTCATGGTCGGCGACGCGGTGATCCGGTGCTCCAGCGCCTGGTCCCAAGTCGAGACGGTTCGCGGTGTGATCTTCACGGTGATGCCGAGCTGGTCGGCGAGTGGGCGGATGGTATCGATGGCCCCATTGAGCACGGTGAGCGTCTCATCGCAGGAGCTGCATGATGTCTCTTCCCCCATCACCACCGTCCAGTAGTCGATGACCAGCGGTGCATTGGGGGCGGGCGTGCCGGCGGCGCCGGATGCCGTGGCGGCGTGCGCGGTCGCGGTCACGAGGTTCCTTCCTTTTGGTCATTGGCAGGTGAGGCGCAGGAGGCGCTTGTGGCGAAGTCGTCGCGGGCGCGTTCGAGAGCGTCGGCGATGCCGCGCAACGTCTCGGCGAGCGGGTCGAATTGGATCTCGTAGAGGACGGTTCGGCCGGTCTTGGTCGCCCGCAGGACACCTGCAGCCCGCCGGAGGGCCAGGTGTCGGGAGACGACCGACAGGTCGACGTCGAGGCATTCGGCGAGTTCCGAGACTGAGCAGGCGCGGCAGCGCCCAACCCCGTAGACGTCTGGCCCACCAGTCCAGCCGCTGGTCACCGGCAGTAGGACACGGCCGACACCGCTGCAACTGGACCGACCGATGAGAAAGATCTCAAGCTGCGGGTTTGGTGGCTTGGATGATCGCCGAGTGCATGCCGTCGGCGAGCTGGTGGGTGGGGGTGATGGTGATGTCGGTGAACCCGGCGGCGGTCAGGTGGTCGCGGTATTCGGCGAAGGTGAGGGCTCCGGCGATGCAGGCGACATGGTCGCCGCGGGTCGCACGGTCGGCGAGGGTCAGGTGGTTTTCGGCGACGACGTCGGTGATCCCGAGCCGCCCGCCGGGCCGCAGGACCCGAAGGGTTTCGGCGAACACCGCGGGTTTGTCGGTGGACAGGTTGACCACGCAGTTGGAGATGACCACGTCGACGTGGTCGTCTGGGAGCGGGATCTGCTCCATGTGTCCTTGGAGGAACTCTACGTTGGTGGCGCCGGCCTGGCGGGCGTTGCGCCGGGCGAGGTCGAGCATCTCCTCGGTCATGTCCAGGCCGTAGACCTTGCCGCCCGGCCCGACCCGGCGGGCTGACAGCAGGACGTCGATGCCGCCGCCCGATCCCAGGTCCAGCACGGTGTCGCCGGCGGCCAGCTCTGCCACGGCCAGGGGGTTGCCGCAGCCGAGGCTTGCGGTGATCGCGTCGGCGGGCAGATGCGAGCGGTCGTGGTCGGTGTACTGGGCGGCTCCGAAACCGGGCTCGTCCAGGTTGGTTGGAGTTGTGCAGCAGTCGCCGCCTTGGGGTGAGGGTGAGCAGCCGCTGGTGCCGGTGGTGACCGCTCGGGCGGCTGCGGCGTAGTGGGCTCGGACCCGGTCGCGTACCTGGCTGGTGTTCTTGCTGGTGTCCTTGGTGTCGGAAGTAGCGGCGCTGTTGGTGGCGTCGGGATCGGTCATGGGACGGTCTCCTCATGTGAAGCACGGTGGGCTTTGGACGGTGCGGGATGGTGGTGCAGCGCTCGTAGCAGGAGCGGTAGGCCGACCGCGGCGGGCAGGACCCAGAAGGTGTACGGCGGCAGCAGTTTCCACATCGGCAGCCGTGGCCCGTTGTCGACATAGAACGCGGTCAGCAGGGTGATGTAGGACAGCGCCATCGCGGTGATGTGGTGGCGTAGCCACCCGTGCCATCGCCTCCGGCGGGCCGCGTACCCGGTGCCGGCGGCGGCGAACGCCAGGCCGCCGAGGATCAGCAGGTAGGCGGTGTGCGGGCGGGCGATGGCGATGCCGGACGCGGTGACCGCGACCACGGCCAGGGCGCCCAGGTAGATGCGGCCGCGGCTGGGGTGGCGGCCGGGCCGCTTCGGGACGCGCATCGCGTCGATGCCGCTGACGACGGCGGTCAGCCCGGCCGCGATGTGCAGGATGATCAGAGCGTCCAGCAGCATGGTCATCCTCCCTCGGCCGGCCGGGTGTGCGCGGTGAGGAATCCGGCCAGTGTGAGGAATCCGGCCAGCAGGTCGGAGTTTGCTCAAGCCGTGTTGGTCATGGTCTGTCATCACCGGCCGCAGCAGCTGCTTGTGCCGGCGGAGGCGTCCGGGGACGCTGCCGGCTCCGGTCGTCCGGTCTCGCTGTCCACGATGCTCCTTGTCGGTTCGGTCATCGGTGTCGGGCGGAAGGTGTTCAGTCAAAGGCGGGCACGGTGGGCGGCGGTCGTCACGCGGTCGATGTGTGCGGCGGAGCGGCACGCGGGCGTGCAGACCTGGCCGCAGGTCTCGCAGAAGGACACGGCCTTGACGCGGCGGGCGATGATCCACCCGAACAGCGTCTTCATCTCCGACTCCTTGTTTAGATGCTTGTCTAAGTAGGGGCCAGTTTGCATCGCTGGATAGACGGATGTCAAATTAGATGCATGTCTAAGATGCCGAAGCTTGAGGACGTGACCGACCCCGCCTGCTGCGCACCATTGAGCGGTCCCGCATTGAGCGAGGCGGAAGCCGCTGAACTGGCCAAGGTGTTCAAGGCGCTGTCCGATCCGGTGCGGTTGCGTCTGCTGAACATGATCGCCTCGGTGGACGGGGGCGAGGCGTGCGTGTGCGACCTGACCGGCGCGTTCGAACTCACCGCGCCGACCATCTCTCACCACCTGAAGGTGCTGCGCCAGGCCGGGCTGATCGAGGGGGAGCGGCGCGGCACGTGGGTGTACTACCGGGTGGTGCCGGACAGGCTGACCCGCCTGTCGGGTCTGTTCGCCCTGCCGGCTCTCGTCCCGGCCTGATTCCACACGCCGTCCCGCTCCGGAGCGGTCATCGGGTCGATGTCAGCGCGCCATCAGGGGTGCGGGTCTGCTTGGCCAGCCGGGTGAGGACGTGCCGGGCGTCGGCGGCGACTCCGCGCAGGGTGGCCGAGGCGAAGGAGCGCTGCCATTCCAGCCCGACGAATCCCAGTCCCGGATGGGTAACCGAGACACCGCCTCGATGACGGGGCTGCCCGTCGCCGTCCAGTGCGCCCAGTGGGGCGAGATACTCCAAGCCCGGCCGGAACCCGGTGGCCAGCAGCACCACGTCGACGTGTTCGCGGGTCCCATCGCTCCAGAGGACCTGGTCGCCGTCCAGGCGGGTGAACATCGGGCGGCGGTCGGGGTTGCCCATGGCGATGGCATCGCGGTAGGTGCCGGTGTCGAACACCGGGGTGCCCTTGCCGCCGGTCAGCAGCGGACGCGCCCACCCGGCGGCGTCCAGTCCGGTGCGCTGCAACCAGATGTGCATGTCGACCCCCAGCACGCGCTGGGGGATGAAGCGGAGCGGGCGCCGGGTCGCCAGCGTGACGTCGGCGACCGCGGCCAACTCGATCGCGATCTGCACGGCCGAGTTCCCGCCTCCCACCACCACGACGCGCTGGCCGGTGAACGGGCCGGGACGGCGGTAGTCGGAAGAGTGCAGCACTGTGCCGGGGAAGCCGTCCAGTCCCGGCAGGTCCGGGCGGTGGGGGCGGCTGAATCCGCCCGTTGCGGCGATCACCAGCGGCGCGGCGAAGATCTCGCCGCTCGTCGTGATCACCTCGAACCCCGGTCGTGTGCCGTCCTTGACAGCCACGACCGTTTCGACTCGGTGACCGGTGCGGATGTCGGCGTCCAGATGGGCGGCGTAGTCGGTCAGGTAGGCCACGACCTCGTCCCGTGTGGGGTAGCCGTCCGGATCGCCGGGGAACTCTGTTCCGGGCAATGCACTACGCCGGGCCGGTGAGAACAGGGTGAGGCTGTCGTAGTAGTGCGGCCAGGACCCGGCCGGCTGGCCTGTCGCCTCCAGGACGATGGGCGCCAGGCCGAGGGACCGGGCGATGCGGGCGGTGGCCAGACCGGCCTGGCCGCCGCCGATGATGACGAGTGGTGCAGTAAGCATGAGGTGAACATATCAACACTTCATAAAATAATGAAGTATCGATATGTGGCGTATGCTGGGCGCACACCTCGGGGAGGAGCCAGTAGCGATGGTCGAGCCGGTCGAGAAGGTGGCTCCGGCACCGGGCGGTTGCGGGGCGGCGCCGGCCGCTCAGCTCGGCGCCGGAGCACGCGAGTTCCTCAAGGCGCTGGCCAGCGAGCAGCGGCAGCAGATGCTCGAACTCTTCGCCGGCGGTATCGAACTCACCGTCGGCACGGTCGCCGAGCGGCTCGGGGTCGGCCAGTCCAACGCCTCGCAGCAGCTCGCGCTGCTGCGCCGAGGCGGCCTGCTCACCTCGCGCAGGGACGGCAAGCAGGTCTTCTACCGCATCGACTCCGCCGCGGTCGACCGGTCACTCGCCGAACTCCGCGCCTACCTGCACACCTGCTGCCCACCCGGCAACTGACCCCTCCCCCTGGCGCGGCTGTCACCGTACGTCCGGGACGGACCGGCTCTGGAGCAGACAGACCGGGCAGAGCACACGTTGCCGAGGACGTCCCACCCTCGGCGCCCGGCTGTGCGCCTTCTCCTTCACTACTCCGCTAGGAGCCCGCTGACCAGGTTCTCGATGCGCTTGCGGATTTCGTCGCGGATCGGGCGGACGGCGTCGACGCCCTGTCCGGCAGGGTCATCGAGGGTCCAGTCCAGGTACCGCTTGCCGGGGAACACCGGGCAAGTGTCACCGCAGCCCATGGTGATGACCACGTCGGATGCTTGGACGGCGTCGACCGTGAGCACCTTGGGGGTCTCGGCGGAGATGTCGATCCCCTCCTCCGCCATCGCCTCGACCACCGCCGGATTGACCTGGTCGGCCGGCGCGGACCCGGCGGAGCGCACGTCGATCCGGCCACCGGCCAGGTGGGTGAGGTAGGCGGCTGCCATCTGGGAGCGTCCGGCGTTGTGCACGCAGACGAACAGGACACTGGGCTTGGCAGAGCGAGCCTGATCAGGCATCGGCGTTCCTTCGCTGTTCGAGGCCGGGCTGGTCGAGGGTGGTGAGCAGGTCGGTGACGAGCAGGTCGAGTTCGTCGCGAATGCGGCGGATCTCGGCCAACGGTTGATGGGCCGGGTCGGGGACGGCCCAGTCCAGGTACCGGGTGTGCGGCAGGAGTGGGCAGGCGCCGCCGCAGCCCAGCGTGACCACCAGGTCGGCGGCAGCGACCAGTTCGTCGGTCAGCGGTTTGGGGAACTCAGCCGAAAGGTCGACCCCGATCTCGGCCATGACGTCGACGACGGCCAGTTCCAGTTCCGCCGCCGGCGCGGTGCCGGCCGAGCGGGCGTGCAGGCGTCCGCACCCACGGGCCATGGCGAGCGCGGCCGCCATCTGGGACCGGCCGGCGTTGGCGTCGCAGACGAACAGCACCTCGGGGACCGGTTTGTCGAGCCGTCCCTCGGCTTGGGCGAGGGCGGTGAGCCGCGCGGCAGCGAACCGTTCGGCCAGCACCACCAGGTGGGCGTCGACTCTGGCGGTGGCATGCAGTTGCCGGTAGGAGTCGGTGACCAGGCGGCGGGCGGTCTCGACAGAGACCAAGCCATGGAACCTGGCGGCCAGCCGCGCCGCAATGCGATCGAACAATGCCTCGCCTGGTGTGCAGGTCACCGTTCACCTCCCCGACACATCTGGAGGCCAACACTCAAGGCCGTCACCGGCCAGCGGCCCCTACTCGCCGCTCGAACCGGACCGGCCCGCCTGGTACGGCTTGTGAAGGAACTCGGTTCGCGCGCCTCGCAGGCGGCGGTCATCGTCGTGTCACCGCCCGGCGGGTTGGAATCGGCGACGCAGCCACAGCGACACGTACACCAGCCCGACCAGGACCGGAACCTCGATCAGCGGCCCGACCACGCCCGACAGGGCCTGCCCGGAGGTGACGCCGAAGGTGCCGATGGCGACGGCTATGGCCAGCTCGAAGTTGTTCCCCGCGGCGGTGAAGGCGAGCGTCGCGGTGCGCGGGTAGGGCAGCCGGACGGCACGTCCAACAGCGAAGGACCCGCCCCACATGAGCGCGAAGTAGGCCAGCAGTGGCAGGGCGATGCGGGCGACGTCGGTGGGCTGGTTGGTGATGGTGTCGCCTTGGAGGGCGAACAGGATGACGATGGTGAACAGCAGCCCGTACAGCGCGACGGGGCCGATCCGGGGCAGGAACCGCTCCTCGTACCACGCGCGGCCGCGGGCGCGCTCGCCGAAGCGGCGGGTGAGGTAGCCGGCCGCCAGAGGGACGCCCAGGAACACCAGCACGTTGACCACGATCTTGCCGATCGAGAAGTCGACTTCGTCGGTCGCCAGGCCCAGCCACCCGGGCAGCACCCGCAGGTAGAACCAGCCGAGCGCACCGAACGCGATGACCTGGAAGACCGAGTTGAGCGCGACCAGGACGGCGGCGGCCTCCCGGTCGCCGCAGGCCAGGTCGTTCCAGATGATGACCATCGCGATGCAGCGGGCCAGCCCGACAATGATCAGACCGGTGCGGTACTCGGGCAGGTCCGGCAGGAAGATCCAGGCCAGCGCGAACATCACCGCCGGGCCGATCACCCAGTTCAGCAGCAGCGAGGCCGCCATGAGGCGGCGGTCGCCGGTGACGGTGTCGAGCCGGTCGTAGCGGACCTTGGCCAGCACCGGGTACATCATCACCAGCAGGCCCAGCGCGATCGGCAGCGAGATCCCGCCGGCCTCGACCCGGGCCAGCGCGTCGTCCAGTCCGGGGACGGCGCGTCCCAGCCCGAGGCCGAGCACCATCGCGGCGATGATCCACACCGGCAGGAACCGGTCGAGGGTCGACAGCCCGGCGACCACCCCCGCTTCCTGCGGGCGTGTGGCGGCGCCGGAGTCTTGCGTGCTGGTCACGTGCACGGCCTCTTCCGCTGGAGGGTCTGGGCCTCGCGGGCGGCGGCGGCCAGTTCTCCGAGTTCGGCGGCCAGGTGCTCCAGCGCTTCGGGCCGTAGCCGGTAGTAGGTGAACCGCCCGCAGGGCTCGGTGTCCACGAGCCCAGCTTCGCGCAGCGCCCGCAGGTGGTTGGAGATGTTGGTCTGCTTAGCGCCGGTCTCCTCAACGAGGTGGCAGTTGCACAACGCCTCTTCAGCCAGTAGCGACACGATCTGCGCACGCAGCGGGTCGGCCAGCAACCTCAATACATCAGTTTGAACTGACATCACGCTCGAATGATACATAACAGCCAGGACAAGTCCATTCGGGCACCTGCTGCAGCGAGCGTCGTGATACTCAGCCAGCACCAACGACGTGGTCACATGGAGCCACCAACAGCGTGCCTGATTGTGCGAGGATCATCACTGTTGGTAGCCAAGTGTGGTGATCACGAACTCGCCAACCCCGCCGGAAGTGCGGGTGCTGCCTGAGCTCGATGAGCCGTGGCGTGTCCGTCCGCGCCGCCGACACCGGCGCCCTCGCGACCGCCGCCGCTGGGCGGCGCCTGTGGTCAGTGCCGGGCTGGCCGCCCTTGGCACCGTGGCCGTCTTCTACTTCGCGGGGGCGCCCGGGGCATCCCCATCGTCTCGGCTGCCCAGGACAGACGCGACGCCCCTGGACTACCGGTTGAGCCCGTCCCTGACCGGACAGGCCGCCACACCCGGAGGCGGACGTTCTCCGAGCCGTACTCGGCGTGATCACGATCGTCCGAGTAGCGAGGCCAACGTGGCGCCGGCGGAGGCTGTACCCGGCAACCGCCGGGTACAGCCTCCGCGTCCACGCAGCAGCACGGTCACACCCAAGGAGAGAGCCCGGCGCCCGCGGACGGTGAAGCCGCCGCAGGCGCGTCGGGTGCCGGGTTGGGTTCGGGCCGAGTGCCGACGCCGCTTCCCGCATGACGGGACCCGCCAAGCCGCGTGTGTCGGCGCGTTGCGCGGCTATTTCGGTCGGTGAACCGTGCGGGACGTTAGGACGCCTGGGCGTCGGTGCCGGAGTCCGGGCCGTCAGCATCGTGGGTTTCGCTCTGCCCGGCGTCAGGGCTTGGGTTTGCGTCGCCGTTGGGCTGGGCGTGTCCGGGCAGCGGGGTGATGGTGGCGCTGGATGGTTCGGGTGGGCGGCTGGCCGGGTGGTGGTCGGCGTTGTGGATGAGGGCGGCGGCGTCTTCGGCGGCTTGGCGGCCCAGTTGTGGCAGGACGCTGGTGTAGATGTCGGAGGCGATCGCGATCGAGGAGAGCCGCAGGGTCTCCTGGACGACCTTCATGTCGTATCCGGCGGCCAGCAGGAAGGTGGCGGCGCCGTGCCGCAGGTCGTGCAGCCGGATCGGTGGTAGTCCGGCCTCCATGGACAGCCGTTCGAACTGGTCGGTGACGTCGTTGGGGTCGACCGGCTGGCCGGTGGGCGTGGTGAAGACGAATCCGGTCTCGGTCCAGGCGTCGCCGGCGGCGAGGCGTTCGGTGTTCTGCCGCGTCTTGTGGGCGCGTAGTTCCTTGATGGTGGTGGAGTCCAGGCTGATGGTGGCCTCCCCGGCCTCGGACTTGGGTTTGCCCTCGAAGGTGTCGGGGCCGATCTGGGTGATCTGCCACCGGATCGCCGCCGTCCCGCCGCGCAGGTCCAGGTCGGACCAGCGCAGGCCGCAGGACTCGCCGCGGCGCAGGCCCCGGCAGGCGATCAGATGGAACTGCGCGTACAGGCGGTGGCCGCGGGCCCGCTGCAGGAACTGCTTGGTCAGGGCCGGTGTCCACACCATGACCTTGGACGGGCGTGGGGCGCCGATGTAGGCGTCCAGCCGGTTGATCCGGTCCCCGATCCGTTTGTGCGGTTCCAGCTGTGCCTGCCGTCTGCGGCGCGCATTCATCGTCTCGGTGTGCTGGGCGAAGGCCTGCGCCCATTCGGCGATGCGCTCGTCGGTCCACACCAGGGCTTTGGGTGCCTTGCCGGACGGCAGCTCGACCAGGGAGGCGACGTTGATTTCGATGAGGCGTTGCTTGATGGCCTTGTTCAGCGCGGACCGCAGGGTCGCGCGGATGCGCTGCTTGGAGGCCGGGCCGACCACGCGCCGTCCCTTGACCTTGGCGCGCAGTCTGGGGTCTCCCGATTCGCGGGCGGCGACGATCTGTTCATTGAACTCGTCGATGGCGTCGAAGATCCGGTCGACGTCGGTGACGCGGAGCCGTTCCAGCAGGATGTGCCCGAGGTGGGGTTTGAGGTACAGCTCGATGTGGCTGGCGTAGGAGCGGCGGGTGCCTTCGCGCAGGTTCCGGCGTCCGGCCAGCCAGGTCTCCAGGTACTCCCCCACGGTGATCGACCGGCTCAGGTCCTGCCCGGTGCGGACTTTGCGGCGCACCTCGTTGGGGTCGGGCAGCGCTTTGGTGGCGCGGACGGTCGTGACGATCAGGTCGGCGATCTGCAGGCGGGCCGTGTCATCGGTGGCGATGGCCAGGAGTTCCTTGGCGCGGTTCAGCTCGGCGTCGGCGGCGTCCTGGGTGGCGAACCCGCCCCGGCGCAGCGGACTGCGCCGCGCCCCGGCGGCGGTTGGCGGAAGTTCGAGCTGGTAGTTCCACGAGCCGTGGGTGCTGCTCCACCGGCCCTTGCCGCGCCGCAGCTTCGGGCACTTCTTGCCGAGCAGTCTGCCGTCCTGGTCGCGGCATCCGCAGGTCTTGAACGTGCTTCCCTTGGCGGCCATTCAGCCTTCCTTCTCGTCGCTGGGAGGCTGCCCGGCGGTCATGCCTGGGTCGCCGCTGGCGGGCGCCTTTGGGCTGAGGCCCAGGGCGGTCTGCAGGTCGGCGGTGGACACCCGGTAGTTGCGGCCGACCTGGAGCACCCGGCAGGGGAAGGTCCCGGTGCGGGCGAGCTGGTAGGCCTTGGTGCGTCCGATGCCGAACGCGCGTCCGGCGGTGACCAGGTCGATGGTGACGGGCAGCGAACGGAGTTCCGCTGGAGTCAGCCCGGGCTTCACCGCGCACCCCCGGCAACCGGCGCCGCCCCGTGCGGGCCGTGAGGCCCGCAGGGACGGGTGCGGGCGGTGCGGTTGTCACGGGCGTCCTCCAGCGGGTCAGAACCGCTCCGGCCGCCGGACGGGCGTCGCCTGCCGCGCGGGCGGGCGGGTCCGGCTGGTGCGGAGCGCCCGTATCGACGCTCGCCTTCGCCCCGCCGGTCAAGCCCGCGGCTGACCGGGACGGTCTCCTGCACGGTCGTGACGGGTGGCGCGATGAGCTGGGGGCGGCCTGCCGGGACGGTCAGGTGCCAGGCGTCGCCGCATCGGTGGGCGCGCAGCCGGGTGCCGGGTGCGGCGATGCGGGCGGCGTGCCGGGCGGTGCGGCGGGTGAGGTAGCGGGCGCGTCCGCACCGCCCGCACAGGCCGAGCTGGAGGATGGCCAGCATCTCCAGGACCCGGTTCCGCCCTGCCGGCTTGTGGTGCCGGTGGTCGGTCATCGGGCCGCCTCCGGCAGGTCGCTGGCGCGTTGGAACAGGAGCAGGTCTTCGTGGGCGGTGGCGCAGGCGGGGATGCCGCGGTCGCGGGCGCGGCGGGTCTCCAGCATCTGGAAGAAGGAGGCCCGGTTGACCAGTCCGCCGTCACGAAGCCCCGCGAGCAGGGCGACGTACCGGCCGGTGAGGGCGAGACCGTGGCGTTGGGCGGTGTCGATGACCTGGCCGGGCAGGTCGATCAGCTGCCCTTTGACCCGGATCGGCCGGACGGTTATGGCGATCACACCGCCGGGGCGCAGCAGGGTGGCGCTGCCGGCGAGGATGTGTCCGAAGGCGTCCAGGAGGCCGGGCAGGGGCTGGTGGGCGAGGTTGCCGCGGTCGGTGGAGTAGCGGTGGTAGCGCTTGTCGATCTTTCCGCCGCCGTTGTCGCGTCCGGAGCGGATGTGCCCGTGGGTGTGTGAACCATAGGGCGGTGAGGTGAGCACCAGCGCCGCTCTCCCCTCCAGGGCGCGGTAGAGGGTGGCGCCCACCGACAGGATGGTGATATCCTTGCCCGGCCGCTTGATGTCGGGCTGGCCGATGGGTATCTCGTAGTACTCCTCGGGCACGCCGCCCTGGTGGAAGAGCTCCGGCAC
>CAYTMR010000110.1:0-11603 GCA_964438855.1 uncultured Micromonosporaceae bacterium
CGGCGGACAACCCTGAGATCCGCACCGGAGGTGTGCGGGCTTCGTTACCGGACTTTAGGGCAGCGGGTTAGGCGCGTATGAGCCGGGTAGTCCAGGGGTGATGGACTAGATCGGCGAGGAGGCAGCCATGACCCAGGCAAGCGCCATGCTGGAGACCTACCCGGCAGACCTCGGTGGCATCGACCGGCAAGCGTTGGGCCGCGCGATCGAGGAGTGCTTTAGCTGTTCCCAGGCTTGTACCGCGTGCGCGGACGCCTGCCTCAGCGAACCAGACGTCGCGATGCTGGTGACTTGTATCCGCGAGAATCTCGACTGCGCGGACATCTGTGACGCTACCGGGCGGGTGTTGTCCCGGCACACGGGCTACGACGCCAACGTCACCCGCGCCATGCTGGAAGCGTGTGTGGCCGCGTGCATGTCCTGCGGCGACGCGTGCCAGCGCCACGCCGAGCGGTACGAGCATTGCCGGATCTGCGCGGAGGCGTGCTACCGCTGTGAGGAGGCCTGTCGGGAGCTCTTGGTATCGCTAGGCTAGGCGGCTGCGAAAGCTGGTCATGCCCACCATCCGGCACCGACGGTCACCACGAGTTCGGCGAGCAACGCGGCGAAGGCTAGGGCGACCATGAGTCCTGCCAGACGCCGCAGCCGCCGTTGGTAGCCAGGCACCTCGTCGGGCAGGGCGAACACCCGGGCGGGCCAGTGGCGCCAGGACACGTGCCAGAACACGACCGCCGCGGCGAGCAGCAGGAACAGTCCACACGCGTAGCCGACCGCGATCCTCGCAGGTGCGCTGCCGGCGACCACGGCCCCGGTGCTCAGCAGCGCCACCATGAGTGCCACGACCGGTCGGCGGTTGCCCGCCGCGAGCACGGTCAGAAACTCCTCCCGACGCCCCGGGTCGTCGAAGAAGCGCATCACCTTCGGCTGGACCACCAGCAGGCTGTAGCTCATCGCGCCGAGCCAGGCGGCGACCAGCGCGAGGTGACCGACGGCGAACACGCGCCACATCACAAGACCCGCTGGGACGTCGACCCGTCTCCCATGTCCAGCACGGTACTCTCCAAAACGGTCGGCGGCCGGTACGCTTCTCACCCAGCACCGTCCGACAGCGGGCGGGCACCGCGCGCCGGAGGTGCCGGCGCGCCCCGAGGAGTGGCACGTGGCCGAGGGTAACCCCGACTTCTACGGAGAGACGCTGGACCGGCTGCTACGCACCGGTGTACTCGACCGCGGCATGCGGATCCTCGTACTGTGCGGCGGCAAGACCGACCACACGGTGTTGCGGCAGCGCGGCTTCACGGACGTCACCATCACCAACGTCGACCCGAGACCGCGCCCTGAGGCGTTCGCACCCTTCAGGTACGCCTACCAGGATGCCGAGCAGCTGACGTACGAGGACGAGAGCTTCGATTTCTGCATCGTCCACTCGGGTCTGCACCACTGCCATTCACCGCACCGGGCACTGCTAGAGATGTACCGGGTCGCCCGTCGCGGATTGCTGCTCTTCGAGCCCTACGACAACCTGTTGACCCGCGTGGGCCTGCGGCTCGGGTTGGGGCAGGAGTACGAGCACGCTTCCGTCTACTTCAACGGCGGCCGCTACGGCGGGGTAGCCAACACTGCGATCCCCAACTTCGTCTACCGGTGGACCGCCTCAGAGATCGTCAAGACGATCAACTGTTTCGCGCCTACGGCTCGGCACGACATCGAGTTCTTCCACGCAATGCGGATCCCATGGGGCCAGCTGCGGGCCCGTCGACGTCGCGCGCTCTATTACGCCGTCCGAGTGGCGCAGCCGATCCTCCACCTCCTTGGCCGCTGCTTCCCGCGGCAGAGCAACAACTTCGCCGCACTGATCCACAAGCCCAACCTGCCGCAGGCCCTGCACCCGTGGCTGCGCCAGCGGGAGGGCGAGGTCGAACTCAACCTGGACTGGCTCGCGAGCCAGTACGGTCCCCGTACCGGGCAGCAACGTGCGGCATCGCGGGAGCGCACTCCAGCACGCTCCTAAGGGCTGGGGCGGACGACTACGCCTGAGTGCTAGCCGTCGACCTTGTCGACGACCGGGGCCAGCTCATCGGTGACCAATAGCTCAGCCCTGACCTGCTTGTCCCGGTAGGCGGTCCTTCCCAGCATGTGACCGGCGGCCGGAGCCGTCGCGAGCTGGAAGGCGCCGACAAGCACCAGCGTGGTGATGTCGACCCCGGTGCGAAGGCGTAGGCCGCACCCCACCAGAACGAGCAGCAGACCGAGGACCTGCGGCTTGGTCGCCGCATGGATCCGGGAGACGAGGTCCGGGAAGCGGATCAGGGCTACCCCGGCGGCCAAGCTGAAAGCCGCCCCGGCCACGAGACAGATCGCGGCGATGGTGTCCAGTACGGCGTCGAGAGTCACTTCTTCTCCCGAGCGACGAACCGGGCCACACCCACCGATCCGGTGAAGCCGAGGATGGACAACACCACCATGACCGGCAGCGCCGTGCCGTTCTTGGTGACGGCGGCCAACGCCGCTATCGCGGCCACGGTGATCGCCAAGAGCACGTCAGTGGCCACCATCCGGTCGAGTGTGGATGGCCCTCTCACGACGCGCCACAGGGTCAGGGCAGCGGCGACGGTGAGCAGGACGGCTACGGCCACGGCAGCATAGGTCATGGTCGTTCGCCTCTCGAGTCTGCGGTCAAGTGGTCGACGGTCGGGCGGTCCACGGTGTCGCGGTCGACGATTGGTGTGGTGTTGGCGGCCTCGTACTCCTTCAGCAGGCGCAGCTCCGCCCGGGAGCCGATGGCGCGCACCAGCCGCGCCTCCAGCTGGTAGACCCTCGCGCGGAACCGTTCCACGCCGGCGCGGTCGGCGACCCCCAGCATGTGGATGTAGAGGGTGCCGCTGGACCGGTCCGCCTCGAGGATGATGCTGCCTGGGATGAGCGTGACCGCCACCGCGATCAGCGTGAGGTTGAGATCGGAGCGGATCCGTAGCGGCACGGCGAGGATGGCGCCACGCGGCGGCGGGCCGGGTCGCAGCGCCAGCCAGGCGATCTGCACGCTCGCGACGAGCAGGTCGGCTAGGAAGTGCAGCAGGAAGTTCGCCACTCCCAGGATCCGGATCCGCCCGGCGAAGGTGACGGGTGGCAGCGGGAAGAACTTGAGGACGACGATGGCGACCAGCGCACCGGCGACGATGTTGCCCCAGGTGAAGGCTCCCCAGAGCAGGCTCCACACCACCACCAGAGTGGTGACTGCGGCGATCCGGTTGCGGATCCGGTCGCGTCGGGTGAGCACCGGCGCTGGTGGGCTCACGGTATGCCCTCCGGGAAGACCGCTTCCAGGTAGGGTGCGCGCCCACGCAGATCGGAGGCGGCGGCCGCGCTGACCTCGAACAGTGGCCCGGCCACCACGGTCAGGGTCATCCCGAGGAGAACCAGCACCAGCGTGGGCAACACCATCAGCCGCGGCAACATGGGGCCAGCCGTTTCCGCGTCGGAGAAATCGTCATCGTCATGGGTCGCCTCCGCTTCGGTCTGTTCACCCTCGGTTCCCTCAACTCCTCTGACCGGGTCGACATCCCCGGCCGGTCGAACACTGTCAGTCCGGTCGTCGAACGTGGCGCTGGTGGCGAGCGCTGAGGCAGCGACCAAGGCAGGCGCGGCCCCATTACCGGTGCCGAAACGGTCCGGGCTACCCCCAGCGGCGGGATCCGGCTTACCCTCCGGCGCCGGCATGTCCGGGTGTGGATTCCGCCAGAACGCCAGGCTCCACACCCGGGCCACGGCGTACAACGTGAGTAGGCTCGTCACCGCTCCGCCGGCGATCAGGACGTATGCGAGCGCGGTGCCGGCCTCGAACCCAGCCTGGAACAGCCCTAGCTTGCCCAGGAAACCCGAGAACGGCGGGATACCGGCGAGGTTGAGCGCCGGGATGAAGAACAGGATCGCCAGCAACGGGGCGAGCTTGGCCAACCCGCCGAGCCGGTCGAGGGCGGTGCTGCCGCCACGTCGCTCGACCAGTCCCACCGCGAGGAAGAGCGTGGTCTGGATGACGATGTGGTGGACGACGTAGAAGATGGCACCACTGAGACCGGACGTGGTGCCCAGTCCCACCCCGAACAGCATGTATCCGATGTGGCTGACCAGGGTGAACGAGAGCAACCGCTTGATGTCCGACTGGGCTACCGCGCCCAGGATGCCGACGATCATGGTGGCTAGGGCGAACACCATCAAGGTGTCGCCGACCCTGCCGCCCGGGAAGAGCAGCGTCTCGGTGCGGATGATCGCGTAGACGCCGACCTTGGTGAGGAGACCTGCGAAGACCGCCGTCACGGGGGCGGGTGCGGTCGGGTAGCTGTCCGGTAGCCACGCTGACAGCGGGAACACCGCTGCCTTGATTCCGAAGGCCAACAACAGCATGCCGTGCAGTACCCAGCGCAGGCTGTCCGGCAGCGTGTCGAGCCGGTGGGCGAGATGGGCCATGTTGAGCGTGCCGGTCGCCGCGTACACCAAGCCGAGCGCGGTCAGGAAGATGGCCGACGACAGGAGGCTCACCACGACGTAGGTGGTGCCCGCGCGGATCCGGTTCTCCGTGCTGCCGAGTGTGAGCAGCACGTAGCTGGCGACCAGCAGGATCTCGAAGCCCACGTAGAGGTTGAACAGGTCTCCGGAGAGGAAGGCGTTGGTGACCCCGGCGGTCAGCACCAGATAGGTGGGGTGGTAGATCGACAGCGGGGTCTCCTCGTTGCCGTCCGCCATACCCTGCCCGATCGAGTAGATGAGCACGCACAGGGTCACCGCCGCGGAGACCACGAGCATCAACGCCGCCAGCTTGTCGGCGACCAAGACGATCCCCAAGGGGGCATCCCAGCCTCCGACCTGCACAACCTGCGGCCCATGCGCCACGGTCTGGGCGAGCAGCCCCAACGAGACCGCCAGGGTGGCGATGAGAATGGTGACGCTTACCGCCCGTTGTTCGCGGGGTCGCTTGGCCATCAACAACGTCAGCGCGGCCCCGAACAGCGGGAGGACGACTGGGAGCGGTACGAGGAAGGTCACCGCTCCCCCTCCCCGCCGGCGTACGCGCCGACCTCCGCGTCCGTGTCCTCGCCGGCCTGGTCGGAAGCGTCTGGCCCGGCATCCAGCTCGGCCCGCTGCATGATCCGGCGGTCCTCGACGTCGTCCTGGACCTCGTCGTGTCCGAGCAGCTGCCAGCTGCGGTAGGCCAGGGTGAGCAGGAACGCCGCCATGCCCAAGGTGATGACGATGGCGGTCAGGATCATCGCCTGCGGGAGCGGGTCGCTCATCGCGCCATCGGTCGCCTTGCCGACGATCGGCGGTCCACCCGCGTGACCACCGGCGAGGATGAGCAGGTTGACCCCGTTGCCGAGCAGGAGGACACCCATCAGTACCCGGGTGAGGCTACGTTCCAGTAGCAGCGACACCCCGGCGGCGAAGAGCACGCCGATCACCACGACGTAGAGCAGGTTCGGGCTCACACCAACTCCTTCACCGGCTCGCGTGTCAGTGCTCGCTCGCGGTCGGCCTCGTGTTGGCGGTCGACCTCGGCTCCCAGGCTGCGCAGGATGTCGAGGACCAGGCCCACCACGATGAGGTAGACGCCGATGTCGAAGAAGACCGAGGTGACCAGGTGGACCTCACCGAACACCGGCAGCTGAAGGTCCACGATGGCGCTCTGCAGTACCTGACCTCCGAGTAGCAGCGGAGCGGCACCGGCTCCCACCGCGACCAGCAGACCCGAGCCGAGCACCTTGCCGGCGTCGACCGGTGCCGCCGCGTTCAACTCCTGCCGTCCGCCGGCGAGATATCGCACCGTCAACGCCAAACCGGCCACCAGGCCGCCGGCGAAGCCGCCGCCGGGAGCGTTGTGTCCCGAGAACAGGAGATAGATCGAGAACAGGACGATGATGTGGAACAGCAGGCGGGTGATGACCTGCAGGATGATCGCTTGCCGACCGGCCTCCGGTCCCCGGCCGGCCAGGAGCCAGCGCGGACCCTGGGTCGCCGGCGGCGAGGACGGGCGACTACCGCCGCGGCGTTTGAGCGCCGCGGTGCGGGCGAAGATCAGGCTTGCCACACCGGTCGCCGCCACCACCAGCACCGAAATCTCGCCCATGGTGTCCCAGGCCCGGATGTCGACCAGGGTCACGTTCACCACGTTGCGCCCACCGCCGTACGCCACGGCCGCGTCCGGGAAGTCCTGGGAGACCGGGATGGCCTGCCGACCGTTCGCTGCCACGTAGGCCATGCCCGCGGCGACCACACCAACGGCGACACCGATCGCGATCCGCAGGCGGCGGACGTGCCGCAACGGCCGCTCCGAGAACCGGGCCGGTAGACGGCGCAGCGCGAGCACGAACATGATGACGGTGACCGTCTCCACCAGGAACTGGGTCAGCGCCAGGTCCGGTGCCCCGTGCAGGATGAACAGCATCGCCACGCCGTAGCCGGAGACCCCCACGAGGATCATCGCGGTGAGGCGTCGGGTGGCCCTCGCAGCGAAGATCGCCGCGGTCACCACCACCCCGCCGGCCAGCAACTGCAGCGGGGTGTCGTACAGGCGCTGCTGGGTCGGCCACGGGCGGCCGAGCAGCAGGGCACCGGCGGCGAAGACCACCAGCACCACCAGGATGACGCCGAGGTAGAAGGGCAGTGACCCGCGCTGCGTGGCGCCGGTCACGGCCACCGCCAGCCGGTCGGTCCACCCCACGAGTCGCCGGTACAGCTCCGCGCCGCCGGCGGGCAGGCGCCATGCCCGCCACCACACCTGTCGCCGGGTGACGAGATAGACCCCGATACCGGCGACGAGCGCCAGGGCGGACAGGGCGAGCTCCGGCGTCAGGCCGTGCCACAGCGCTAGGTGGTAGGGGTGGGCGGAGGGGAGCGGGTAGGCAGCGGTGTACGGCGCGAGCACCCCGTCGAGGACGTGAGCGACGACGCCAGCGAGAAGGCCGATGGCGGCGAGCAACGCCGCTGGTGCGAGGAATCCGAGTCGTACCCGCGCCACGGGCGGGCTCCGGACGTCCGGTTTCTCGGCGAACCCGCCCCACAGGAACCGCAGACCGTACGCCACGGTCAAGGCGGAGCCGGCCAGGAGGCCGACCAGCACCAGGTGGTCGACGCTGCCGCCCTCGAGGAACGCGGCGAGCACCGCCTCCTTCGCGACGAACCCGAGCGCGGGCGGCAACCCGATCATCGAGGCGACCGCGACCACCGCCGTCACCGCCAGCGCTGGCCGGAGCCGCCCTAGCCCGCTGATCAGCCGCAGGTCACGGGTGCCGGTGGCCCGGTCGATGATGCCTACGACCAGGAACAACGCCGCCTTGAACAGCGCGTGTGACAGCAGCAGCGCGGCGCCGGCCAACGCCGCGGTCCGGGTGCCCGCCCCGATCACCACGGTGATGAACCCGAGTTGGCTGACCGTTCCGTACGCCAGTAGCAGCTTGAGGTCGGGCTGGCGTAGCGCTGCCCAGCCGCCGATCAGCATGGTGACCAGGCCGCACACCAGGACCACCGGCCGCCACGCCTCGACGGTCGCGAACACCGGCGCCATCTGCCCGATCAAGAAGACGCCGGCCTTGACCATCGCGGCGGCGTGGAGGTAGCCGCTGACCGGTGTTGGGGCAGCCATCGCCGCCGGTAGCCAGAAGCTGAAGGGGAAGATCGCTGACTTCGACAGCGCCCCGAGCAGGATCAGGATGACCGCGATGGTGAGGTAGCCACCGTCGGGTAGGTGGTCGGCGACCACTGACCACCGGTACGACCCGGCGTGTTGGCCGAGCATGATGAAGCCGACCAGCATGGCTAGGCCGCCGAAGGTCGTCACCAGCAGCGCCTGTTTCGCCGCCCACCGGCTGGCGTGCTTGGCTGCGTCGTGACCGATCAGCAGGTAGGAACAGACGGTGGTCAGCTCCCAGAAGACGTAGAGCAGGAGCAGGTCGTCCGAGATCACCAGACCCAGCATCGCCCCGGCGAACAGGATGAACACCGCGGCGAACCGGCCTAGCCCAGGATCGTCGTGGGTGAAGTAGTGTCTGCTGTACAGCAGCACCAGGGCACCGACTCCGCTCACCAGCAGGACGAGCAACCACGGGAAGGTGGTCATCCGGAAGGCGAGTTCTTGGCCGAGTTGCGGCACCCACGGGTAGACCTCGACCACGGCCGATCCTTGGCGCATCTGGCCGGCGTGGGTCAGCGCCCAGCCGAAGGTCACCATCGGCACGAGCGCGATGACGTACAGTGCTCGACTACCCCACCACCGCACCAACGCAGGTGATAGCGCAGCCATCAGTACATGCCCTGCGAGCAGCCCGAGCACCCATCCCCCAATGATCAAGTCGCGCTGGCAACCCAGAGTATCTGGCCACTCGCCGCGATGCACAATCGCATATTCTCGATATATCTATACAAATCAGTCGCGACGGCGCCCAAATGACCGGATACGCCGGAATCTGAATATGCCTTAAGAGTTCCACAAGAGTTCCACGCGATCCCGGTTTCCCGGACCAACACCGCCATGGCGCCGAGGTCTTACCAGGAGTTCTCCGCGCAGCCCAACTTCACCGCTGTCCGGCCGTAGGCTGGTGGGTATGCGGGGGACAGTCACGCTGGCACTGTGCGGCGACGTGATGACCGGCCGGGGGGTGGACCAAATCCTGCCGCACCCAGGCGACCCGCGGCTAGGGGAAATCTACGTCGATGACGCACGGTACTACGTCCAACTGGCCGAAGCGGTGCACGGACCGATCCCCCGACCGGTGGAGCCGGCGTGGCCTTGGGGGGACGCGCTGCCGGTGTTGCACGAGGCGCAGCCCGACGCACTCGTGATCAACTTGGAGACCAGCGTGACGGCCGACGGCACGGCGGTGGCCGGCAAAGCGGTCCACTATCGGATGCACCCAGCCAACGTGGCGTGCCTGACCGTGGCCAGACCAGACGTGTGCGTCCTCGCCAACAACCACGTTCTCGACTACGGCGACGAAGGGCTGGTCGACACGCTCGCCACCCTCCACGGTGGTGGCCTCGTCACCGCGGGTGCGGGACACGACCTCGCCGAAGCGGAGCGCCCGGCGGTGGTCGCGCGACCCGACGGCGGGCGGGTGCTGGTCTTCGCCGCCGGCACCGTCTCCAGCGGCATCCCCTACGGCTGGTGCGCGACGGCCTACCGCGCGGGCGTAGCCCTGCTGCCTGATCTCTCCCCAGAGACCGCCGACCGGTTCGCCGAACGAGTGGCTCGGTTCCGTCGCCCCGGTGACATCGTGGTGCTGTCGATCCACTGGGGATCGAATTGGGGCTATGGGGTGCCCGACGCGCACATCGCCTTCGCCCACCGGGTCGTCGAGTCCGGTGTCGACGTGGTACACGGGCACTCCTCCCACCATCCGCGCCCGCTGGAGGTCCACCACGGCCGGTTGATCATGTACGGCACCGGCGACTTCATCAACGACTACGAGGGCATCACCGGTTACGAGCACTACCGGGACGACCTGCGGCTGCTCTACCTCGCCGACCTCGACCCGGCTAGCGGCGCATTGCGTGAGCTACGGATGGTGCCGCTGAGATCACGCCGCATGCGGTTGGAGACCGCCTCGGCGTCGGACCGCCGGCACCTGTGCGACGTACTCACCGAGACCGGTCGCGAGTTCGGCAGCGTCGTCGAGCCGACCGCGTCTGACGTGCTCCGGCTCGCCACGCCCGCCTGAGCCGCCCGACCCCGGGTGCGCGCTCCGGGATCCCCCGAGCGGGGCCACGGTGGCAGCTCGGGGTTTCCTGGGACCCCTCCCGGAGATCGCGCACTCACCCCTACCCACCCCGCTTCCCACAGCGCAACCTGGCCAGTGCTGGCGAAGGAGAGGAGCGGTTCCCATGCTGCGCCGGGTGTTGATCGTGGGGACAGTCGCGGCCGTACTCGTGTGTGGCGGTGCGGTAGCGTTCGGCGGCTGGATGTGGCAGCGCACGGCGCTGTCGACGGCGGGCAAGATCGACTTTTCCCGCCCACTCGCCGTGCCCCCGTTGGCACACTCGCACATCGACGCCGAAGGGAGGCGGGTCTTCGACCTCACCGCCCGACCGGGCCGACACCGACTTCGGTGCTGGCCCGGTGGAGACGTGGGGGTTCAACGGGGGATTACCTCGGGCCGACCCTGCGCGCGTCCCGAGGCGAGCAGGTCGTCGTGAACGTCCACAACGAGTTGCCCGAGGTGACCAGCGTCCACTGGCACGGCATGCACGTACCGCCTGTGATGGACGGCGGCCCGCACCAGCCGGTGCCGGCCGGCGGTTCGTGGTCGGCGCACTGGGTGGTGGACCAGCCTGCGGCGACCCTGTGGTACCACCCGCATCCCCATGGCGCGACCGAGAAACACGTTTACCGGGGCCTGGCGGGTGTCTTCCTCATCGACGACGAGCTGTCCGTCCAACTGCCGATTCCGCAGGAGTACGGCGTGGACGACTTCCCACTCGTCGTGCAGGACAAACGGTTCACCCGTGATGGACGCCTGAGCAGTCGGGCTTCTCTGGGCGGGTCGGGCATCCTGGGCGACACCGTGGTGGTCAACGGGACGCTCGCGCCCTACCTGGAGGTCACGACAGAGCTCGTCCGGTTGCGGCTGCTCAACGGCTCCACAGCACGGACCTACGACTTCGGTTTCGCCGACGACCGCGAGTTCGCGCTGATCGGCACCGATGGCGGGCTGGTGGACCGGCCCCATCGTACGTCCCGGATCATGCTCTCTCCCGGTGAGCGTGCTGAGATCGTAGTGGCGGTCCGTCCCGGGGAGCGGGTCGTGCTACGCAGCACACCGCCCGACCTCGGCGGCGGCCTGATGGATCGCCTCTCGGGCGGCGCCGACACCCTGGACATCCTGGAGCTACGCGCAACCGACCGGCTCGCGCCGCGGCCTGCGTTGCCGGAGCGGCTCGTCGAGGTGCCCACGCCGGTTGCCGAAGGCGGTGAGACGCGCGAGTTCCGTCTCTCCAACCGGGAGATCAACGGCAAGAAGATGGACATGAGTCGGATCGACTTCGCCGCGCTGGCGGGTGCCACCGAAATCTGGCGTGTGATCAACCTCGACGGTGTTCCTCATAACTTCCACGCCCATGGCGTCTCGTTTCAGGTGCGTTCGGTCGACGACGCGCCGCCGCCAGCGTACCTACAGGGCTGGAAGGACACGGTCTACCTCCGGCCACACGTCACCTATGAACTCGTCGTCCCGCTCCCCAACCACCGCGATCCGGACACACCGTTCATGTATCACTGTCATCTGATCGCGCATGAGGATCAGGGGATGATGGGCCAGTTCGTCGTGGTGGGGCCCGGTGAGAGCCCGGGTGTGGTGGGACACCGGCACCACTCCTGACGTCCAGGGCCGCGACAGCCCACTCCGTACGGCCGTCGTGCAGAGTGGGCTGTCTTGCGGTTCTGAGCTTTGATAGAAGAGTGACGACCTACTACCGAGACGCGACCGTGTGGGTGACCGGTGAGTGGGTAGAGGTCGGTGCACGGCGACTGCCGATCCCTGAGCTGTCCTACGTGTGGCATCAGCGGGGCCGCCCGACGCCGCAGACCGCTGCTCGGACTGCTGTCCGCTACGGCCTGATCG
>CAYTMR010000111.1:0-11601 GCA_964438855.1 uncultured Micromonosporaceae bacterium
TCAGCCAGACCGTGTCGTCGCGCTGCGGATCGTACGCGAGCGGTGACGTCACGCTGATAGTCCCGATCCGCGTAGGAGCCGTCCCGGAACAGCTCACGGTAGCGGGGAAGGAGCGCGGGATGCTCTCGGGCGAGCCACTGTGCATACCACTGACGGGCGCCGGGACGCAGGTGCAACACCACCGGAGTCACGCTGGCGCCGCCCGCGTCCGCGATCGCTGCCACGGTCGACGCGATGGACTCGTCGTCGTCGGTCAAGCCGGGCAGGATGGGTGCCATCAGGACACCGACCGAGAAACCCGCGTCGGAGAGAGCACGGACCGTGTCCAACCGGCGCCTGGGGTTGGGGGTGCCCGGCTCCACCGAACGCCACAGTCGTTGGTCGACGAAGCCGACCGAGACGGCGAGCCGGACATCGGCCACCGCGGCCGCCTGTTTCAGCAGGTCCAGATCGCGCAGGATCAACGTGCCTTTGGTCAGGATCGAGAACGGGTTGGCGAAGTCCCTCAGCGCGGCGATGATGTCGGGCATGAGACGGTAACGCCCTTCAGCGCGCTGATAACAGTCCACATTGGTGCCGAAAGCGATCGGTTCACCACGCCACCGTGGCCCGGCGAGTTCTCGCCGCAGGAGCTCACCAGCGTTGACCTTGACGATGATCCGCCGGTCGAAGTCGTGCCCGAAGTCGAGATCGAGATAGGTGTGGGTGTGGCGAGCGAAGCAGTAGACGCAGGCGTGACTACAGCCGCGATAGGGATTGACCGTCCACTCGAAAGGCACCCGGGAGGCGGAGGGCACCCGATTGATGATTGATTTCGCCCGAACCTCATAGAACGTCATGCCGGCGAATTCAGGCGTGTCGAAGGTGCGCACGACCGCATCCGGCACCGCCAGTGGTAGCGGCGGCGCCGGATCAGCGGGTGAAGCCTCCAGGGTCAGGGTCGACCAGCGCACTCCCTAATCGTACGGGTGTGCCAATGCTGAAGCAATGCAGGTCAGCGGCGTGGTGCGTTCAGCTTGGCCCGTACCTCATCCATGTCCAGCGCCCGCACCTGCTCGATCAACGACTCCAGTGTCGGCTCCGGGAGTGCGCCTGCTTGCGAGAAGACGAGGATCCCATCCCGAATAGCCATGATCGTCGGGATCGAGCGGATGTCGAACGTCGCGGCCAGTGCCGGCTGGGCCTCGGTGTCGACCTTGCCGAAGACGATGTCTGGATGCTTCTGCGAGACCCGTTCGTATACGGGCGCGAACCGCAGGCATGGACCGCACCATCCGGCCCAGAAGTCGACCAGCACAATGCCGTCAGCGCTGGTGACCTCGTCGAAATTGGCGGCGGTCAGCTCTACGGTGGCCATGACATTCTCCGTTCACATCGATTGGCGTAGCCATACAGCGCAACCCCGCCGGTGCGAGGGGTATTCCGAGGCTCCCACCGCCACGGTGATGTGACCGGAGTCTCCCCTACGACGGCTTCCCTAAGACGCAGCCGATCGGGAATAATGCTGGCTACCTAGAGCGTGGGCGGCGGGTGCGGAAAGACCCCGCCGCTCATTGCCGTTTATGGGCGCCTCAGCCCTCGCGGTGCTCCTGGCTCTCCTCCCGCACGCGGTCGCCGCGCCGGTGGAGCATATGCTGGCCTCTAGGAGGTTCCCCCCATGCCGCGTGCCAGTTCAGTGCCCCGTTACCTCGGCCACGCGTTCCGGGCCGACGAGTGGGCGCACCTCACCTCGTTACCGGCCGCGATCATGATCGCCGCTACCGAAGCCAAGAACGGATCGCCCCAGCACACTGTCGCCGCCGGCCTCGCCGGCCTGGACGCGATCGCCGCGGGTCGCGCCTTCGACAGTGACTTGGTGCGGGCGGTGGCGGCGGCCATCTTCGCCGAGCGTGCCACCGACCACTCGACCGCGCCGGTCCGCGGATGGCCCCAAGTGCTGACGGACAGCCGGCGGGTCGCTGAGATCCTGCGTGCGCGCGCCGACCTCGCGGACGCCAACGCGTACCGGCACTGGGTCCAGCAGATCGCGCTGCGGGTGCTCGCAGCCGGCGCCGGGCCTAGCCCGCGCCAGCGTCGTGGACAGCACATAGACCTGGAAGACCTCGCAGCAGCCCTGGCGTGAACCCTTCGCACGACGACACCGCACAGGTCGGGGCCGGTCCCTGGCCAGGGACGTGGCCCAGCGACCCCAAGTACGATCCGGAGCTCTTGGCCAACGGCGACCGCCGCAACGTGGTGGATCGTTACCGGTACTGGCGCGTGGAGGCGATCGTTGCCGACCTGGACCGCCGCCGGTACGACTTCCACGTGGCGATCGAGAACTGGCAGCACGACCTCAACATCGGCACCGTGGTGCGCAACGCGAACGCGTTTCTCGCCCGTGAGGTGCACATCATCGGCCGGCGCCGGTGGAACCGTCGCGGCGCCATGGTCACCGACCGCTACCAGCACATCCGCCACCACGAGACGGTGGAGGCGTTCGTGGCCTGGGCCCGCGCGCAAGACCTGCCGATCGTGGGCATTGACAACCTGCCCGGGAGTGCGCCTCTGGAACGGGTGTCGCTGCCGCGGCGCTGCGTGCTCTTGTTCGGCCAAGAGGGGCCGGGCCTCTCTGAGGCCGCCCGGACGGCGTGCGATCGGCTCTACTCCATCGCGCAGTACGGTTCTACCCGTTCGATCAACGCGGGAGTGGCCTCGGGGATCGCGATGCACGCCTGGATTCGTACCCACGCGCAGCCGCCAGACGATCACTGATCGTCTCCAAATTCCGCCGCGCTGAGGTTGACGTAGGCGACCGCGCCCTTGCAGGGTTGGAGAGTGGGGGTTCCGGTTTCGTGTCCCCGGTGCGGCGGGTCTGTTCGACCACCGGACCTGATGCACTCCGCCTGGCGTTGCGGCGAGTGCGGGCCGGTGCCTCCCCTTCACACTCCGCGCCACATCAGCGAGGCGGTGCTCCGTTCCGTCGTCGCCGAGGCTGCCCGACATCCGGAGGGTCGGGTGCCGGTGTGGTGTCCGTGGCCGCTGCCCAAGGCGTGGGTGATCACCGGGGCCGGCTGGGCCGGTGGGGAGCGGGAGCCGGCTCGCGCCACCGTGATCGCCAGCAGTGGACCTTCCCCTCTCACCGGTGGCCCGGCGGACCTGCTCCTCGTGGCTGAAGCGCCTGGTGTCGGTCTGGCGAACCGGTTTGCAGGCGTGCCCGGCGTGGACCTCGGCGCCGCGCTCACAGCGGCCATCGCCGAACGCCCCGCCGACGCCAAAGTGCGCGCTGGCGGACATCCGACTCCACTCTGGACTGTTCCGTCCCCCGAGGACCGTAGCGCTTACGTAGGAGAGGCCGGTAGTGTATGGCTGACTGTGATCGCATGGCCAGCGACCGCGGGATATCTTCTCGCGGAAGACCTCGTGTTGTGCGACTTGGTCGACTATTTTCCGGCCGAACTCGTGTATGGTGCGGTCTCGGTCCGCCTTACATCGTGACGACGATCGGTCTTACCAGGCTCGTAACTGGACCAAACGCTGATATCCTCGTTGTTGACATCGCCACGGGGTCTTGTCGCCGTGGGGAGGAGGTCGACCCGCGATGGTCAAGAAGATCCTGGTGTGGGGCGGCGTCGCGTTTCTCATATTCTGGATCGCATTGCGGCCAGGTGACGCGGCGGAGGTGTTCCGCACGCTCGGCAACGGCATGGTCGACATCGCCCAAGGCTTCGGCGACTTCTTCTCGAACCTGTTCGGTGAATCATGACCGGCCCCGGTGACGTGCCGCGCTGGCGGCAAGAAGGCGCAGGCGGCGACGGCCACGAAGGCGTTTCGGACGACACGCCGATCATCGGCATGGCGCCCGTGCAGGAAGACTACGACGATCCGGGTGCTCCGCCGCGCATCGACCCCGAAGAGTTGGCCGGTCTCCAGGAGGACGACGGTTCCGCCGCCCGGGTACGACGGGTGCAGCCGCTGGAGGACGAGCCAAGCAAGCTGGTCGCGCGCTACCTCTTCCCCACCGAGCGGTTCCGTGGCGAGTGGCGGCGTCACATCATCCACCTCGCTGTGCCGCTGGCGGTCGGAGTCGCCGCCACGTTCGTGCTGGGCTGGCTCTCCGGCTTCCTCGCCCGGCAGGGCGGGATGGGGGCGCTGACCGCCCTCTGTGTCCTGGCCTGGATAGCGGTGATGGGATATGTCGGTTGGCGTGTTGCTGACTGGCATTTCGACCGGTTCATCCTCACCAACAAGCGGGTGATGGTGGTCAACGGCATCGTGACCCGAAACGTGGCGATGATGCCGCTCGGTCGGGTTACCGACATGAAGTACGAACAGTCGCCGCTGGGTCGGATCCTCAACTACGGCACGTTCGTGCTGGAGTCCGCGGGTCAGGATCAGGCGCTGCGTGAGGTGCCGCACCTGCCCAACCCCAACGAGCTCTACCTGCGGGTGGTCGAGGAGATGTACGAGCCGGCGGCGGTCGAGGCGCGGCTCGGCGGAGTCGAGGACGAGGACGAGGAAGAGGTCCTCGGCGACGCCTAGACCGGCTCCTGACCCCTGCCGTAGTGGTGGTAGGGCCTTGCCCGGGTGTCGGGCCGGGGTGGGACGATCCGTCACGTGCAGCGCGGGTCCCTCGAACAACCTCACCTGCCGGCGATGCCAAGCCGGCTCGTCACCATCACGCCGAGCCGGCTGGCCACCTATGAGGACTGCCCACGCCGCTACCGGTACGCCTACCTGGATCGACCGGCGCCTCCCAAAGGCCCACCGTGGGCGCACAACTCCCTCGGTACCAGCGTCCACACGGTGCTGCGCCGCTGGTACGACGTGCCGGTCGCGCAGCGGCGGAGGGAGCTGGTAAGCGTGCTGCTGCGCGCGGCGTGGGTGCGGCAGGGCTACCGAGACGTGGAGCAGGAACGACAGATCTACCGACGGGCGCTCGGCTGGCTCAAGACATATGTGGACACGATGCCGTTGTCGCCGCTGGGTGTGGAGCGGACGGTGGCGGCGCGGACGTCGTCGATGGCTTTCCACGGCCGCGCCGACCGCATCGACGCCCGCCCGGAGCTGGTGATCGTCGACTACAAGACCGGCGGGGAAGCGCCGAGCGAGGACACCGCAGGGGCCTCGGCCGCGCTCGCCCTGTACGCCTTCGCCGCCGAGCGAATGTTCCGCCGCCCGTGCCGCCGGGTGGAGCTGCACCACCTGCCCAGCGGTACCGTCGCGGTGGCGACACTGTCCGAACCGCGACTGGCGCGCCAGGTGGCTCGGGCGGAAGCCACCGCGGCCGACATCCGCGCGGCGACGCAGTCGCTGGCCGACGGGGCCGACCCCGATGAAGCGTTCCCCGCTGTCGGCGGCCCTCAGTGCGGCTGGTGCGATTTTCGTCAGGTCTGCCCGACCGGGGCCAACCGCCCGGGCCAACAGTCGTGGGCAGCGGTGGCGCGCTGGGAGACCGATACGGAGTAGACCGACCGACGGCGGTGTGGTGCTACTCGGCGGGGACGAACCTGACCTCGAACAGCGTGGGCCACCACTTTCCAGTGATCAAGAACGTGTCGCCGGAGTCGATGGCGGCGATGCCGTTGAGGACATCGGCGCCGACACGCTCCTCGTCGGACAACAGCCCGCTGGCGTCGACCACCGCCTCGACCACTCCGGTGGCGGGATCTATCCGTACGATCTGGTCGGTCTGCCAGACGTTGGCCCACACCCGGCCAGCCACACACTCCAGCTCGTTGAGCATCGTCAAGGGTTCGCCGTCGAGAGTGACGGTGACCGAGCCGGTCGCGTCGAAGGTCTGCGGATCGCGGAATGTCAACGCGGCGGAGCCGTCGCTCATGACCAGCCGGGTGCCGTCGTAGCAGATGCCCCAGCCTTCCCCGTCGTACGACACGCGGCGCAGCTCGTCCAGGCTGGCCAGATCGCGGTGGAAGGCGACGCCGTCTTGCCACGTGAGCTGCCAGATGTGACCACCGACGATGGTGATGCCCTCACCGAACACGTCATCGGGCAGTGCCACCCTGGCCGTGACCTCTCCTGTCTCGTATCGGACCGTGCGGAGTTCGGAGCGGCCTTCTAGGCCGGTGCCCTCGTAGAGGAGGCCGTCGTGCAGCTCGAGCCCTTGGGTGAACGCGGTGCGGTCGTGCGGGTAGGTCGCCAGGACCTCGACGGTGAGCCGCTCGGCACGTTCGGGTCCGGACCCTGTCGCGGCTGCAACGGACGGATCCTGCGTGGCGTCGGTCGCGCACGCGGCGAGTAGCCCAGTCATGGCCACCAATGCCCACAGTCTCCGCACCGACTCACCTCCGCTGCTCAGGCAACAGCATCGACCCTAATGCACGCGTGGGGTGATGGTGGCGAGCCGCGCCGGTCACTGGTGGTGGACCAGCGCCGCGGCGTGGCGCTCGGCGTCGCGGCGGGACTGGCAGTCCACGCACAGGCCCCAGAAGGTCACTTCCGCCTCGTCGATCTCGAACCCGGCAGCGCGGTCGGGGTCGAGACACGGTGCCTCGCCGACGACACAGTCGACGTCCTCGATCACGCCGCAGCTGCGGCACACCACGTGGTGGTGGTTGTCGCCGACGCGCGCCTCGTAGAGAGCGGGGGAGCCGGCCGGCTCGATGCGGCGGGCCAGTCCGGCGCGGGAGAGGGCGCCGAGGACGTCGTAGACGGTCTGAGTGGAGACAGAGGCGAGCCGACCACGCACCTGTTTGGTGATCTCCTCGACATCCATGTGGCCACCCTGGCGGAGTACGTCGAGCACGGCGAGCCTGGGCTGGGTCACCCGCAGCCCGGCCATCCGCAACGTCTCCGCATCTGACACGTTCTCATGACACCACGCGCGACGAGCCACCTCAAGGTTCGAGACATCGAAGGTGGTGCACGTCACCAATACTTTCCAACAAACCAGTACGCTCCCATCAGATAGCGCGACCGGAGGTCATGGTGTTCGAGGAGATCGCGGGCCTGCCGATGCACCCTCTGTCGGTGCACGCGGCGGCGGTGTTCGTGCCCTTGCTCGCCCTCGTGGCAGGGGCGTACGTGCTGGTGCCGAAGCTACGACCACGCGTGGGCTGGGTGGCGGCCGTCCTCGCGGTGGTCGCGCCGGTCGCGGCGGTGGTGGCGCGGTTCTCCGGTGAGGCGTTCCTCACGCGGCGCGGTTTCCTCCGGGAAGGACTAATCGGCGACCACGCGAGGTACGGCGACCTCACGATGTGGGCAGCGCTGGTGCTGGGGATCCTCACCCTGGCCCTGCTCACCATCGGGCGCCCGGACCGGCGGGTGCGGATACGTCGGGTGCTCGGCGCGCTGGTGGTGGTCGCCGCGGTCACAGCCGTGGTGTTCGTGGTGCTCGCCGGCGACGCCGGCGCCCGTAGCGTGTGGGAGCACCAATGGCAGCTCAGCCGCTAGACAAGATCAGCTGAGCACGCGGACGACCAGGACCAACGCCACTACGAGCGCCACGACCGCCGCTGCGGCACCCACCGCGTAGGTCAGGCGTTGCGCTGCCCGCTCGGCGGCGTCGAGCGCCGCGTAATCCCGTGGTGGCAAGATGCGTGGCGGTGGCGGTTGCACGACAACCGGGATCCGCCACTCCGGTGGCGGCGGTGTGCTGGACGGCGGGCCGGAGTAGCCCTGCGCCGGTCCGGTCGTCGAAGACTCCACACGCCGACGCTACCTCGCCCACGCGTCGTGGGTGGGCTGCCCGCGGATCGAAGAGGAGACGACATGTCGTACGGCCGGTGGTCGGACGAGGACCGTGAGGTGCACTTCGACGACGAGCCGCTCCTGCCCGAACAGACCCGCGACGACACCGACGTCGGGTGGGGAGAGCGGGAACGCCTCGACGACGACTGGTGGCGCCAGGAGCGCCCACCCCACTGGGACCGCTGACCGCGACGCCTCACGGCCGTACGATCACCGCGAACCGGGCGGTGGGCGGCACCGCCACGACGGCGCGGGCCTGCGCCGGGGTGAGCGCCAAGAACAGCGCTGCGGCCGCGTCGTCCACGGCGAGGACCAGCGCGTCGTCGGCGTGTGGCACCGGCTCACCTCCGTCGGCGGCACGCTGAACAGATCCACCCGGTCTCCCGGCCGCAGCACCGCCAGCGCAGTCGTCTCCCACAGGGGCACCGCCACACCGACCAGGTCGGTGGGTACGGGCAGCCGGTCCACCACCTCGGGGGTGGCGCTCGCGCTCGCGGGAGGGGCGACCGGCCGGTCGGCCGACGGTGAGTCGTCGTCGGTGTAGACGAGGCCGGCAGCGGTGACCAACAGCACAGCCACCGCCGCCAAGCGCAGCAGTGTGCCTCGCCGAAGGACAGCGGGTCGGCGCACTGGGTCCAGACGAGCGGCTCGGTTCGGACTGAGCGTACGCATGGCAGCGCACACTACGGGCGTCCGCGCTCGCCGCGCGATCGATCGTCACGCCACCTGTGGATGGCGCCGGACTGTGGACAAGCCTCAGTTGGTGGAGCTGGCGGCCGGCTGCTTGCCGCCGCTGCTGGAGTTGGAGCCGGACGTGCTGGAGCTGTCGGACTTCGCGCTGCCGGAGTCGCTCGAGGCGCTGGAGCTCGACGCGCCGTTGGCGCCGTTGCGGCTCTCGTTGCGCGAGTCGGTGCGGTAGAAGCCGGACCCCTTGAAGACGATGCCGACGGAGCTATACACCTTCCGCAGCCGGCCCTCGCACTGCGGGCAGTCGGTCAGCGGGTCGTCGGTGAAGGACTGCACCGCCTCGAGCTGGTGTCCGCATGCGGTGCAGGCGTACTGGTAGGTCGGCACGGAAGCCCTCCGAATCTGGCACTCACTGTGTCCGAGTGCTAATGATGCACCCTGTCGTCGGCGACTGTCCAGCCGATCGCCGGCAAACGGACCAGCCCGGCTGTGGGGGTCATCACGGCGGAGACCGGCCGGTCGTGCGGCTCGGCGGGGAGGTCCTCGGCGAGGAGTTCGTCGTCGTGGAGCAGGGCCACCACGGGCACGTCAGCCGACACCCGGGCGAGGGCCCGGTCGTAGCTGCCACCGCCGCGGCCGAGCCGCACGCCGCGGTGATCCACCGCCACCGCCGGCACCACGACGAGCGAGGCCCGGGTGATCGCCGCGCGGCCCAGGGGCGGTGAGGCCGGCGTGTCGGGACCCCCGTACGCGATCCAGTCGAGGTCGCGGTCGTCGCAGACGACCGGCAACAACACTTGCCCGGTGGGTCCGAGCGCCGCTGCCAATACCGCCGGCAGGTCACGTCCGCCTGGCTCGGTGGCGAACGGCGCGTAAGCCGCGACGATGGTCCTCACACCACCCGCCGCCGATCCGGGCCGTCGCGGGGCGAGGTGCGAGCGCCACTGCCCACCGACGAGCTGGGGCAAGGCCGAAAGCAGCGCTTCCTGTAGCGCGGCGGTGGCGTCATCCGCCCTGCGGGCGCGTCGGGTGGCGAGGATGCGGGCTCGCAGCTCTGCCTTGCGCCGGCGTACGTCACTGGGCGGGGACGCCACCGAAAGTTGATCATCCTTCCCGTGAGAATCGGGCATTTCGCCGCTGTCGCCTCTCCGCTAAATCCGACATTTTATGTAAGCATCACATTGCAGCTCTTTGTTCCACGACGACGAGCCGGGGAGGGGGACGGTGCCACTGCGTACGCGACTGGCGGCCGCGTTGCTCGCCGTGGTGATTGGCCCCGTGCTGATCGGCGCGGTTCTCGCAGGTCGGGTGGCGGCTGAGGTCGGCCGGGCCAACGCCGAGGACCGTCTCGAACGCGCTGCCGAGGCGACCCACGGCGCGGTCGCCATGCTCTGCGACCGCCTGCGGGCTGCTGCGGGCGCGGTAGCGCTCCACCCGCCATCCCATCGTGCCACCGCCGCCACCGGTCTGATCGAACGCGGCCTCGCCGACGCCGTACGGGTGCTCGACCCGAGCGGGACGCTGCGGCGCCCCGTCAGTGGAGCGCCGCCCATGCCGTGGGCCGACTGCGACGCCCCAAGCTCGGGCGCCGCCAACGGCTGGCGGTTCCACGCCGTCGCCGCGCAGGCACCGCTGCGCAGCGACGACGGCACGGTCGAGGGCCAGGTCTGGGTGGCGATCACGCTCGATGCGCAGCTCGTCCGCCAGTGGGCCGGGCTCGCCCGCGCCGACGTCACCGTGCTCGGCACCGGTGGCACTCCGCTGCACAGCACCGACGGCATGGCGGACTCCACCGCCGTCGCCGCCCGTGCCCTGCCACCCGGCGCCATCGGCAGCAGCTCCGCCGACCGGTGGGTGCGGCGCCTCACCCCCGTCGTCGACCAGCCGCTCCCCCTGGTGATCTCGACACCGCGTGAGGACCCCCAGGGGGTCTACGCCGTCATTGCCGCGGTCGTGCTGCTCGCCGGACTGCTCGCCGGCGGGGCCGCGTGGTGGGTGATGCGGCCCAGCCTGCGCTCCATGCGCCAGCTCGCCGACGCAGCCAACCAGATCGCCGACGGCAACGCCGTGGCGGAGATCCCGACGCCGGTGGGGGAGGAGACTCGTCGGCTCGCCGAAGCGCTCAAGCGGGTCGCCCTGCGCACCCGGTCGTACGCGCACGCGCTGACCGCCACCCGGGAGCAGCTGCGAGGACATCTCGCCATCCTTGGAGAGGCGCTGGCCAGCACGCACGACCTGGACGGGCTGGTGCGGGTGATCCTGCGCAGCCTGTTGACCGCCGGTACCGCGCGGTCGGGCGCGGTGGTCCTGATCGACCCGACCTCGGGTGACCTAGTCGGTCACCGGGCCGACTGGGGTGAAGGCGGGCGGGTGGTGCCGGTCCCAGTCCGGGTGCCGGTCGGGGAAGGGCTGATCGGCGCGGTCGCGGCGACCGGTCGGGTGCACTGTGGCCGGCTGGATCCGGACGCCAGCTGGCTCCACCCGGCCGAGCCGGTCTGCCGCACGTACCTCGCGGTGCCGGTGGCGTCCCCTACCGACGCGGCCGCGGTTCCCGGCCCTCCGGTGCGTGGCGTGCTGGCGCTCTACGACCGGGTGGGGGCGGAAGAGTTCGACGACCGGGACGTGGCTGCCCTGCGAGGCTTCGCCGGGCAGGTCGCGGTGGCGGTGGACAACGTCCGTAGCCACGAGGAGGCGGAGCGATTGTCGTTGACGGACCCTCTGACGGGACTGTGGAACTACCGTTCCCTGCGGGAGTCGTTGCGTCGGGAGGTGGAACGGGCCAGCCGCTTCCGCCGGACTCTCGCAGTGCTGGCCTTGGACCTCGACCGGTTCAAAGAGGTCAACGACGCCTACGGCCACCCCGCCGGTGACGCGGTGCTGGTCGAGCTGACCCAGCGCATCCGGGCCGAGATCCGAAACATGGATTTCGTGTTCCGTCAGGGTGGCGAGGAGTTCGTGGTCCTGTTGCCCGAGGCCGGTGTGGAGGGTGGCACGGTCGTGGCGCAGCGGCTCGGCGCCGCGGTACGCAGTAGACCAGTGATGATCGATTCGCGCGGGAAGGAGGGAGTGATAAAGGTGGATATCACTGTGTCTATCGGAATCGCGGTCTTCCCGGACCACGCCCGTACCCCGCAAGGGGTGCTCGACGCCGCCGACGACGCCCTCTACGCCGCCAAGGCGGCGGGCCGGGACACCTACCGGGTCGCCACCTCACGCCCAGCGCCG
>CAYTMR010000112.1:0-11364 GCA_964438855.1 uncultured Micromonosporaceae bacterium
CGGGGTCGACGGCGGCGGGGTGGGCGACGGGGTCGACGGCGGCGGAGTCGGCTGGCCGTTGCCACCACCGAAGGTCACGTCGCTGCAGAGGAAGTAGGCCTGGTCCATGTGGCTGGCCAGCCAGATGGTGTAGACGATGTGGCGCCCCGTACGGCCCGGAGCGCTGACCGGGATGTCGATCTCCACACCGCTCGGGACCTGCCGCCACTGGGAAGCCGGGGTGTAGCCGATCTCGGCGCGAAGCTCGAGGTCGCTCCAGCGCAGCGGTTGGTTCAGAGCGTCGAAGCCCTGCCGGGTGACGTAGACCCGGATGTAGTCGGCGCCGTGGCTGGCTTGGTCGAAGAGTCGGAGAGTGAAGTTGTTGGAGACCGGCGTGGCGATCCAGGGGCCGATGGCGTCCAGCGCATCGTACCGACCGCCCTCGGCGTTACCGCCACTGCAGAGCGTGCCGTCCGGGATCGCGGCCTGGTAGTTGCCGCGGAGGTTCTCCCGGTACAGCCCGTTCCAGTTCCACATGGCGTTCGGGTTGGCCTGCCAGGCCTGGTAGCACATCGGGTCCTCGGTCGCCATCTCCGGCGCCAGGTGGTTGTGACCCCACCGCTCCAGGCATGCGTACGCGCGGGCTGCAGGGTCGACCACTGACCCGTGAGCGGACGCCACGTTCGTCAGCGCGACCGTCCCTACCAGGACGGCGGCGCAAGTAACCACTATCGCGCGCACGATGAGGGGTATGCGCACGGCTCGCAGGATAGACAAGGTGCCTCCAGGACAGCGGTATGGTGCCCACCCACGAACCGCACGGCCACGACCTGCACGGTCACAGGCACCGGCGGCCACGTGGGGAGGTGCTCAGATCGGTGGAAGTGCCCTCTGCTTCCTCTGCCTGGCTCCCGCGGCGATGCTGATGAGGGTCACACACCTGACATAAACATGTCAATACCTTGGCGAAGCGCCGGCTACGCCCGAGGACAGGAATGGCGCACCCACCGCACGAAGGCACCCCAGTCGTGCCGACTCACGGACATCAGCGCCCCCGCCGGCGCGGACGAGTCACGCACCATGACGCCATCGGCGGTGAAGGCTACTTCGATACAGCCACTGGACTCGCATCGACTGCTTCGGCGCCATTGTCGGCCCGTATCCCACATATCGGCCGTCCTTCGACAAGCGCGTCAGCGCCGCCCAGCGCCTTTGACATTGGCGTCAGTCTACGTCATCACGGCCCGGGTCTCCAGTGGCCGGGCGCGCCCGCACCGAGACGCGCCCGGCCACACGTCAGGGCCGCGGCGCGAAGCCGTCGGTCACCACCTGAGCCAGGAACGCCCGCCAGTCCTCCCGCGAGAACCGAAGGATGGGTCCCTGCGGATCGGTCGAGTCACGCACCGCCGCCCCGGACCCGATGGCGGCGAACTCCACACAACCACCACTCTCGCACCACCGACTCTTACGCCAGGCAGGCATGCTGTCGTCCATCTCCGTCCTCTTTACTCTCGGTCTGACAGGTGGGGACACGGGCGCTCACGTCAACGCATGGCCCGCCGAGAACCAACGCTGCACCGCAGCGATGGTTATCGGTCACCCACCGTCGAGAACTCGGATCCGCCGGACAGCGCCGTCAGGCGCTCCTGGACCATTCGCACCGAGGCGTCCTCCGCGAGCGCGGTAGCCCAGATCTGATCGAACAGCTGGCGGTGGTACGCCACGTCTTCCGGATGGTGGATGAGCTCGTCCTGGAGCACGCCCTCCCGGTACAGGATCGCGTTCTCGTCGTCGCCCAAATCCAGCACGAAGAACACGCCGAGCATCGCCATGACAGCGGTGTCGGCCAACGGCACCACGCGGAGGGAGAAGTGCGGCTCACGGGTCCAGGCGAGCAGATGACTCAGCTGCTCGGCCGTGATCTCGGCGTCCCCCAGCCGCCGGTGCAGCACCGATTCGTCGAGGATCAGGAGACATTGGGGCGGGTCGGAGCGACCGAAGACGTAGTCACGGCGCCGCAGGCGCGCCTCCAAGCGGGTGGCGCGGGCGTCCGCGCTCAGACGGTCCCGCCATACCCCGAGCGCCGCCTCGGCGTACGCCTGCGTCTGCAACAGGCCCGGGATGAGCGTGGGATGGAAGATCCGGATCGTGGTCGCCTCGGTCTCGAACTGGAACAGCTGCAGCATCGCCGGGGTGAGGTGCTGGCGATAGCGCGGCTCGTCCCACCAGCCGCGGCGGCGTGAGGCCCGAGCATCGGCGACTAGCCGATCGACCTGTGCCGCATCGGTGACCTCGAAGAGTCGCAACAAGGCATGCAAATCGGTGGTGGAGACAGTCACCTCGCCGGTCTCGATCCGATTGACCTTCGACAGTGACCAGTCCAGCGCCTGGGCCACCTGAGCCTGCGTAAGGCCCTTCGCCTCGCGCGCCTTCCGGAGCGCGAGGCGAAGGCGTCGCCGCGCCACTGCGGGAGCCTCATACGAGGCCATGGCTCTCCACTTCGTCAGCCTACTAGCAGATAGCTGTAAGGCACAATGACGTACCGCAATCCGATATGTGCGGCGGGCAGCCTACCATCGGTGCGGCCTTCGAGTTGACCGCCGCGCCCGCCTCGACCGGAGACGCCCACGGGTGCCAGACTGTCTTTCGCTGCCATGACCGACACCGGATGGAGGTTTCGCCGAGGATGAGCTCCCGGGTGGGCCCATGAGTGGCTGGGTACTGCCGGAGGTGTTACGCGACGCACCCGCGTACACACCGCGCCTGCATGAGCTGGCCGACCTTGAACTGCTGCTCATGGGCGCATACGCCCCACTGACCGACCTGCCCACCCGTGAGGACCTCACCGCGATCACAGATCGCGGCCGACTGGCTGACGGCACACCCTGGTCGGTGCCGATCACGCTGGAGGTCCCCGCGTCCCTCATCACGTCCCTCGAACGGGACAACCCGCTCCGTCGAGCCCTCATCGTCACCGACCTGGAGGGTGCGCCCGTCGCAGCGGTGGACGTGATCGACCACTGGCCGACCCGGGACGGGTTCGTGGGGGTCGGCGGGCCGGTGAGACAGATCGGCGACCACGCCCGAGGGCCGTTCCAGGCGCTACGCCGCTCACCCAGCGAGGTCCGCGCGGAGCTGCCCGCCGGTCGGGTTCTCGGCGTCTTCGCCGAAGCGCCTCTGCACCGCCCGCAGCTCGCCCAGATCGCGCTCGCCTCCCGTACCCTTCAGGCCCACCTGTTGGTGCTCATACCGACCGCCGAGACCGGACCGGACGGTCTGCCGCCAGAAGCGCTCATCCGCTGCATCCTCGCTGCCCGGGACCGGATGCCCTCGGCGACCATCGTCACCGTGCCCCTGCTGCGCCGCGGCAACGAGGTCGTCGACGCCCTGCGGCGGGCCCGTGTGGCGCAGGCGTACGGTGTCACCCACCTGCTCGCCACCGGATCGGAGCTCTCCGGCGGCGGTCCCCGGGTCATCGTTCCCCGGGAGCTGGCCTACGACAATCGGGACGGCCAGTGGCGTAGCAAGGAAGACATCCCCCCACCGAACCAGCGGACGGCGCTCACCTCGGAGCAGATCGCCGACCTGCTCGACCGCGGCTTCCCCCTACCGGAGTGGCACACGCCCCCAGCCGTGGCGCGGGAGCTGGCCCGGTCCTGCCCGCCCCGGAGGCACCGCGGCCTGGTGGTCTTCCTGACCGGGCTGTCCGGCTCCGGCAAGTCCACCATCGCCCGGGGCATCACCGACGCGCTACGCGAGGCGGGCGAGCGCACCGTCACCCTCCTGGACGGAGACGTGGTGCGTCGCGAGCTGTCGGCCGGGCTGGGCTTCTCCAAGGCCGACCGCGACCGCAACATCCGGCGGGTGGGCTGGGTCGCGGCCGAGATCGCCAAGCACCGGGGCGTGGCGATCTGCTGCCCGATCGCGCCCTACGCGGCGGCCCGGGCCGAGGCCCGCGAGTTCGCCCGGGCGGTGGGCGCCGGTTTCGTCCTGGTCTGGATCTCCACCCCGATCGAGGTGTGCGAGCAGCGTGACCGCAAGGGCCTGTACGCCAAGGCACGCGCTGGCCTCATCACGGGGATGACCGGGGTGGACGACCCGTACGAGGAGCCGGACGACGCCGAGCTGGTCATCGACACCACCGACATCACTGTCGAGGAGGCGGTGACGAAGGTGCTCGACTACCTCACCGACCATGGCTGGCTCGAACCGCGGCGGGTGGCGTGAGTACGTCGGCGGAGCAGCATGAGCCGGACCTGAGCTACGAACAGGCCCGCGCGGAGCTGGCGGCGGTGGTGGAGAAGTTGGAAGCGGGCGGCACCACGCTGGAGGAGTCGCTGGCCCTGTGGGAGCGGGGAGAGCAGCTGGCGGAGATGTGCCAACGCTGGCTCGACGCCGCCCGCGCCCGCCTCGACGACAGCGGCCGTTAAGGGGTGGCGGCGGCCAGTAGTCGCAGCTCGGCCGACGACGCGGCGCCCACCACGATGGTGGTGCGATCCGGTTCCCGCCGCACCAGTGCCCGCTCGGGGCCACCGCGCACGTCCCGGTAGAGCTGCCAGGTGTGGTTGGCCAGCAGCGCCTGGCCGTCGGGCCGCGCCTGCTCGCCCAGTTCCGCCTCGAGTAGCGTGGCGACGTCGACACTGCTCTGGACGACCTGCACGCTCTCGCCCTCCGGCGTGATGTAGCCGAGCCGTAGCGTGAGGCCGCCTTCGACCTCTTGGAAGGCCGCGCTCACCGGTACCCACCCGTGGCTGAGCCCTTCCGGTGCGGTGGCCGGCAGTCCGGCCACCTGGGCGGAGTGCACCGCCGGTCCCTGATCCACCCGGGCCGGCGTCGCACCGCCGGAGACCCACTGGTACAGCAGGAACAGCAGCAGCACGGGCCCCAGTAGCACCACCAATGAGAGGGCCATGTCCCGGGGCCCTCGGGTCGGCCGGGGTGTCGATCGGTCCGTCTTCTGCTCCGCCATGTCCCTATCTTCGCCGACCCGGGGCCCCGCCCTGCATCCGGGCGTGTCAGGATGCGACGAGGGGTGGGACGCCGGAGGTATCGCGATGACGACTCGTACTCCGCAAGACTTGGACCGAAACCTAGCGCTGGACCTCGTCCGGGTGACCGAGGCCGCAGCGATGGCGGCAGGCCGCTGGGTCGGGCGCGGCGACAAGGAGGGCGGTGACGCCGCCGCCGTCGAAGCCATGCGTCTGCTCATCAACTCGATCCCGATGCGTGGCACCGTCGTGATCGGCGAGGGCGAGAAGGACAACGCCCCGATGCTCTACAACGGCGAGCAGGTGGGCGACGGTACCGGGGTCGAGGTCGACGTGGCGGTGGACCCGATCGACGGCACCACGCTCATGAGCAAGGGCATGCCGAACGCGATCGCGGTGCTCGCGGTGGCCGAACGGGGAGCGATGTTCGACCCCAGCGCCGTCTTCTACATGGAGAAGTTGGTGGTCGGGCCGGAGGCCGCCGACTTCATCGACATCAGCGCGGGTGTCCGGGAGAACCTGCGTCGGATCGCCGCGGCGAAGCGGTCGAGCATCTCCGACCTCACCGTTTGCATCCTGGACCGGCCGCGGCATCAGACGTTGGTGGAGGAGGTCCGGGACGCCGGTGCTCGCATCCGGTTCATCACCGACGGCGACGTCGCCGGTGCGATCAGCGCTGCCCGGGAGGACTCCGACGTCGACGTACTGATGGGCATCGGCGGCACCCCGGAGGGCATCGTCGCGGCGTGCGCGCTCAAGTGCATGGGCGGGGCGATCCAGGCGAGGCTGTGGCCACGGGATGACGCCGAGCGGGAGAAGGCGATCGCGGCCGGTCACGACCTGGACCGGGTCCTCACCACCGACGACCTGGTCCGGGGAGAGAACCAATTCTTCGTGGCGACCGGCATCACCTCGGGTGACCTGCTGCGCGGTGTCCGGTACCGGGCCGGCGGCGCCTACACACAGTCGATCGTCATGCGATCCAAGAGCGGCACCATCCGTGTGATCGACTCCTATCACCGGCTGGAGAAGCTACGCCGATACTCCGCGGTGGACTTCGATGGCACGCCGTTGACGGGGCCGGATCTCGCCGATATGAGCTGACCCGTTCACCCAGCGTCGGAGGAGTGACCAGGGAACAGGTGCGCGGTCGGGTCGATCGCCACCGCCGCGTTGTTGACGGCGGTGGCGGCCTCGCCGAAACCGGTAGCGATGAGTCGCACCTTGCCCGGGTACTCAGTGATGTCACCAGCGGCGAAGACGCGTGGCAGGTTCGTCGCCATCGTGGACTCCACGAGGATGCGTCGACGCTGGAGATTCAAGCCCCATTCGGCCAGCGGACCCAAGTTGGCGGTAAAGCCGAGGGCCGCCACCACCGTGTCAGCGGGCAGCGACTCGGCGGCTCCACCGGCCCGCGGCGTCACCTCCACGCCTGTGACCCGCTCCTGCCCGAACAACCGGGTCACCTCAGCATTGACGATGATCCGTACCGGCAGTGCCCGTACCTTGGCCACGGTGCCGGCGTGGGCACGAAACGTGTCCCGGCGGTGGACCAGCGTGACGGACTTGGCGACCGCAGACAAGGCCAGCGCCCAGTCGAACGCGGAATCACCGCCTCCGACGATCACCACATGGTGGCCGGTGAGATCGTCGAGGCGTGGCACGAAGTGAACCACCCCGTCACCGGTGAACCCGTCGGCAGCAGGTAGCGGCCGCGGGGCGAAACTACCCAAACCACCGGTGATTACCACCGCGCCACAGCGTATCGGCTCTGCGTCCGCGAAGCCGATCACTGGCCGACCGTCGTCGTACGTGAGCGTCTCGGCCCGCTGACCCATCAGGTACGTCGGCCGGTACGGCGCGGCTTGTGCGACCAGGTTGGCGATCAGGTCGCGGCCACGAATAGCCGGAAAGCCCGCGACATCGTAGATCATCTTCTCCGGGTACATCGCGGTGACCTGACCACCCGGCTCCGGCAACGCATCGATGACGGCCGTGGACAGGCCACGGAAACCCGCATAGTAGGCGGCGAACAGACCGGTCGGTCCAGCGCCGATGATCGCCATGTCCACGTCCCGCATACCTGCGACCGTACCTGTTCGCGGCACGCCGGGCATCGCCTGAAACGGCGAGTCAGCGGGGCAGCGTGAAGTCGGGCGGCAACGGTGGAAGGGTCGAATCCACGGTCACCGGGCGGGTGCCTCGTCGACGCCGGAACAGGATCGCGGCCAACACACCGCCGATGAAGCCGCACAGATGCCCCTCCCAGGAGATGCTTCCCTCCTGGCCGGGCAACACTCCCTGCACCTGCCAGCCATAGAGCACCCCGATCAACAGCGCCACCGCCGCATTCCACCAGCTTCGCTCCACCACGCCACGGGCGAGCAGCAGCCCTAGATAGCCGAAGATCACTCCGCTGGCGCCCACGTGGACGGTGCCGGGCTCGCCGATCAGCCAAATCCCCACCCCGCTGACCAGCATGATCAGTGCCGTCGACCACAGGAACCGGCGTACCCCGGCGGAGAGCACGAAGGTGCCCAGCAGGATCAGCGGAACGCTGTTGGCGTACAGGTGGGCGAAGTTCGCGTGCAGAAACGGAGCGAACAGAACCCCGTCGATGCCGTCGAGGCGGCGTGGACGTACCCCGCCGGCGACCGCCAAATCGACCACGAGCAGCCAGTCGAGCACATGGATCAGGAACAGCACCGGCGCGACCGCGCACATCACCACGAACGCACGCCCGATCGAGGCGTAGAACGCCTCGGTGCCGAACCGTGGCGGAGCATCGTCGGGGCGGGAGAGTCCCTCCATCACCCCTCCGTTGGTATCACACCCGCGCCCACGGACGGTCAGTAGTAACCGTGCGTCTGGGAGAATTGGTAGGCCCCACACGGGGTGCCGTACCGGTTGGCGATGTAGCTGAGGCCCCACGCGATCTGGGTGGCGGGGTTGGTCTCCCAGTCCGCGCCGTGGGAAGCCATCTTGTTACCTGGCAACGCCTGGGGAATGCCATAAGCACCGGAGCTGTTGTTGCGGGCGAGATGGTTCCAGCCGCTCTCCCTGGTCCACAAGGCGTCCAGGCACGGCATCTGGTCCAGCGCGAACCCCGCGTCCAGCAGCATGGCGCAGCCGATCGCCCGGTTGCCGCTGTACTCCGCGCAGGAGGCGGGGATGGGAATGTTCGGCCTGGCCGGTGGCGGTGGCGCTCGCCGCTCCTCCTCTCGGCGGGCCGCCGCCTCCTCAGCCTCTTCGACTCGCTGCGCCACGGACTTCACCCACTCGTCGGCCAGCCCCGCTGCGTCCACGATGGCGGTCCGGCGCTCCAGCTGTCGGTCGACCTGGTGCTCGAACCGGACGCTACGCTCGTGGACCACCGCGGCCCGGGCCGCTTCGGCGGCGGCGACGCGGACGGATTCGTGGTACGCGGCGAGCTGCGCACCACCCACGACACCGATGACCACGATGCCGACCGCGCACGCCCGGAAGGTGAATCTACTCGCGACTCCGGTCGACCCGGCTCTTCGGCCCACGTAGCGGTCCCTTCATCCGGGGACAGACGTCAGTACCAGCCCGCCCAGCGGCCAGGCGGGCCCACTCCAACCCAGCAAGTTACCTCGGCGACATGAACCGCGCTCACCCACCATCCTCACCCGAACGGAGGATGGGACCGCATCGACCGGTCAGTGGGGAATATCTTCGAGCAGCTGGGTGACCACCTCGGCGATCGGCGACCGCTCGGAGCGGGTCAGCGTGACGTGGGCGAAGATCGGCTGGCCTTTGAGCGCCTCGATCACCGCGGTGACCCCGTCGTGCCGGCCCACCCGCAGGTTGTCGCGCTGCGCCACGTCGTGGGTGAGGACCACCCGGGAGCCAGTGCCCACTCGGGAAAGCACCGTGAGCAGCACGCCCCGCTCCAGCGACTGTGCCTCATCCACGATCACGAACGCGTCGTGCAGGCTACGACCGCGCACATGGGTCAGCGGCAGCACCTCGAGCAACCCACGGGCCAGCACCTCCTCCACGACGTTCTCGTGGACGACGGCGCCCAGTGTGTCGAACACCGCCTGCGCCCACGGCGACATCTTCTCCGCCTCGGTGCCCGGCAGGTAACCGAGCTCTTGGCCGCCGACAGCGTAGAGTGGACGGAAGACGATCATCTTGCGGTGGCGGCGCCGCTCCATGACTTGCTCCAGCCCTGCGCACAGAGCAAGCGCCGACTTGCCGGTGCCCGCCCGACCACCGAGCGAGACGATCCCGATCGACTCGTCCAACAACAGGTCCAGGGCGACGCGCTGTTCGGCGGAGCGTCCTCGCAGCCCGAACACCTCCCGGTCCCCGCGGACCAGCTGCACCGCCTTCTCGGGCGTCACCTTCCCCAGCGCCGAACCACGCGGCGAGTGCAACACCAGTCCGGTGTGGCAGGGCAACGCGGCGGCGGCGTCCAGGTCGAGCGTCTCCCCTGCGTAGAGTCGGTTGATCTGTTCAGGCTCGACCTCCAGCTCCGCCATGCCGGTCCACGTGGGGTCGGTGGCCTGATCGTGCCGGTACTCCTCGGCGTGCAGGCCCACCGCGGCGGCCTTCACGCGCAACGGCATGTCTTTGGTGACCAACGTTACTTCGCGCCCATTGGCGGCGATGCCGAGCGCGACGGCGAGAATACGGGCGTCGTTGCCGTCGTCCCGCAGTTTGGCTGGCAGGCCGTCGGGTTCGGAGTAGTTGAGTTCGACCCGTAGGGTGCCGCCCATTTCGTTGGCCGGGACCGGCACGTCCAGCCGGCCGTGGCGCAACCGCAGGTCGTCCAGCAGGCGAAGCGCCTGTCGGGCGAACCAACCCAACTCCGGATGGTGCCGCTTGGCCTCCAGCTCCGAGATGACGACCAGCGGCAGGACCACCTCGTGCTCAGCGAAACGGTGGAACGCGGCAGGATCGGACAGCAGAACCGACGTGTCAACCACGTAGGTTCGGACCGACCTAGGAGTGACCGGCGTCATACCTAGACGCTAGTCGGGCGCGGAGCGCGATGCCAGACCTTTGGAGACTCCTCACACTCCGAAACGTCGCTGGCGGTGGGCGTAACTGCGCAGTGCCCGGAGGAAGTCGACCCGCCGGAAGCCGGGCCAGTTGACTTCGCAGAAGTAGAACTCCGAGTACGCCGACTGCCACAGAAGGAAACCGCTGAGCCGCTGCTCGCCGCTGGTCCGGATGACGAGATCGGGATCGGGCTGCCCCTTGGTGTAGAGATGCTGGGCGATGTCATCGACGTCCAGCAGCTCCGCCACCTCCTCCAGCGTCCGACCGGCGCGGGCGTGCTCGAGCAACAGTGACCGGACCGCGTCGGTGATCTCGCGCCGCCCTCCGTAGCCGACCGCCAGGTTGACCTGGGCCCCACCGGTCCGGGACACCGTGCGCTCCTGCGCCGCCTTGAGCGCGGTGGCGAGGCTGTCCGGCAGGAGGTCGAGCGCGCCGACGATCCGCAGCCGCCAGGGCTGACCGTCGGCGGCCAGTTCCGTCGCCAGGTTCTCGATGATCCGCAACAGTGGGATCAGCTCCGACTCCGGCCGCGCCAGATTGTCGGTCGACAGCAGCCACACGGTGACATGGGCTACGCCGACCTCGTCGCACCACCGCAGCAGTTGCTTGACCCGCTCCGCGCCGACCAGATGCCCGTCGGTGGGGTTGACGAACCCCATCTCGCGGGCCCACCGACGGTTGCCATCGAGCAACACCGCGACGTGCCTCGGCAGCGGCTTGCCGACGAGAGAGGCGCTCAAACGTCGCTCATAGGCGGAGTAGAGAAGATCCCGCAGCTTCATCGCCGTCAGCCTAACGCCCACAGCCGAGGCGTGGGTCACGTCGCCCGCCCTTGCCGGCGCGTCATGGCCGGCGTGGGATCGAAGTACCGCCGAGGAGGGAGCCGAGCCCCGGGATCGCCAGAGCCCGGCTCGGGTCGTCAGTCGCCCCCGCCGGTCATGCCCAGGCGGGCCTTCAGTGCGTCGAGCTCAGCCCAGAGCACGCCGGGCAGCTTCTCACCGAACTGCTCGAACCACTCCACGACCTGCGGAATCTCAGCGCGCCACTCCTCCTCGTCGACCCGCAGCGCCGCCTCCAGCTTCTCCCGCGGTAGGTCCAGGCCGGCCAGGTCCAGCGACTCGGGGGTCGGCACGAAACCGACCGGTGTCTCCACCGCGTCAGCGGTGCCCTCCAGTCGTCCCACGATCCACTTCAGCACTCGGGAGTTCTCACCGAATCCCGGCCACAAGAAGCTGCCGTCCTCGTCGCAACGGAACCAGTTCACATAGAAGATCTTGGGTAGCTTCTCGGGGTCGCCGGCGCAGGCACCGCCGCCCTTACCCATCTCGATCCAGTGCCGGAAGTAGTCGCCGGCGTGGTAGCCGAT
>CAYTMR010000113.1:0-11333 GCA_964438855.1 uncultured Micromonosporaceae bacterium
TTCCATCCGCTCGCCGTTGAGCACGGGGGTGTTCTGGTCGGCTTGGCCAGCCGGGTGTGGGTTGTGGCGGGCACGGATCTCCGCCACGGTCGCGTTGATCAGCTCGGCTGGCGCCTCGTTGCTGATCAACTTCTCGACTTCGGCGAGGTCGCCGGTGGAGAGCATGCCGGGCTGCGGGAAGGTCAGCTGGTAGATCGGGTCGTCTGGAACCTTGGACCAGTCGATCAGTTCGTCGACGACGTATTGGTTTGTCCGGAACGGGAAGACAGTTGCCACTGCCCGGACCTGGCGTCGTTCGTCGGACGCCAGCTTTGCCCGTTCACGGAGCAGATCATCCAGATGCCGGTCCTGCAGCGCACGGTAGCTCATCGTCATAGCGCCTGCCCGAACCGTTTGACTGCGATGTGAGGGGTAGCTGACATAGCAAAATCCGTTCTCTCGTCGGTCTTCTGTAAGGGGTGTCCATTCTTCGGCGCCTATACTATGCCGGATCGGCGCCTCGAGGGGGACGGGTCCAGTCGCGGCCCCACAGGGCGGTGACAGCGCCACCCCCACCGTGCGGAGGGTCGCCAGCGCTGCTACGGTCGGCGAGTGCCGGCCATCGTGACCCACATTTCTCCTACTTCATACCCCATTGAGCGGTTTCGCTTGGACAACGGACTGCGGGTGGTGCTGGCCCCGGATCACAGCGCACCGGTCGTCGGTGTGGCGGTGGTCTACGACGTGGGCATCCGCTCGGAGCCCGAGGGTAGGACCGGGTTCGCCCACTTGTTCGAGCACCTGATGTTCCAGGGGTCGGCCAACTTGGAGAAGTTGGCTCATTTCCGGTACGTCCAGGGCTCCGGGGGCACGTTCAACGGCTCCACCCACTTCGACTACACCGACTACTTCGAGACGCTGCCCGCCAGCGCGTTGGAGCGGGCGCTCTTCCTGGAAGCCGACCGCATGCGGGCCCCCACGCTCACCGAGGCGAATCTGCGCAACCAGGTCGACGTGGTCAAAGAGGAAATCCGGGTCAACGTCCTCAACCGGCCCTACGGTGGCTTCCCGTGGCTTCGCCTACCAGCGGTCATGTTCGACACCTTCCCCAACGCCCACGACGGGTACGGGTCGTTCGAGGACCTGGAGTCAGCGACCGTGGCCGACGCGCGGGAGTTCTTCGAGACTTACTACGCCGCAGGCAACGCGGTGCTGGCGGTCACCGGTGACGTCGACGTCGACGAGGCCCGAGCGATGGTGGAGCGCCACTTCGGCGACGTACCAGCCCGGCCCGCTCCACCCCGGCCCGACTTCGGCGAACCAGACCTGACCAGTGAACGCCGCTCCTCCTACGTGGACCGGCTGGCGCCGTTGCCAGCGGTGGCGGCGGCCTGGCGGGTGCCCGACCCGATCAACGACTTCCAGGCATATCTGCCGTACGTCGTGCTGGCCGAGGTCCTCACCGACGGTGACGCCTCCCGGCTCGTGGAGCGGCTGATCCTGCGTGACCGCAGCGTCACCAGTCTCGGCGGGTACGTCAGTTTCATGGGGGAACCGTTCGCGGTCCGTGATCCGACCGCCCTGATCCTGCAGGCCCACCTACCGCCGGGCGGATCGGTCGCCCAGGTCCTCGACGCTGTGGACGAGGAACTCGATCGGGTCGCCACCGACGGTCTCACGCCCGGTGAACTGGCTCGGACCCAGGCCCGGATGGTGGCCCACCTGCTACGTGACAACGACTCGGTGCTCGGTCGTGGACTCACCATGGCTGTGTTGGAGCTGCAGCGCGGCGACCCTGGACTCATCAACGAACTGCCGCGACTGCTCAGCGAGGTCACCGAGGAGCAGGTGACGGCCGCCGCGGCCACCCTGCGGCCGCAGCGCCGCGCGTGCCTCGAGGTGATCCCCGGAGGTGAGTCATGACCAGGCCCGTGCCGGCGTTGGCGCCGATGCAACCTCTGAGCCTGCCGGAGACGGCCGAGCACCAGTTGCCCAACGGTCTCACCGTCATCGTCATCCGGCGATCGACCGTGCCGCTGGTGGAGCTGCGTCTGCGGGTGCCCTTTGGCCACGCTCCCCTGGCCGGGTCCACGGTGCTGTCCAACACCATCCTCTCCGGCACCGCCACCATGTCCAACGTCGACATCGCAGCGGAGCTGCAGGCGGTGGGTGGTGCTCTGGGCGCCAGCACCGATCCGGACCGGTTGTTGATCTCCGGCAACGGCCTGGTGGCAGGGTTGGACCGCCTTCTGGACATCCTCGCCGAGGTGCTGACCGGTGCGTCGTACCCGGATTCGGAGGTGGTCACCGAGCGGGAGCGGCTCGCCGACCGGATCCAGGTGGCCCTCCGCCAACCGTCGCACCTGGCTCGGATGGCACTGCTACGCCGGATCTACCCCGGCCACCCGTACGAGCGGCAGACCCCGACCCCCGACGAGGTCCGTGCGGTCGACCACGACGCGCTGCGAGCGCTGCACGCCGAGCGGGTCCGGCCAGCCGGCGCCACCCTCGTGCTCGTCGGCGACCTCGACCCGGAGGCGGCCCTGGCCGCGGTGGAACGCACCCTCGGGGACTGGGACGGTGGCGGCGCCCCAGCCGAACTGCCGCCGACACCACCGCTGACCCCGGGACCGCTGCTGCTGGCCGACCGGCCCGACTCGGTGCAGTCGTCACTGCGGTTGGCGCTCCCCGCGGTGCCGCGAGGCCACCCCGACCACGCGCCGCTCCAGCTCGCCAACCTGATCTTCGGTGGCTACTTCTCGTCTCGCTGGGTGGAGAACATCCGGGAGGACAAGGGCTTCACCTACGGCGCGCACTCTACAGTGGAGCACTCCATCGCGGGGTCTCGGCTCATCCTCTCCGCCGATGTGGCCACCGACGTCACCGCGCCAGCGCTGCTGGAGACGGTGTACGAACTGGGGCGCATCGCCTCCGCTCCGCCGACCGAGCAAGAGCTGGAACAAGCCCGCCAGTACGCGCTGGGCACCCTCCAACTAGGGATCTCCACTCAGGCCGGTGTGGCCGGGCTGGCGAGCACCTACGCCGGGTTCGGACTGCGGCTGCCGCAACTCGCCGACTACGCCGACGCGCTCGCCTCGGCCACGGTGGAGGACGTCGCCGCCGCAGCGGTGCGTTACCTAGCACCGGCGCAGGCGGTCACGGTCGTGCTGGGCGACGCCGAACAGATCGAGTCGCGCCTGGCCGCTTTGATGCCGGTGACCCGAGACCAGCCGTGACAGATCGGGCCGTGCCCGGTGCCGAGCCACCGCCCGAGATCCCGCCGCGGGCCCGCAGCGGCGTCGACCGGGCCGCTCACCGGCGCACCGACCCGCAGTGGCTAGCCGCAGCCTGGACGCGCTCCCGGATCCTCGTAGTCGACGCTGGCGGGCGTGCGCTCGTCGAAGCGGACCCGCCTCGCCTGGTCTATCTGGACCCGACCACCGCGCCGGCCGGTGAGCGCCTGTTCCTCGGCGTTGGCGCGGACAACACGCCCTACTTCGCCGTGATCGCCGACCTGCCGGAGCGTCCAGGCGCCTCGGCCCAGGATCTACGCCAGGTCAGGGCGCGGCTGTCGGCGCTGGACGCTGGGTTACTCGTCACCGCGGTGGCGCTCGCCCGCTGGCACGCCACCCACGGCTACTCACCGGCCACCGGTGCGCTGACCCAGCCCATCGACGGTGGTTGGGTCCGCATCGACGCGGCCGGTGATCGGGTGTTCCCGCGCACCGACCCAGCAATCATCGTGCTCGTGCACGACGGGGTCGCCGGACCGGAAGGCCGCTGCCTGCTGGCCCACAACGCCGCGTGGGCCCACTCCTCTGACGGGCGCACGTTCTACTCCGCCTTCGCCGGCTTTGTCGAGCCCGGTGAGTCAGCCGAGGCCGCGGTGGTACGGGAGGTAGCGGAGGAGGTCGACATCGCCATCTCTGGGCTCCGTTACGTAGGAAGCCAGGCGTGGCCGTACCCGGCGTCGCTGATGTTGGGCTACGTCGCCTACGCGGATCCCACCCAGGAGGTGCGGCCGGACCGGTCGGAGATTGTGGACGCCCGCTGGTTCAGCCGCGCCGAGATCGCTGCCATCCTCGCAGGAGAGCCCTCACCGGTCCGGTTGCCGAGCGCGGCGTCGATCGCCCACTACCTCATCCGCCGCTGGCTGGCCGACACGTGGCCAGTCCTTAGCGCCTTGATTCACAATGGCTAGCGTGCCACAGGCTTCCGCTCGCGCGGGATCTCCTCAGACGGTTCGCGGCCGACTGCGTTCGCTGGCTGTCCTAGAGTTGGTAAACGTCCCACTGCATGGCTGGGTCTGGTTCGGTGTGGTCGGACTCCCGGCTACGCCAGCCAACCTCGTCGGCTTCACCCTGTTCGCGCTCCTCTTGGTTCAGGGCGCCGCTTACTGGATCATCAAGCGGCATCAGCTGAGCGTGCGCCGAGGGCACATTCCGGCGGTGGGGGCGTTTCGCGCGGCGCGCAACATCAACCCGGTGCTTCTAGCCGGTGGCCTCGTCGCCATTGGGTTGGCAGTCGCGACGAGCCCAGGCCTCAGCTCTTGGCCAGGGCTTGCCTTTGCACTGTTCGCGGTCTTGGAGTACGTCAACTACTTTCACGTCCAGCTGATGCACGACACGGCCGCTGACCTGCGCCGGCTACGGTCGGTCGGGCTGCGGACCTCCCACCTCGCCCGCGACATCGCGCGTTCTGGACAGACGAGCACAACCGTCGTAGGCGATCGAGCCTAGAATCGAAAACCGAAAAGACCACCACCCTCGTACTGATCTGTCAGGCGTGTGGGCAGCACGTAGTTCGCGGCTTCGAAACCACGTCGACGCGCCTTGTCAAGATCGTCTGAGTTCAACGTCACGATGTACTGAAGACCTTCACGGTCTGCTACCTCTGCGGCTAGGGTGAGAGCGGCGGCAAGCTGTCGGTCGTCAACACCGTCGAACAGGTGGCTGTCATGAACCAAGAAGTCCGGGGCCCGGCGGGCACGATGGGCAAGAACAGCGAAGGTGAGATCGAAGCAGAAGATGACCATGCTGCCGATGCCGGCACTGTCGTCGCTATCGATGTGCGGGTGGATACGCAAACTTTTCTCTCGTGCTTCGAACCGCAGATATGCGGTGCGATCCGGCCCGTAGAGATAGCGGGCGAAGTTGGAGAAAAGAACTGTCGCCTCGTCAACGATTCCCCTGCGCTCCTCGATGTCGCGATTCATTTCCTCCTGAAGGATTAGGCGAGCTTGGGAAATTTCCCGTTTGGTGGCTTCGATCGCTTGTGCGGCCTCGTAGCGGTGCCGGAGGGCGTCGAGGAAGGCTTGCTCCTGGCCGAGGATCTGCTGTAGCGTCGTGAGCCCTTCCAGAGCACCTCCTTCCTGTAGTGTGCGCAGTATCGATGCCAGCTGATCACCGAGTCGTTCGCGCTCCGCTGCACTGTCGGACAGACGCTGTCGGATCGCGGCAGCCTCGGATTCCAGGTATCGCCGTCGGTTGCGCACGACAGACTGATGAAAGGACTCGACCTCTTCAAAACGCCTCCGAACCTGGTCGGTGAGCATCACTTCGAGCTCGGAGTAGACCTGCCTCAGGTAGCTAATGTCGGGCTCGACCGCTTCTTCCAAGGCTCGTTCCAGATCCTCCAAATTGCGTCTGTCGACGACGTCACGGTTCCGCAGCTGGCGAATACGCTGATCTATCCGATCCGCCTCTTGTCGCAGATTTTCATACTCGGGTACGACCCGAAAATCGGCGATCTGACGCTCGATGTCGGCGACACGTTGTTTGGCGAGGGCTATCTGACTTCGCAGATCGGCCACTTTTCCGACGACTTTTTCAAGAAGTGGATCTCGAGCGGCCTTTTGCATCTGGGCGCGGGCGGCATCTCTTGCCTTCAACGACCTGTAGCGGTCAGCGATTCGCCAGTCGAGTCCGAACAAGTAGGCAAGATTGGTGCTCGCCTCGGCGTCGGACTGCCGACTATGACTACGTACAGCCGTGTTGAACGCGTCCGACCTCTTCCGGCGGATAAGAAATGACAGGAGACTTCGTCCGCTAATTCCGTCCCGTTCGGGTGGTATGCCGAACAAGTCGCGCTCGATCAGGCGCTGCCACTCGGCCAAGCGGACATAACCGGTAGGCAGCTCGGCTTGACCATGGTCAGTGCCGGGGGGAAGCGGGTGAAGGCGCACCCAGTTCGGTCGCGTACCGGCGCGAGCGACTTTCAGTACTTCCGGCTCGTGCGGTCAGTCGAGGTGAAGCGCGAACTCGGTGGAACGTAGCTTAGGATGTAGCGGCAGCGATGACTTGTCAGCACGTTCTCCGAGCAGGAAATGGAGCAACTCGACCACGCTGGATTTACCTGTACCGTTGCGGCTGTCGGTTTTTCGCGAACCAGGAGTGACGTCAGCTACGAGGATGTTGAGGCCGGGACGAAAGGTCACTGTGCGGAAGCGTGGATCACTGGCCTCCAGCTGGTGCAACAACCGCGCGCCTCCTCCGCAACAGCTCTCGGTCCAGTTCGACAACGCCGAGCGCATACAGGACGTCCAGGGATAGAACGAACCACCAGAACGGTACTGGTGCATGATTGTGGTTGGCAGACCGCCACTTGCGTAGCTCCGCCCATGTCTGACTGATCGTCATCGGGTGATCAAGAAGCTGCAAGATTTGAGCACCGACAACGAGAAGACAACGCTGTGGTGCAATGCCTTTTGTCGGAGTGATCAATTCACGCCTCCTTTGGATGCTGCTCGGCGCCAGCTTGACGGTGGTTCGTCGAAGATGTCGCAGGTCTCGAAGAAGTATGCAAGGACGACCATGACGGCACGTTCGTTCTCACGGGATCCTCGTGCGTTCCCTGCCACGTACTCTTGCAGCTTCCAAAGCACCTCGCCTGGGTCTTCGTGCGTCTCCCTGATCTCTCGGTAGTAGCTATTGATGCCTTGAGCGACCTCGTCACGCTCGGTGACATCACTGCGCTGCGCATAGTACTCGTCGATGAGCGGGGTGTAGCGCATCGAAGAAATGATGTCGTCGCGGTCCTCTTCGCAGAGGCCGTTGTAATCCAGCTTGTCGGGAGGCACTTCTCGGATTGGCGTAGGTGACGTGGCACGGCGACGAGTCTTAAGGTGTGTGAGCAAGGGCTCGAGGTCATCCAAGCCGATACTGTATACCCGCTCGGAGACCGGAATCTGACAACCCAGCAAATCTTCGATTGTATCGCGTTCGAGCTGACAGAGTATTGTGTACAGCTTCTTTGGATTGATTTGTTCGAAGCCTAGATGGGGATATTCGCGAGTAGCTTGCGTGAGCATGGCCGATATCTCGGGATGAATACCACGACGGTCATTGTGTACGAAAACAAAGGTGTCGAATTCGCCCTTGCGCTTGGCGATCGCCTTTTCGAGATCGCTGTTGAACTTGGCACGCACTTCTACTGGGTCAGGTACTTCTGGAGCATAGCAGGCATAGAGTTTTCGATCATGGAGGCTGAGTCCATCAGCTCCGAGGTCTCCGAGCCGGCCATGGGTCCTGACATCAATGAAGTCCGGGTAGCGGGCGCACATAAGATCTTGGAAGAAGCGCTCGAATGCTCCACCGGAAAGTTGGCCGAGTCGATCGTGCAAGATGGTTCGGATGAAGCTGCGTTCCTCGAAGTCGAGCCTGGGCCCCACAGAACCTCCTGTAGTTCTGTAAGAACAAAGCGTAAACACCGTATCGAGCGACGTAAGCACTGTAAAGAGTCTTTTCGGTCGAGACCAGACCGACCGGACGATATGATCAAGTGCTGAGTGGGCTGGCGTTACGCTACGGCCTCTTGCGAGGAAGCGGGCTTTGCTCGACGCCTCGACCCGAGTTTCTGACGACAGGCCCGTTGACACGAGGGGTAGGGGCTGGATCCGGGATAGGCCACAAGATATAGTGCCCCCTGCGGCTGGTCCGGCCGTCCCACGCAGGGGTTGGCCGGGGTAAGAGGGAACCCGGTGAGAGTCCGGGACTGCCCCGCAGCGGTGAACGGGAACGAGCGTCGCCGGCGAACACTGGGTTTCGGCCTGGGAAGTGGCGGCTAGTAGGTGACCACGGTCGTGTGGTCGTGCCCGTGAGTCCGAAGACCTGCCAGTCGTGCTGTGACCGCACCGCGGCCACAGCTGGTCCGAGGTCGCGCGGGACGACCGAGGCTACGCCGCCCTCCGCTGGGCGCTGCCTGGGCACACGCGTGACCTCTGCCGATGCAGACCACGGAAAGGGGCCCAGGTGCCGACAGTCGCGGAGACAACGAGGCGGATTCCCGCCGCCAAGACATCGATACGGGTCCGACGTCCGGACGGAACGACGGCTCCTGTCGATGTCGAGCGGATGGTCGAGTCGGTCGCACAGTGGTGTGACGGCCTGCTCGACGTCGACCCGGTGAAGGTCGTCACGACGACCATCAACGGCCTCTACGACGGCGTGCCCGCTCACGAGGTCGACCGGCTTCTGATTCAGGTCGCGGCTGAGCTGACCGCCGAAGAACCGCAGTACTCACGTCTCGCCGCCCGACTGTTGTCGAAACAGATCGCCGAGGAGGTCCGCTCGCAGGGGGTGACCTCCTTCAGCGAAGCGGTAGCGCTGGGACACGACGAAGGTCTCATCGGCGATGTGACCGCGGCGTTCGTGGCGGCGCACTCGGCTGCTCTCGACGACGCCATCGACGAGGAAGCCGACCGGCGCTTCGAGTACTTCGGGCTGCGCACCGTCTACGACCGATACCTGCTTCGGCACCCCAGGGCCAGGATGGTTTTCGAAACCCCGCAGTACTGGTTGCTCCGTGTCGCGTGCGGCCTGTCCGGGTCCGTCGACGAAGCAGTCCGGTTCTACCGCCTGCTGTCGTCCCTGGCCTACCTGCCGAGTTCGCCGACGCTGTTCAACTCGGGGACCAGGCACCCGCAACTGTCATCGTGTTTCCTGGTCGACTCGCCGCGCGACGAACTCGATTCCATCTACGAGCGCTACGCACAGGTCGCCAAGCTCTCCAAGTTCGCCGGTGGCATCGGCATCGGGTTCTCCCGAGTCCGTTCCCGGGGGGCGTTGATCCGGGGCACGAACGGGTTGTCGAACGGAATCGTGCCATGGCTGCGGACCCTGGACGCGTCGGTCGCCGCCGTCAACCAGGGCGGTCGACGTAAGGGCGCCGCCTGTGTCTACCTCGAGCCGTGGCACCCCGACATCGAGGAGTTCCTCGAACTGCGCGACAACACCGGCGAGGACGCCCGGCGTACGCACAATCTCAACCTCGCTAACTGGATACCCGACGAGTTCATGCGGCGGGTCGAGGCGGACGAGATGTGGTCGTTGATCGATCCTGCCGAGGTGCCCGAACTGCCGGACCTGTGGGGTGAAGAGTTCGACAAGACCTATCGCGCCGCTGAGGCCGCTGGCCGCTACGTCCGGCAAGTGCGAGCACGGGACCTGTACAGCAAGATGATGCGCACGTTGGCGCAGACCGGCAACGGCTGGATGACGTTCAAAGACCGGTCCAACGCCTTGTGCAACCAGACCGCGGAACCCGGCAACGTCGTCCACCTTTCCAACCTCTGCACCGAAATCATCGAGGTGTCGAGTGACGAGGAGACCGCCGTGTGCAACCTCGGCTCGGTCAACCTCGCCGCGCACCTGACCCAGGGCGGGATGGACTGGGCGACGCTGCGGGAAACGGTACGCACCGCGGTCTACTTCCTCGACCGAGTCATCGACATCAACTGCTACCCGAGCCGGCAAGCAGCGGCGTCCAACCCGAAGTGGCGCCCGGTCGGCCTGGGCGTCATGGGTCTCCAGGACGTGTTCTTCGCGCTCCGCCTGCCCTTCGACTCGGTGGAGGCGCGGGAATTGTCCACGCGGATCGCCGAGGAGATCTACCTGACCGCGTTGGAGACATCCGCTGAGCTCGCCGAGAAGCACGGACCCCACCCGGCGTTCCCGCAGACACGAGCGGCACGCGGCCAGCTCCAGCCGGATCTGTGGGGTGTGACCCCGCAGCAGACAAAGCGGTGGGAGGCGGTACGGCGGAAGATCGCCGCCACTGGCTTGCGTAACTCGCTGCTCGTGGCAATCGCGCCGACGGCCACGATCGCCTCCATCGCGGGCTGTTACGAGTGCATCGAACCGCAGGTCTCCAACCTCTTCAAACGGGAGACGCTCTCCGGTGAGTTCCTTCAGATCAACACCGCGTTGGTCGAGGAGTTGAAGAAGCGCGGCCTGTGGAATGAGCGGATGCGGGCCGCGATCAAGCAAGCGGACGGTTCGATCCAGGGGATCGAGGTGATCCCCGAGGACCTGCGGAGGCTGTTCCGTACCGCGTGGGAGCTACCACAGCGCGCCTTGATCGACATGGCGGCCGCGCGTGGGCCGTACGTCGACCAAAGCCAGTCGCTGAACCTGTTCATGAGTACTCCGACCATCGGGAAGTTGTCCTCCATGTACGCGTACGCGTGGAGGTCCGGCCTGAAAACCACCTACTACCTGCGGTCCCGGCCGGCGACGCGCATTCAGCTCGCCACCGTTCCGGTCCCAAGCCCTGCCAGCTGCTCCCTCGAGCACCCCGAGATCTGTGAGGCATGCCAATGAGTCTGCTGCTCGATCCAGGGATGGATCTGACACTCCGCCCGATGCGGTACCCGCAGTTCTTCGATCGGTTCCGCGACGCCATCAAGAACACGTGGACCGTCGAGGAGGTGGACCTGCACTCCGACCTCAACGACCTGGCGAAGCTCAGCGACGCCGAGCGCCATCTCGTCAACCGGCTTGTGGCGTTCTTCGCCACCGGGGACACCATCGTCGCAAACAACCTGGTGCTCAACCTCTACCAGCACATCAACGCGCCGGAGGCACGCCTCTACTTGTCGAGGCAACTGTTCGAGGAGGCGGTGCACGTCCAGTTCTACCTCAACCTTCTCGACACGTACATCCCGGACGAGGCGGAGCGGGCCAAGGCGTTCGCGGCGATCGAGAACATCCCGTCGATCCGACGCAAGGCAGAGTTCTGCTTCCGGTGGATCGACTCGATCTTCGACGTGCGTCGGCTGGAAACCCGGGACGACCGTCGGTCCTTCCTGCTCAACCTGATCTGCTTCGCCGCGTGCATCGAGGGGCTGTTCTTCTACGGAGCGTTCGCCTACGTCTACTACCTGCGCTCCCGTGGTCTCCTGCACGGCCTGGCCTCCGGTACGAACTGGGTGTTCCGGGACGAGTCCATGCACATGGCGTTCGCCTTCGACGTCGTCGAGACCGTTCGGAAGGAAGAGCCGGACCTGTTCGACGACGTGATGGCCGAGCAGGTGAGGACGATGGTGACGGAAGCGGTCGAGTGCGAGACCCAGTTCG
>CAYTMR010000114.1:0-11291 GCA_964438855.1 uncultured Micromonosporaceae bacterium
CCAGCCGACTCCGCCGCCGTCGACCCCGTCGCCCACCCCGCCGCCGTCGACCCCGACCCCTCCGCCGGGCTCGGGTGGCTGCACCGCGACCTACACCGAGGTGAGCTCGTGGAACGGTGGCTTCCAGGGGGAGGTGCGGGTGACCGCTGGCTCCTCACCGATCAACGGCTGGCGAGTCACGATGAACTTCCCCGGCGGCCAGACGATTCAGCAGTACTGGAACGCGAACATCAACTCCAGCGGGTCCGGCTACGTGGCTGAGAACGTCAGTTACAACGGCGCCCTCGGCGCGGGAGGTAGCGCGACCTTCGGGTTCCTTGGCTCCGGCTCCGGCGGGGCCCCGACGCTGAGCTGCGCCGCTTCCTGACCCCGACGCGCTCAGCCTTCGAGGGGTCCTCTGATCCGCGGATCAGAGGACCCCTCTGACTGCCAGGGCAGTCCGTCATCCCGGTAGTGCGACAGTGGCGGGCCGGTACGGCTGGCGAATAATCCCCACCATGGCCCACGTACTCCTGATCGAGGACGACGCCGGGGTCCGGGAAGGGCTGCAGCTCGCGCTGACCCACCAAGGTCACCGGGTCACGACCGCCGTGACCGGAGAGCAAGGGTTACGCCAGGTACGGTGCGACCCGCCGGACGTGGTGGTCCTCGACCTGATGCTGCCCGGAATGGACGGCTTCGAGGTGTGCCGGCGGCTACGGGCGGCCGGGGATCTGCCGATCATCATGCTCACCGCGCGCGGTGACGACATGGACGTGGTCGCGGGACTCGAGGCGGGCGCCGACGACTATGTCGTCAAGCCGGTCCAACCACGCGTGCTCGACGCGCGCATACGCTGTGTGCTCCGTCGTGTCCACCGCAGACCGGCGACCACGGAGACTCATGGCGAGCTGGTGATCGATCGGGCAGCGCTGACAGTGACGAAGGCCGGACGCCCGGTCGGCCTTACCCCGACCGAGCTGCGCCTGCTGCTGGTCCTCTCGGATTCGCCGGCCACGGTCTTTTCCCGCGCACAGCTGCTCAAACTGGTCTGGGAGCAGGACTACCTGGGTGACTCCCGGTTGGTGGATGCCTGTATCCAGCGGTTGCGGGCCAAGCTGGAAGACGACACCAGCGCGCCGAAGTACCTACAGACGGTGCGGGGCTTCGGCTACCGGTTCGGTCCGGTATGAGCGGCGCCACCACCCGCCTGCAGTTCCGCCCGGGCCTGCGGAGTTTGCGGGTCCGCCTCGTGGTCGGTTTCGTCACCGTGGCGTTCCTCACGGGGGCGGCGGCCATCGGGCTGGTCTGGCTCGCTGTCCTCGTCTACGAGCTGGGGTTCGCGCCGTACGCCAGCCCGACGCTGAACCTGCTGTTCCTCGTCGCTGTGCTGGTCGTTACCGTGCTCGGCCTCCTCGTGCTGTCGGTCGGCCTGGCGCTGTTGGTTGCCGGGCGGGTATTACGGCCGGTGCGGCAGCTGGCCGACGCCGCGGAACGGATCGCCCGTGGGGAGCTCTCCGTCGAGTTGCCGGTGAGCGGCCGCGACGAATTGAGCCATCTGGTCGCCACCTTCAACATCATGGCCGCCTCCCTGCGCTGTCACGTTGAGCAGCTGCGGAAGATGGAGGCCCAGTCCCGCAGGTTCGTCGCCGATGTCTCGCACGAGCTACGCACACCGCTCGCCGCCTTGACCGCCGTGGTCGACGTGTTGGAGGCGGCGAGTGGGCAGATGGAGGGGGAGGCGGGCGCTGCGGCACGTCTGGTCAGCCGAGAGACCCGCAACCTCAATCGTCTGGTGGACGACCTGATCGAAATGTCACGCCTCGATGCCGGTACCGCCGCGCTGAAGCTGGAGGACACCGACGTCGCGGCCGCTGTCGAGGGATGTCTGAACCTGCGCGGCTGGGCCGACCAGGTCGCGGTGGACATCCCGGCCCGCACCGTGGTGCGGGTCGATCCCCGTCGTTTCGATGTCATCGTGGCGAACCTGGTCGGCAACGCGTTACGTCACGGGGCACCGCCGGTGACGATCATGGCGCGTATCCTTCGGCGGGAAGCTCGGCGGTGGCTGGTGCTGGAGGTCGCCGACCGTGGTCCCGGCCTTGCGCCGCAGGTGCTGCCGTACATCTTCGACCGGTTCTACAAGGCCGACAGTGCCCGGAGCCGATCGGGTGGGAGTGGCCTTGCCTCGCGATCGCAGCGGCGAACGCCCGGCTGCACGGCGGCAGCATCGTCGCGGACAACCGCCGCGGCGGCGGCGCGATCGTCATCCTCCGGCTACCAGTCGACCCGGACCACGATGGTGGTCACCGTCGAGGCGAGATTGTGACGAAACCCTGACATTATCCAGACGCCGTCATGAAAACCACTGGCCACGATGGGACCAGCAGCGCTGCCCTGTAGCACCCGGGTTGGATCGACCCCGGTCGGAATGGATCGGGTGTGGCCGGGGTCGGTCCCGCCGAGCGTCTCAGCTCATCGGGCGGCCACCGGTGACGGCGAGTACCTCACCAGTGACGTAGCTGGACTCTTGTGACGCGAAGTAGACGAACGCCGGTGCCACTTCGGCGGGCTGGCCGGCCCTCCCCAGAGGTGTGTTGGTGCCGAAGCTGTCCACCTTGTCGTCCGGCATGGTGGCGGCGACCAACGGGGTCCAGATCGGTCCAGGCGCCACCGCGTTCACCCGGATGCCGCGATCGGCGAGATCGGCGGCGAGAGCTTTGGTGAACGCGATGATGCCGGCCTTCGTGGTGGCGTAGTCCAGCAGCGCCGGCGACGACTGGGCAGCCTGGATCGAAGTGACGTTGATGATGCTGGACCCGGGTGGGAGCTTCGGCGCCGCTGCCCGGCACAACCAGAACAGCCCGTAGAGGTTGGTCCGGATCACTCGGTCGAACTGCTCGGTACTGATGTCGGTGATGCCGCCCGGCTGTGCCATCTGGTATCCGGCGTTGTTGACGAGGATGTCTAGACCCTCGAGGTCCCCGGTGGCCCGGTCGACGAGCTGCTGGCAGTAGCGCTCCTCCCGGATGTCGCCCGGAGCGGTGACCGCTCGCCGCCCGGCTGCCTCGACCAGGCGGACCGTCTCCTGCGCATCCTGCTCCTCTTCCGGCAGGTAGGAGATGAGCACGTCGGCGCCCTCACGGGCGAAAGCCACGGCCACGGCCCGTCCGATGCCGGAATCACCGCCGGTGATCAACGCTTTGCGGCCGGCGAGCCGGTCAGAGCCGCGGTACGTCGCCTCCCCATGGTCGGGGCGCTGGTCCATCCGATCGGTCCATCCTGGAGTCGCTTGTCGGTCGGTGCCCTGCTCCTGCGGGCCGCGGTACTGCGCGCGAGGGTCGCGCATGCGGTACTGGTCGCCGTTCACCCTCGGGTGCCTACCCGGCGGTGACCGTGTTATGCCCCGGATGCGGGGGTCGCTCGACGTGCTCGGCCCGCGACCGTTAGCCTGTGCAGGCCAGCCGAATCGAGCCCGATAGGCAGGAATCCGACATGGCCCGTGGAACGCCACGCCCCACTGGGGGCTCCAAAGGCGCCCATCCGTCGCGAGGCACACCCGCGCGTGGTGGGAGGAACACGCCAACCCGTGCCTCAGGGGCACCGTCAGGGACGCAGAAGCGATCGGCCGCCCAGCCACGTGGCAAGCCGAGCATCACCACTCGTGTCCACGCAGAGCAGCAGCGCCGGATCGTCGAGGAGCAGCGCCGGGCAGCCGCCCGGGTCGACGCCCAGCAGCGGCTACGTCAGCAACTGTCGATCCGGGAGGCGCACCTGCGCCGCCGTGAGCAGGAGGCGGTCGAGCGTACCGCCACGGTCCAGGACCGCGTGGCAGCGTTGGAGTCCATCTTGTCGACCGGACTGGCGCGGTCGCCTCGGATCGACCTCGATGCGTTGCGGCGGGACGATCCGCCAGCTGAGTTCGATCCTGGCCCGCTCGGCCGGCCGCTGCCCGAGCCACAGTGGGAGAAGTTCGCCCCGTCGAACAACCCGTTGACGGCCTTGCTGGGCGAGGCGCGACGTGACAAACGGGAGGCCGCCGCGCGCGACGCGTTCGAGCAGGCGAAGGCCAGTTGGCGACGAGCCGAGGAGGAGCGGGAGCGGCGCCTGGCGGAGGCCAAGCGTATCCATGAGGCCCGGGTCGCGCGGGAGCAGGCCGAGCGTGCCCGCTACCACGCCCGGCTGGACCGCATCGCCACCGGTCTGCGTGACCGTGATCCGAAGGCAGTGGAGAGTTTTCTGCGTACGGTGTTGCGCCGGGTCCCGCTGCCGGAGGGTTTTCCGCGAGGCGGTGAGGTCTACCACGACCCGGAGCGGGAGTGGGTGGTGGTGCGGGTCGGCTTGCCAAAGCGTGACGTGGTGCCGGACGTCATCGCGTACGAGTTCGACGAACCCACCGACAAGCTACGCCCACTGCCGAGGCCAGCCGCCGAGGCCAGCGAACTCTATCGCCGTGTGATCGCGCAGGTGGTGCTCCTCACGGCCCGCGACGTATTGGAAGCAGAGTCCGGTTTGTCAGGTATCACGTGCTACGGTCAGGTGGACGTCCCGGGTGACGCGGGGGACGAAACCCAGCGGCGGGAGTTGATCCGGTTGACCACCGACCGGACAGCCTTCGAACAGGTCGACTTGCTGGAGATGTCAGCGGCAGAGGTGCTGGTGAAGCTCGACGCCGCCGTCTCAGCCGACCCGTATGCATACGCCCCGATAGGCATCGGGTAGGCCGATACCCGGTCAGAGATGCTCGTGGGCGCCGGCCGCGTATCGTAGCGGCCGGCGCCCCAAGTCCTGGTTCAGCGCCGTTCGCTGGAGGCGACCCGCCCGATCACGCCCAGCGCGATCATGCCGACTCCGAGGAACAGGTGCAGCCAGTTGTCGGCGTTGTTGAGCGGGATGAAGTTGGCGGTGCTCTCATGGCCGACCGCCAGTCCGTAGAGCCACAGCAGCAGGTAGACGATGCCGCCACCGACGAGGAACACAGTGGCCCCCGAGACGGTACGCGCCAACGCCAGCCCGATGACTCCGAACAGGAGGTGCACCAGGTTGTGCAGGATCGACACCTGGAACACGCCGAACAACATCGCGCCGGATTCGTGTCCGGCGAACTGCATCTGGTCGTAGTTCGTGGTGATGCCCGGGATGAATCCCAGTGCTCCCACGATGAGGAAGACGACCCCGACTACCGCTGCGAAGATCGACACGAGCGAGGTACGCCCCGTGCCCACCGGGGTTCGGGTGCCCTGACCGCGTACCATGATCGTTTCCCTCTCTCTGGCGGAACGGGATACGGGATGCCTTCCCCGTGGTAGCCAGAGCAAACCCGTACACGGTGGGGCGGCTGCCGGTCAGAGCGGGTTAGCCACCGGCTTCGGGCGCAGCCGACTCGGTGAAGAAGGAGAAGAGGAGATCCTGGATCGCGGGGACCTGCCAGGCAGCGGCGATGAACGCGGCGACCGTGAGCCCGGGTAGCAACACTCGGCGCTCGAACGGACCACCGGCCTTGACCGCCAGATCACCGGGGAGCGTCACCATGTACCAGCGGCGACCGGCGATGGGGATCGGCCACAGGAGCGGACAGCCGTGATGGGTGATCAGGTCACCGAGCAGGTGCACCAGGCAACCGACCCCGACCGCCACCCCGAGCAGTGGGTAGCCATCCGGTGGCAGTCCGGCGAAGGCGATGACCGTGACGGCGGCCGAGCCGGCGGTCGTCACCCACCAACCGTGGCGTTTGACCCATTCGGCCATCAACCCCCGGATGGCCAGTCCTAGGGTGAAGAACAGCACCGCGAGCACCACGGGTTTGCCGAACTGGAGCACCAAGAGACTGACCAGGGTGCCGATCAGGATGGAGAACACAATGGTGTGGGTGAACGTCCGGTGGCCGTTACGGCGTCGTGGGTCCTTTTTACTCCGTGTCAACTGGTAGACCCAGAGGGAGAACTTCTCCACGCATTCGGCGAGGAAGAGCGAGACCACACCGAAGACGCGCGCCGCGGTCGCGCCGCCGCGGTTGCGGAACACCCGACCGGAAACGTCTAGATCGGGCAACAGAGCCGAGCCGGCGCACACCGCTGTGTAGACCGCCATCTCGGCTGGAGACTGGGAGTATCCAACGGCGGCGGTCATGAGACCACCGGCGGCCAACCACGCGACCGCCCCGGAGGTGGCGTGTGTCGGCCCCATCACCATCGCGACCTCCGATTCCGGTCTCCACTGTGCTTGTGTGCCAGTAGATCAAAGCACACCGGATCAAGGTCGACAAAGGCGGTCAGCCAGTGTTCCGCATGCCGGCAGCGATGCCGTTGACCACGGTCAGCAACGCGCGTTGCAGAGCTGGATCGGGTTCGTCGCGGTCACGGTATTGGCGAAGCAGCGCGACCTGCAGGTGATGCAAGGGTTCGAGGTAGGTGTCCCGCACCGCCAGTGTCCGGGCCAGTACGGGCTGTCCGGCGAGTAGCGCCGACTCTCCGGTCAGGGTGAGAATCTCCCGTACCGTCAGGGCATACTCGGCCTCGATGCGGTCGAAGATGTGCCGCAGCTGCTCGGGGACCAGGGTCTCGACGTAGCGCCGGGCGATGCCCAGGTCGGTCTTGGTTAGCATCATCTCCACGTTGGAGACGAACGTCCGGAAGAAGTGCCAGCGACGGTACATCTGAGCCAGCACCTCGGACAGTCCTGCTGAGCGGGCGGCGGCGAGCCCGGAGCCGACCCCGTACCAACCTGGCACGATTTGGCGGGACTGGGTCCAGCCGAACACCCACGGGATCGCCCGTAGGCCGGCCAGTCCGGCGCCGGCGTCGGGTCGCTTCGCCGGGCGGGAGCCGATGTTCAACGCGCCGAGCAACTCGGTCGGCGTCGATGCCCAGAAGTAGTCGGGCAATTGCGGGTCGTCGACAAGGCCTCGGTAGGCCTGGTAGGCAGCGGCGGAGACGGTCTCCATCGCCGCGTCCCAGTCGGCCAGGAGCGACTCTGGTTGGCGGGGCGTGGTGTGCAGCACGGTCGCCTGCAGTACCGCCGCGACGGTCAGTTCGAGGTTCTCGCGCGCCAGAGCTGGCAAAGTGTACTTGTCGGAAATCACCTCGCCCTGCTCGGTCACCTTGATGGCACCGTCCAAGGTGCCGTAAGGCTGGGCGAGGATCGCCTCGTGGGTGGGCCCACCGCCGCGGCCGACGGTGCCGCCACGGCCGTGGAACAAACGCAGACTCACCCCATGCTGAGCGGCGACGTCGCGCAACGACCGTTGCGCCCGGTGGATAGTCCACTGTGATGTCGTGATGCCAGCCTCCTTGTTGGAGTCGGAGTAGCCGAGCATCACCTCCTGCACGTCACCGCGTGCGCGCACGATGGCCCGGTACGCCGGCAAGGACAACAACTGGTCGAGGATGTCGCCGGCGGCATTGAGTTCGCTCACCGACTCCAGCAACGGCACGAATCCGATCCTGGCCCGCCCGGCGTGGGGATCCACCAAACCCGCCTCCCGGGCGAGGATCACCGGTGCCAAGACATCGTCCACACCACGGGTCATGGAGACGATGTAGGACTCGATGACCTCCTCACCGAAGCGTTGCTGCGCCTCGCGGACCGTGGTGAACACCTCGAAGGTCCGCCGGGCGGCGTCGGTCAGCTCGGTGTCTGGAGTGGACAAGGGGCGGCGGCTGTCCAACTCCTTGGTGAGCAGTGCGGTGCGTTCGTCGCGGCTGAGGCCGTGGTAGTCGGCGACCTCGCCAACCCGCGCGTAGAGCTGGGCCAACACGTCGTGGTGGGCGTCGGCGTGCTCCCGGATGTCGAGGGTGCCAAGCCGCAGGCCGAAGGCCGACACTGTCCGGATGACCGTGGTGAGCCGACCCACCGCCATCAGTTCACCCTCGTTGCGCGCCAGCGACTCACGCATGAGTTCCAGGTCCGCGATGAGGTCGGCCGAGCCGAGATAGTCTCGGCCCGGTTCGTGCGCGGTGCCGGCGGCCAGACGCGCCCGGGTGTTGGCGAGCTTCGCCTGGATGGCGCGGAGCTTGAGCCGGTACGGCTCCTCGGCGTTGACCCGCCGGTAGCGGGCGTGGATCTCCGGAAGGGCGGCCAGGTCTTCGGCGAGACTGCGGCTCAGCTCGGGTGAGACCGAGCGCAGTCGCCGGGAGACGCTCAACTCGGCGATCAGGGCCTCGACCGCTGCTTCGGTCGCACGGATGCCGTGCTCGTGCTGGATGAGCAGGACCTCCCGAGTCACCTCGGGGGTGACGTACGGGTTGCCGTCGCGGTCGCCGCCGATCCAGGAACCGAAAGTGAGGGGATGGGCGGTGGGTGGCAGGTCGACGCCGAGCCGGCCCAAGGTGGCGGCGAGGTCGTCGAGGACCTGCCCGGCCGCGTCGGCGTGCAGGTCACGCAGGTAGTAGATGGCGTTGCGGGCCTCGTCGGTCGGCTCGGGCCGGGTGATGCGGAGCTCGTCGGTCTGCCACAGCAGGTCCAGCAGCTCGGCCAGGCGGCGCTGCCGATGCCCCAGGGGCGTGCCGTACAGGCTAGTGGCGGCAGCCTCGGCGTCGAGCTCATCGGCGATCGCCCGCTGCTTGGCGAGGATGGATCGACGGGCGGCTTCGGTGGGGTGGGCGGTGAAGACCGGTCGGACCTCGAGCCGACGGACGGCGGCCTCGAGCTCCGCAACCGGCACGCCTCGCTCGGCGATCAGACGAGCGGTCTCGTCCAGCCAGCTTCCCTCGTGGGCTCGGCGTCGACACAACTCCCGAGCCCGATGCACCTGCTCGGTGATGTTGGCGAGGTGGAAGTAGCTGGAGAAGGCGCGTGCGAGTTTGGTGCCGGTGGGGACATCCATGGCAGCCAATCGGGCCGCCGCAGCGTCGGGGTCCGAGCGCACCAGCGCCCGTACCTCCTCGACCAGGTCGAGCAGCGCTTGGCCCTCCTGGCGGGCGAGAGTCTCGCCCAACAACGCCCCGAGCCGGCGGATGTCGGCGCGGAGCGCGGCGTCCGGGCTGTGCTGCTGATGGTGGTGGTCGATCACTCCCGCTCTTCCTACAGAGGTCCTGGTTACGGCGGACCGCGCTGTCCCGGCTGCTTGATGTTACCGACCAGCAACATCGCGTCGGCTCGCGGAGCGCCAGGTTCTCGACACGTGGGCAGATCGCCAGCGACTCGACATCGCCGGGACCGCGCGGTCGGCCGGTGGCCGAGCGCTAGCCTTGGCCTAGGCGCCCCGCGGGGCGCGCCATTCTGCCTGCAGACATCGACGTTGAAAGTCTCACCCATGAAGTTGGCTGGCCTGCTGGAAGCCGCGCTCGCCGATCCTGCGCTCGCCCGCGCTCGCGACCTGGCCCTTCAGGGTCAGGAGGCGACCCGGGTCGACGTCACCGCACCGGCCCCGCTGCGTCCCTTCATCGCCGCTGCTGTGGCCGCGTCACCCGACCGCGGCGGTGCTGGACGGCCCGTGCTCGCGGTGACCGCCACCAGCCGGGAGGCGGAGGAGCTCACCGCTGCCCTTCAAGACCTGCTCCCCGCTGACCAGGTGGCGTTCTACCCGTCCTTGGAGACGCTGCCGCACGAGCGGCTCTCGCCTCGCAGCGACACCATCAGCAGGCGGCTGGCGGTGCTACGCCGGCTCGCCCACCCGGAGCAGGCCGGGCCGCTGCAGGTGGTGGTGGCGCCGGTCCGGTCGGTGCTCCAGCCGCAGATCAAGGGACTGGGTGACCTCGAGCCGCTGTCGCTGGCGGTCGGTGACGAGGCGGATCTGGAGCGGGTGGCCCAGCGACTGAGCGACCTCGCGTACGCCCGGGTCGATCTGGTCACCAAGCGGGGTGAGTTCGCCGTCCGCGGCGGCATCCTCGACGTCTTCGCCCCGACCGACGAACACCCGGTGCGGCTCGAGTTCTGGGGCGACGAGGTGGAGGAGATCCGTAGCTTCGCCGTCGCCGACCAGCGCACCTTGGGCACCGTGGAGCGGTTGTTGGCGCCACCGTGCCGGGAGCTGCTGCTCACCCCGGCCGTGCGGGAACGAGCCGCCGCCCTGGCCCGCGAATATCCACAGTTGGCCGATGTCTTCGAGAAGCTTGCCGAAGGCATCCCGGTGGAGGGCATGGAGTCGTTGGCGCCGGTGCTCGGCGCCGGCGACCTGGAGCTTCTGGTCGATTGCATGCCGACGGGGACGGTGGTGCTGCTCTGTGATCCGGAGCGGATCCGGACCCGGGCGCACGACATGGTGCGGACCAGTGAGGAGTTCCGGGAGGCGAGCTGGGCAGCCGCGGCCGTGGGCGCCGAGGCGCCGCTGGATCTCGGACAGGTCGCCTTCCGCACGCTCGCGCAGGTCCGTGCCGCCGCGAGCGTGGCCGGGCAGGCGTGGTGGAGCGTCGCCCCGTTCGGGAAGGTGGGGGACGAGTCCGCCGACGTCGGCGAGCCGCTGCCCGCGTTGCAGGAGGCGGGGGCGGAGGCCGAGGAGACACTGGCCGTACCGGCCCAGGCGGTGCCGCGGTACCACGGAGACACCAGCAACGTGGTGCGGGACCTCAAGCAGTGGGTGGCGGACGGCTACCGGGTGGCACTCGTCTTCGCTGGCCCTGGTCCGGCCCAGCGGTCGGCGGATGTCCTGCGTGACGCCGGGTTCGGGGTCCGACTCGCCGACTCCCTCAAGCAAGCACCGGGCGCGAACGAGTTCGTGGTCACCACCGGGGCGCTGGAGCATGGGTTCACCCTGGACGACCAGGTGAAGCTGGTGGTACTCACCGGCAACGACATCACCGGCGGTCGTGGGGCCGCGGCCCGAGATTTGCGGAAGCTGCCGCCGCGGCGGCAGCACACGATCGACCCGCTGGAGCTGCGCCCCGGCGACCTGGTGGTCCACGAGCAGCACGGTATCGGCCGGTACGTGGAGCTGGTGCAGCGCACCGTCAACGGCGCGCAGCGCGAGTACGTCGTCATCGCGTACGCGGCGTCGAAACGGGGCCAGCCGGAGGACCGGCTCTACGTGCCGACCGATTCGCTGGACCAGTTGTCGCGCTACGTCGGTGGCGAGAATCCCACCCTGCACAAGCTCGGCGGCTCCGATTGGCAGAAGGCCAAGGCCCGGGCCCGCCGGGCGGTGCGGGAGATCGCGGCCCAGCTCATCCAGCTCTACGCCGCTCGCAAAGCCACCAAGGGGCACGCCTTCGGTCCGGACACCCCATGGCAGCGGGAGCTGGAGGACGCCTTTCCGTGGACGGAGACGCCGGACCAGCTCGCCGCCATCGAGGAGGTCAAGGCGGACATGAGCCAGCCGACCCCGATGGACCGGCTCATCTGCGGGGACGTCGGCTTCGGCAAGACCGAGATCGCCG
>CAYTMR010000115.1:0-11194 GCA_964438855.1 uncultured Micromonosporaceae bacterium
CCAGCGCCGTCGTCAGATTGATGACGTTGCGTACGGTGTCGGGGCCGAGCAACGGTGGGTAGTCGAGGATCAGCTTGCCTACTTGCCAGATCGTGGTCCACGGCGCCTGGTACCCCTCACGGAACCAGTGCCGCTGCGCTTCCAGGAAGTGCAACGGGTCACCGAAGGCCTGGGCACAGTACGCCGCATACAGCAGGATCCCGACCGGCACCAGTCCCACGGCGAGCGCATCCCACCGGATCCGCCGTGGAGAGAACCCCCGCTGCCTCAGGTACTCGACGACGAACACGACCGCCAGCAACACCCCGGCCAGCCGGGCGGCGCTGGCGTACGCCGCCCACACCCCCGCCCACCACCACAAGCCCCGGCGCATGCAGTAGAGGGAAGCCGCGGCCAGTGCGATGAACAGCGACTCGTTGTAGGCGGCGGCGAGGTAGAAGCCCGTCGGAAAGGCCAGGAGATAGAACGTGGCGCGACGAGCCACATCCGGGCCACCGACTTCGGTGGCGAGCCGGTGGACGAGCACGAGGGCGGCCAGGCACGACAGCAGCGAGACCAGCAACGCGGCCTCCAACGTGCCAACCGGCAGCACCGTGGACGCCCCGCGCACCAGCAGTGGGTAGAGCGGAAAGAACGCCGCAGACCGCTCGTCGAAGGTGTAGCCGTAGTCGGCGATGAGGACGTACCAGACGGTGTCCCACTGGTGCCACAGGTGGTAGGCCTGCCAGGCGTGGGCCGGTGGGGCGGCTACCCCGTCGAGTTGGGTGTAGTCGGTGAGGTTCTGGTACGGCACCCACGCCACGAACGTGGCCGCCGCGTACAGCGCGAGCCCGGCCAGCCAGGTCCACAGGCCGACTCGCAGAGAGGGTGCCCATCGCTCCCACACCGCTGATCTGCGCAGCGGGAGGGTCCGGGTCGCGGCCGGCGACGGGTGGGTTGCGGTCTGCCGCACGCCGCTCAATATAGAGGTCGACGGGTCGGGTAGGTGATCAGCAGAGGCGTTTACCTCGTTTCTGGGACAACTGCCCCGGACATCAGCCACGCTGACAGGCGACGGCTACGACGAGAGAGGGGCTTTCATGGGCACGTGCGACGTCTGCGGCAACGAGTACTGGATGGCGTTCGAGGTGCGCACCGCCAGCGGCGACGCCTACACCTTCGACTCGTTCGAGTGCGCCATCCACAAATTGGCGCCGGTATGTGAACACTGCGGCAACCGGATCATCGGACACGGGGTGGAGGTATCCGGGCGGTTCTTCTGCTGTGCCCACTGCGCGCGGACGGTCGACGCCGAGCAGGGCTCCCAGCTCCGCGACACCGTCGGCGCCCACCCGGGCTAGGCCCGCCGCGCCTCGGCTGGCCAGCCGAGAAACCGCTACTGCCGGCCACGCCACGGGACGGCGCGGCGAGCGGACCGGTCAGGGAAGCGCAGCGACGATGTCGGCGACGGGGCGGCGGCGGCCGGTGAAGAACGGCACCTCTTCCCGCACGTGTCGGCGGGCGCGAGAACCACGCAACTCCCGCATGAGGTCCACGATCCGGTGCAGCTCGTCGGCCTCGAACCCGAGGAGCCACTCGTAGTCCCCGAGTGCGAAGGAGGCGACCGTGTTCGCCCGCACGTCGGGGAAGCCCCGGGCCATCTGCCCGTGCTCCGCGAGCAACTCCCGGCGCTCCTCGGCTGGCAGCAGGTACCACTCGTAGGAGCGCACGAATGGGTAGACGCACAGGTAGGCACGCGGTGGCTCACCGGCGAGGAACGCGGGCACGTGCGACCGGTTGAACTCGGCGGGGCGGTGCAGCCCAAGCTGGGACCAGACTGGGGCGAGGTGCCGGCCGAGCTGGGTGTGGCGGAAACGGGCGTACGCGTCCTGCAGCGCGTCGGAGGAACCCGAGTGCCACCAGATCATCAGGTCCGCGTCGGCGCGCAAACCGGAGACCTCGTAGGTCCCCCGCACCACGACGTCCTTGCCCGCCAGCTCGGACAGCAACGCGTCCACCTCGGCGCCCAGGTCGTCCCGTTGGTCTGGCAGTGGCGCGGCGGCGCGGAACACCGACCACATCGTGTAACGGATGGTCTCGTTCAGTTCCCGCAGCCGAGCCGCGTTGGTCGGTTCGCTCATACCACCGATTCTTCCAGCGCCGCTGCGACCTGCCGGGCAGCGGCCTGCCCGGAGCGGACGCAGGCGGCGATACCCACGCCGTCGTAGGCGGCACCAGCCAGTCGTAGCGTCGCCGGCAACCGGTCCCGGGCGGCCGCTACCCGGTCGGGATGCCCCGGCCCGTACTGCGGCAGCGCCCCACCCCAGCGCTGGACCCGGCTGGCCTGGGGCGTCGGCAGCCCCGGCACGATCCGGGTCAGGTCGCGATGGGCGGCCGCCGCGAGATGGTTGTCGGTGGCGTGCAGCGTCGCCTCCTCACCGAACCGGCCCACCGAGGCGCGGACCAGCACCGGCCCGTCGGTGTGCCGGTGGTGGGCCCACTTGCGGGGAAAGAACGTGGCCGCTTTGATGAGCATTCCTTCGCTCGCCGGCACCAGCAGGCCCGACCGCTGCGGCAGCTCGGTCCCGGGCGGGTAAGCGAGCGTCACCAGCGCCACGCTGGCGTACTCGAGCACGCCGACCAGGTCGGCAGCGGCGCCGTCCACCTCACGCAGCAGCCGCGCCGCGGGCGGCGCGGGCACCGCCAGCACGACCGCGTCGACGACGACCGACGCGGTCTGCGGGACGGGACCCATGTGGAGACGCCAGCGGTCTCCGGCCGGCTCCAGACGCCGCACGGTGGTACCGAGGCGTACGGTGGCACCGCTGGCCATGGCGACGGCCTTCGGCAGCTGGCCGAGACCGTGGGCGACCGTGGCGAACGTGGGTGTGCCGGCGGGGCGGGGCGCGGCGGCCATCGCCGCTCGCACCGCGGCGGCCAGCGTGCGCTCCTTCCGAGCGGCGGCTGCCAGACCAGGCATGGTGGCAGCCAGCGACAGATCGTCGGCACGACCGGCGTACACGCCGCCCAGCAGCGGGTCGACCAGCCGGTCGAGTACCGCGTCCCCGAACCGTCGGCGTACCAGCGTGCCCACCGCCACGTCGTCGCCTGGGCCTAGCAGCGGGGCCCCCTCGTCACGGTCGGTGTGGCCGCCGGCGGCGGCGAGTTCGGGTACCACGTCGGTCACCGCCATCGGGTCGGCGGGGATGCCGAGCAGGGTGCCCTGCGGTAGTGAGCGCAGCTCCCCACCGAGGACGAGCGCCGGCGCGACGGGCTCGGGGTGCACCAGCGCCTCGCCCAGCCCCACCCGGCGGGCGAGCCGCAGCACCGCCGACTCCCCCGCCTCGCCGGGGTCGCGGCACAGGAACGTCTCCGCCCCCAGTTCCACCGGCACCCCGGCCAGTTCACCGGTGCACAGCTTGCCGCCCACGCGGGCGGATTGCTCGTAGACGGTGACGTCGGCGTCGGGCAGCAGGTCGCGCAGTGCGTGAGCGGCCGCGAGGCCGGTGATGCCACCGCCGACCACCGCGACCTTCACCGCTGGGACACCTCGTGTACCAGCTCCACCACCCGGGTGAGCACTCCTGGGTCGGTCTCCGGCAGCACGCCGTGGCCGAGGTTGAACACGTGCCCCGTCGCGGCGGCTCCCTCGGCGAGCACCCGTCGCACCTCGGACTCGATCACCGGCCACGGTGCCAACAGGAGGCTGGGGTCGAGGTTTCCCTGGACCGCCCGGCCGCCGACGCGTCGGGCGGCATGGTCCAACGGCGTGCGCCAGTCCACCCCGATGACGTCGGCCCCCACCTCCCCCATCGCCTCCAGCAGGTGGCCAGCGCCAACTCCGAAGTGGATACGAGGGATGCCGGCGGCGGCGAGTTCACCGAGCACGTACGCCGAGTGAGGAGCCACGAACCGCTCGTAGTCGGCCCGGTTCAGAGCACCGGCCCAGGAGTCGAACAGCTGCACCGCGGCGACACCCGCGGCCACCTGCACGCGGAGGAACTCCAGCGTGATCTCGGCGAGCCGCCGACACAGTCGGTGCCACAGCTCCGGCTCACCGTGCATCAACGCCTTGGTGCGGGCGTGCGTCCGCGACGGGCCACCTTCGATGAGGTAGCTGGCGAGGGTGAAGGGGGCGCCGGCGAAACCTATCAGTGGCGTGGAACCGAGTGCGGCGACGGTGAGGCGCACCGCCTCGGTGATGTGGGACAAGTCGTCGGCGGTGATGGGGCGTAGCCGTGCCACGTCCTCGGGGCTGCGGATGGGGTCGGCCACCACCGGGCCGGTGCCGGGCACGATGCTCAGATCGATCCCGGCCGCCGCGACGGGCACCACGATGTCACTGAAGAAGATCGCCGCGTCGACCCCGTGGCGCCGCACCGGCTGGAGGGTCAGTTCGCACACCAGTTCCGGGCGTCGGCAGGACTCGAGCATGCTCAGGCCCTCGCGGGCCTTACGATACTCCGGCAGCGAGCGACCGGCCTGTCTCATGAACCACACCGGGGTGCGCGACACGGGCTCACCCCGGTAAGCGCGGACCAGGTGGGATTCGGAAGGGTTCGAGGTCATCCCGGCCATCGTGCCACGTGCCCGAGAACGCGGTCGCCGCACCTACCAGGGCGCTTGGGTGACGGCGGCCCACCGGGCGAAAGCCGTGAGCTGACTTCGACCAACAGGAGGGTCTTCATGACGATCGGCGCGGCATTGCCCGACAGCTCACGTTGCGCGCTTAGGCTCGCAGACATGTCACCCTCGACCGTGTTCTCCGACACCTTCGCGCGTGCTGTCGAGGAGCTCCACGCCGCCCAACCTCGCAGGGAGATCACCATTGCTCCGCTACCGGCACCGCAGCGGCTGGCGCCGTTCGCCTACGCGCTCGGCGCGACGGTAGACGACGGGGTGACATCCGAAGAGGTGGCGGAGGGCCGGTTGGTCCTGCTGTACGACCCGGCTGGTCAGGAGCTGTGGCGGGGGACCATGCGTCTGGTCACCTACGTTACCGCCCAGTTGGAACCGGAACTGGCCACCGATCCGCTCCTGCCCGGTGTGGGGTGGAGTTGGCTCATCGACGCCCTGGAGGCGCACGCCGCCGCGCACCTTGCGCTCGCGGGGACCGTCACCCAGACGGCGTCGACCGGATTCGGTGAGTTGGCGGGGCCGCCCACCGCCGCCGACCTGGAGATCCGGGCGTCATGGACCCCGACCGGCCCCGACCTCACCACCCATGCGCGGGCCTGGTGTGCTCTGCTGGCCTCCACCGCCGGCCTGCCGCCGCCCGGGGTCAGCGCCTTGCCCAGGCGGCGCCTAGGCGTGGCCTGACCCCGACGGCGGGTATGCGTCTTAGCGGTTCTTCGCCACTACTCGGTCAGCCGCCTCGCACGCGCGGTTGACGTCGGGGATCATGTCCTCGGCCTTCTCGAGGTCGGATTCGGCCAGGAAGGCGAACAGCAGATCCAAGCAGTTGGCGACGGTGTCGAGGTCCTCTTCCAGCTCCCTACGAGCGTTCTCGATGCCGTCCCGCTCCTGCTCGAGATCGGACAGCTCCGACCCTGCGATGTCCAGGTCCTGGTGGAGCTGGTCGATGGTGTCCTGCTGCTCCTCGACCGTCTGGTTGAGGTCCTCGATCTGGGCGTTGAGGTCCGCCTTGGTGTCTTCGAGCTCGCTGGCGGTGCTCCGCCACAGATAGGTCGTGCCCGCCCCGCCGACCAACAAGAGGAAGGCGAGGATCGAGACGATGATCAGCCCGGCCTTGGAAGGCTTCGGCCGCACCGGTGGCGGCATCGGGCCTGCTGGCTGCCAGCCGCCAGGACTCGGTGAGGCCGGCGGGTTGGCCGGCGCCGATCCGAACGGTGGCGCGTCCGGGCCGTCGTGGTATCCGGCGGGCTGCATCGGGAAGGTGGGTGGCTCCGGTGGCTCCATCGCCATCGGGTACTCGGGCTGGAGCGGCGGAGGAGGCGGGGCTGTGGAGCCGGGCTGCTGAGGCACAGCGGACGTGGACGGTGGTGGGCTCGATGCGCCAAACACGGTGCCCGCCGGTGACGTCGGCATGGTAGGTGGCTCTGGTGAGCTGACCGGTGGTGCCGAAGGCGGAGTGGACGGCGATGTCGGCGGTGATGGTGGCGCCTCCTCCGTGGGCGGTGGTGACGGCACCTTCGCCGACCCGTAGACGGTGGGTGGCGAGGGTTCGGTCGGCGGCGGTTGCTCAGCACCGTGGTCGGGGTGGGACAACTTGTTAACTCCTTTTCGTCAACGCTCAGCAGGTGTCCTGGTCGTCACTCAACAGATGTCGAAGCGGTCGCAGGCGATAGCGATGGGCACCGCGAGCCCGATCCCCTCGGCGATCTCACGGCCGGCGACGTACGCCGCGGTCGTCACACCGACCACCTCCTTCGCCCCATTGATGACAGGGCCACCGGAGTTGCCAGGGTTGATCGCCGCGTCGAACTGGATCCAGGGACCGGACCCGTCGTTCAAATGCCGGTCCACATTGCTCACCACTCCGGTAGTGACGGTGTCGGTCAGACCGTGGGGTGCTCCCACCGCCACGATCTGCTCACCGGCGCGTACCGGCTCGGTAGCCGCCCGAAGGCCGGTGAAGCTGTGTTTCGAGTGCAGCCAGGCGATGTCGGCCGCCTCGTCGACCTCCACGATGGTGGCCGGATAGACCTGATTGGTGCGCTCCAGCGAGACCTCGCGTCCGCCCGAGTACCACACCTGCTCCACGACGTGGAAGTTGGTGAAGAGGTTGGTGCCGCCGTCATCCGCCGCCGAGCCGATGGCGAAGGCCGTGCCGGTGGCGCCTCCGGCGCGGACCCGAAAGACACTGGGCAACACCGCCTCCGCGATGGCCGCAGGATCGAAGACCGCGTCCACCGCCTGCTCCAACGCGCCAGCCCGGCTCTCAAGCGCATCGAGCCGTTCGGAGTCGTAGGACTGTTCCTGTTCCAGCCGGGAATCCAACGCGGCCAGGCGGTTGGAGAGATCGACCACCCGCCACGTCTGCACCCCGAACCCGACCAGCAGGATTGATGCGAGCACCAGCGCGGTCCACGCCACCCACGAGCGGGGCTGCCGCGCGACCGGTGGAGTGGGGGGTACCACCGGCCCGGCTGGCGCAGGGCTGGGGTATCTGGGGCGTTGGACCGGAACGGTCGGAGGCGTCGCCGTCGAGGGTGGGGTGATGGCCCGGTCCGGCCCTCCGGCACCGTAGACGGTCATCGCGGTTGCGCCCTCTCCTCCTTGCGGCACCTGCGGGACGGGCGTCCCACCTCAGGCAGGACCGTACCCGCGCGGTGCAACATCCGCCCCACTGGCTCGCTAGCGTATCTACCCTTCACCAACACCGGTGCCCCTGCCGGCACCGGCATTGCCGGCTCACAATAGGGTGTCCGGGTGCCCGTACCGTTGATCGCTCCGCGCGACGGCACGCCCGACCCGGTCGCCTCCCCGGCCGAGCTCGCCGATACCATCGCCCGCTTCGCCGCCGGCACCGGCCCGGTCGCGGTCGATGCCGAACGCGCGTCAGGTTACCGCTACACCCAGCGGGCGTACCTGGTCCAGTTGCGTCGGGAGGGCGCCGGCACCGCATTGATCGACCCGGTTCCGCTGGGAGATCTGACCGGCCTCGATAGCGCCATCGCCGACGCGGAGTGGGTGCTGCACGCCGCTTCGCAGGATTTGCCCTGTCTTGCGGAGCTGGGGTTGCGCCCACGGCAGCTCTTCGACACCGAGCTCGCGGCCCGCTTGGCCGGTTTCGAGCGGGTCGGACTAGCGGCCCTCACGGAGCAGCTGCTCGGCTACACCTTGGAGAAACACCACTCCGCCGCCGACTGGTCGACCCGACCACTGCCACGCGCCTGGCTGGACTACGCCGCGCTCGATGTGGAGTTGTTGTTGGATCTGCGAGCGGTACTCGCCGAGGAGTTGGCTCGTCAGGGCAAGAGCGGATGGGCGGCGCAGGAGTTCGCGGCGCTGGCTGCCAGCGGCGGCGCCCCACCCAAGCCCCGACCGGACCCGTGGCGGCGCACCTCCGGTATCCACCGCGTGCGCGGGGCGCGGGCGCTGGCCCGGGTACGCGCGCTGTGGTACGCCCGGGACGAGGTCGCTGCCCGCCGGGACGTCGCCCCGGGGCGGGTACTGCCGGACGCGGCGATCATCGCCGCGGCGGAGCTGGACCCGACCGACGAGCGGACGCTGCTGATGCTGCCTGGCTTCGGCGGTCGGTCGGTCCGACGGCTGGCGCGCACGTGGCTGGCCGCGCTGGCGGAGGCTCGGGAACTGCCGGACGAGGCGCTGCCGGGCAGTCCGCCGCACGACGGTCCTCCCCCACCGCACCGGTGGGCGGAGAAGGATCCCGCCGCCGCTGGCCGGCTCGCCCGCTGTCGGCGGGTGGTCACCGAGATCGCCGCCGCCCACCGAGTGCCACCGGAGAACCTCATCACGCCTGAGTACGTTCGCCGGCTGGCGTGGGAGCCGCCCGAGGAGATCACCCCGGAGTCGGTGCGGCAGGCCCTGGCCTACCTCGGCGCTCGCCCGTGGCAGACCGATCTGGTCGCCGCAGACCTCGCCGCTGCCCTGCTCGAGTGAGCCCCTCCCCAACCGTTGTTACCGGCGGGTAGCATCGGCGGTAGTCCGACCAAGGGAGGCGCGCCGTGGCCCGTGCTGTCAGGAATGTCGTGTTCGTCGACGGCGTACGGACGCCGTTCGGCAAAGCCGGCGGGGTCTACGCGAACACCCGCGCCGACGACCTCGTCGTCCGATGTCTGCGGGAGCTCCTGCGCCGCAACCCCCAACTACCACCCGAGCGCGTCGACGAGGTGGCGATCGCGGCCACCACGCAGACCGGCGACCAGGGGTTGACCATCGGCCGCAGCGCGGCCCTGCTGGCGGGTCTTCCACGGACAGTGCCCGGCTACGCCATCGACCGGATGTGCGCCGGCGCGATGACCGCGGTCACCACGGTCGCCGGCGGCATCGCCATGGGCGCGATCGACGTGGCGCTCGCCGGCGGGGTCGAGCACATGGGTCGGCACCCGATGGGTGAAGGCATCGACCCGAACCCGCGCTTCCTCGCCGAAAAGCTGGTCGACCCGTCGGCGTTGGTGATGGGAGCCACCGCCGAAAACCTCCACGACCGATTCCCCCACCTGACCCGCCAACGCGCCGACGCGTACGCTCTCGCCTCCCAGGTCAAGACGGCGAAGGCGTACGCCGACGGCAAGGTGCAGCCCGATCTGGTCCCGGTGGCGGTGCGCGATGCCGAAGGCGCGTGGGACTTGGTCACCCGCGACGAAGCGCCCCGGGACACGTCGCTGGAACTGCTGGCGGGCCTCCGCACCCCGTTCCGCCCACACGGCCGCATCACAGCCGGCAACGCCGCCGGGCTCACCGATGGCGCCACCGCCTGCCTACTCGTGGCCGAGGAGGTCGCCGCCGAACTCGACCTTCCGGCACCGATGCGCCTGGTCTCGTACGGCTTCGCCGGGGTGGAGCCGGAGATCATGGGCGTCGGACCGATTCCCGCCACCGAGCGGGCGCTGCGCAGCGCCGGGCTCTCCATCGACGACATTGGCCTCTTCGAACTGAACGAGGCTTTCGCGGTCCAAGTGCTCACGTTCCTCGACCACTTCGGTATTCCCGACGACGACCCCCGGGTCAACCCGTGGGGCGGGGCGATCGCAGTCGGGCACCCGCTTGCTGCCTCCGGTGTGCGGCTGATGACGCAGCTGGCCCGGCAGTTCGCCGAGCACCCCGAGATCCGCTACGGCCTCACCGCGATGTGTGTGGGCCTCGGCATGGGGGCGAGTGTGATCTGGGAGAACACCCACTGGGAGGGGAAATGACGCTGGAGCTGCCCGACGAGGTCGTCACCCGGGCGCTGGTGCGCCGAGTCACCGTGCCCGGGCTGGAACGGCCCGCTGCCTTGATCACGCTCGACAACGGTGCGGACCACAAGCGACCCAACACGCTAGGGCCGGCGGGCCTGGCGAGCCTGGAGGCGGCGATCGACGAGGCGCTCGCCGACGAGCCGGCGTTCCTCGCGGTAACGGGCAAGCCATACGTCTTCTGCGTCGGCGCCGACCTGACCGGCATCCCCCTGCTGCGCGACCGAGCGCAGGCTCGTCAGCTCGGCCAGCTCGGACACCGGGTGTTCGCCAAACTGCGCGACGCCGCTGTACCGACCTTCGCGTTCATCAACGGCGCGGCCATGGGCGGCGGGTTGGAGCTGGCGCTGCACTGCCACTACCGCACGCTGTCGTCCGGTGCCAGGGCACTAGCCCTGCCGGAGGTACAGCTCGGTCTCGTGCCGGCGTGGGGCGGCACCCAGTTGCTGCCCAACCTGATCGGCATCGCCGGCGCAGCCCAGGTGATCATCCAGAATCCGCTACGGCAAAACCGGATGCTGCGCCCGCAGGAGGCGGCTGAGCTCGGTATCGCCGACGTCCTGCTGGACCCCGCCGACTTCCTGGAACGGTCGCTGGAGTGGGCCGCCGGTGTGGTACGCGGTGAGGTGACCGTCTCCCGTCCCGAGATCGACCGGGAGATGTGGGAGGGCGTGCTCTACTTCGCTCGCCACCAGCTCGACGAGCGGCTGCACGGAGCAGTGCCCGCTGCGTACCGGGCGCTGGACCTGCTCGCGCTGTCGAAGGACACACCATTCGCCGACGGCACGAAGGCCGAGGACGAGGCCCTGGCGGACCTGGTCATGAGCGAGGAGCTGCGCAGTGGCATCTACGCGTTCGACCTGGTGCAGCGTCGGGCCAAGCGGCCGGCCGGAGCACCACCGTCCGAGTTGGCGCGCCGGGTGACCAAGGTCGGCGTGGTCGGTGCGGGCCTCATGGCGAGCCAGCTCGCGCTGTTGTTCGCCCGCCGGCTCGAGGTCCCAGTGGTCATGACCGACCTCGACCAGGAGCGGGTCGACCGTGGCCTTTCCTACGTCCACTCCGAGATCGACAAGTTGATCGCCAAAAGACGCCTCTCGGAAGGCAAGGCCGCCACGCTACGCAGTCTCATCAGCGGATCGGTGGACCGCACCGTTTTCTCCGACGCCGACTTCGTCATCGAGGCGGTCTACGAGGAGCTGGCGGTCAAGCAGCAGGTGTTCACCGAACTGGAGCAGCTAGTCAGCCCGGAGTGCGTGCTAGCGACCAACACCTCCTCGTTGTCGGTGAGTGCGATGGCCGCCCCGCTCACGCACCCCGAACGGCTGGTCGGC
>CAYTMR010000116.1:0-10959 GCA_964438855.1 uncultured Micromonosporaceae bacterium
CCACTCGAACTTCCAGATGTAACCACCGGTGATCCGCGGCATGGTGCGGTCCTCCGGCCGGTCTCCCCGCAGCCGCTTGAGGTCCAGCCGGTGACTACGGTTCTTGATCGTCTCGACGATCATGTAGACGCCCATGTAGTCGCCGTCGTCGACCGCGCCAGAGTCACCGTTGACGTAAACCTCCACGAACCGGTACCGCGGCGCGTACAGGCCAATCGCGGTCCCCAGGTCGTACGCCAACGCCTCCCGGATCAAAGACTTGTCGGGGAACGGCCCCCGTAGCACCCAGTCGGAGTCCTCCGGCATCCCCAGCACCGGGTAGTCGGCGTCATCGTCGTCGTTGTCCCAGAACTCCAACCGATAAGGGGTCTTGTCGAACGTCGCCGACGACTGGCCCCGCAGGCGGAACCCGGTCCGGGTGACCAGGGTCGGCTCGGCGGCGAGGGTGATGTCACCGTTGCCGGCCGGCTCGAACAGCATCAAGCCACCCTGGAAGTACTCACGGTCGGGCAGCCCTTGCCCGTACGAGTCGATCACTAGTACTGGCAAGTCGTGCCGGGTCGTGACCGACTGCGCGATGTAGATCGCGGTGCCGGGATCGCCGGCCGGCTGCCCGTCGATGAACGGTTGCGCCCGCACCTGGGTGGTACTGGTCAGCCGCAGCGGCGTCCCGTCGTACCTGGCCGAGTTGGCGGTGGGCAGTTGCCCGTCGGTGGTGTAGCGGATCTCGGCGCCGGTCACGTTGGTCGCGAGCGACACCGTCAACTCACCCTGGAAGGTGCGGCTGGGCGGGGTGAAGATGAGGTCACCGAGGAGCTCCTCGGCGGCCTCCACAGCAGCCGGCGGCACCGTCTCACCCACGTCGGAGGAGTTCGGCTGCGCGGCCACCGAGTTCGTGGGCGCCACAGCGGCGACCAGCGCGAACGCGGTCAGGACGCCGAGGGCGCGGACCGTAGTCGAACGTGACATCTACACATCCAGAGGGGTCAGCTGGCCTGCGGCCAGGTCAGGGAACGGGGTCGGGCCGCCCGGTCAGCGGCGAAGTGCCGGCGCAGCGTTCGCTTCCACGGAGTTGCCGGCAGCTGCGGACGCAGGGCGGCGAGCCCGGTGGCGTACTTGGAGATCCGGGCTGGTCGGTGACCGGCGCGCCAGAGCAGCCGGTCGACGTCGCTCGCGGCGGAGCTGGACTTGGTCTCGATCACCGCGAGGCCGTCCAGGGACAGTTCACGACTGTCGTCGTGCCAGGTCAGATCGGTGTCGATCGTGACTCGGATGCCCGCGGCCGGGATGAAGAGGGTGCTGCGACGGTAGCGAGTGCACAACGTGGGGCGCAGTAGCACCAGCTCCCCCACAGGGAACCGCTCCTGGGCCAAGACCTCGTCGACGAATCTCCGACCAGGAGCGAGCTCGCAACGGTGATGCATCGCGTACGGCTGGCGACGCTTGACGGTGGCACCTCGCGCTCCCCTGGTCTTGACCTCCAGCCAACACTCGGACGAGTCGAGGTACGTTCGCGTGCGTACCTTGAACCGCCGCCGGCGGCGGCGGGCCGTCTGGAGATAGCTTGTCAGCTGCGGGGTGTCGAAGTAGACCGACTCGTACCGGAAGGACCGCTGTCGGTCGATCTCGAGAATGCGCGCCGCCGATCCGAGGTGCGTGATCAAGTCGCCGACGGTCGCCAGTGGAACCACGTACTTGCGGTCCACCCGGGTCTGCAACGCGGCTCGTTCGACCAGCTCCGCCAGCCCGATCGGTTGCAGGTCAGCGCCGATCTGTCGCAATACCGCCGGGGTCATCGATGGACCCCCGCACCTGCGGCCGCCGCGGTCGGGGCGGTGGCGGTCTGCCGGGCGTGGGAGTAACGCACGTCCACCACCGTGGTGTCGTTGACCATGTCCACCCGTTGGATGTGAGCGGCGTGGACCCGGGCACCGAGCACCTGCTCCAAGTGGGCGACGAGCGCCACCTGATCGGTGACCGCGGTGTCGATCACCATCACCTGCCGGCGGTAGGAGCGGAACAGGCGCGGGTGGTCGCCGACCGCGATGGTCACCAGGATCAGCGCCATGAGCAGGGCAGACAGCCAGATCGGGGCCCCGGTCATGGCGCCTAGGAGGCCTAGTGCGAGCGACGAGAAGTAGTAAGCCACCTCGTGCTGCTCGAGCTCGGTGGAGCGCAACCGGATGATCGACAGCACACCGAACAGGGCGAGCCCGAGTCCGATGCCGGCGCCGGTGTTGGCGTGACTGAGTGCACTTGCCACGGCGAGCACCCCGACGTTGACGCCCAGGTACGCGACGACGAGGTCGCGGCGGCGGTGCCGGGGGAAGTAGAGCCCGAACACGAGCAGGGTGACCGCGACCAGGTCGATCGAGACCAGTACCACTCGGGTCATGATCGCTTGCCTCCTGATGTACGTCAGGTGTCCGCCAGGTGAACGGCAGTAGACGCCCATCATACATCGGAGTATGTCAATGTCTACCCATTCGTCCGGTATTTCCCGAATGATGGAATGAGAAGAGCGAAAGTTTCGGCAGATTGAGCCACGTAGTTCCGGCACTTTATCTGCAACTCTCGATGCTGTCAATCAACCAGACGAGCCTGCATCGGCCAGACGGAGGGCGGTAAGGCCCGGTTCGGTCCACTACCGCCCCACTCCGGGACAACCACACAGGTCACCGCGGCGCAACCCCAGCTCAGCGACCGAACGAACAGGCAGCCCTCGTCGCCGCGCCGCCCACGTCGACACCGAGGCGTACCCTGTCGACGAGCGAAACGGCCGGGAGGAAAAGCGATGGCGAGCGACGACACCAGCCCGCCGCATTCACGAGAAGCGATCCCGTTCGGCGGTGCCCCCGACGTCGAACGGCACGTCCTCGCCGCGGACAATTTGCGCCGCCGGCAGTTGCGGACAGCCTTACTCCACGGCTCAGCTCGCAGTTGGCGCGACCGCAACCGGGTGTGGCCAGCGGCGCTCGCCGGGCTGGTCCTCACCGCCGTGGTCCTCGCCGGCATCGCTGTCTACAGCGCCTTCGAGACCACCCGAGACCAGCAGCGGCTGCCGCTGCCCGCACCAGCCCAGAGCCCGTGAGCTTGGCACCTTCCATTACCGTGCGTAGTCTTAGAACTACGGACAATCTCGTGGGGGGCATCATGGGCATCGCGCAAACGCTCCGCAAGTTCGCGGATCGCGCCAAGGAGAAGATCCAGCCCGAACAGGCCGAGCACGGCGTGGACAAGGCCGCGGACACCGTCGACGAGCGCACCGGCGGCACGTACGAGTCGAAGGTCGACAAGGGCCGCGAGAAGGGGCGCGACGCCGCGCGAAGGCACTTCGAGTAGGCAGCCCACCGCTCGTCCTCGCCGGCCGGCGAGGACGAGCGGTGTCATGACGGCAGCAGGCGGGTGAGGAGAGACCGCAGCTCGGCGTCGCCATCTGGGCCTAGCGTCTCGGCGATCTCGCGCTGCAACCGCTCCGCCGCTTGGCGGACCACCTCGAGTCGCTCACGCCCCAGCTCGGTCAAGGTGAGCGCGTACCGGCGCCGGTCGGCAGGGTCTCGGCCTCGCACCACGAGACCCTTCTGCACCAACTCGTCGACGAGCGCGGCCGCCGCGGGTTCGTTGATCGCCAAGTACCGCGCGAGGTGCTGCTGGGGGCAAGGGCCGAACATGTCGATGGCCGACAATGGCCCGTAGTGCCGCATCCGCAGCCCGAGGTCGGTAAGCATGCTGTCGCCCCGGCGCCGCAGGTGAAGATGAACCTGCAGCACCAAGAACTCGGTGGTGGACACGCCGGGCACCCGTTCACCCTCAGGCAGTAGAGCCCGTAGCAGCTCGTTGAGGCGTTTCCGCTCGTCGGCCGAGAGTGTCGCGGTGAGCCGCCGGTCGCGGACCGCCATCGTCCGCCGCATCCGGCTCAACTCGCGACGACCGGCCTCGGTCAGCGACAGCACGTACGAACGGCGGTTGTCCGGGTTGCGAGTCCGGACGACTAAGCCGTCGCGCTCGAGACGGTCGAGGAGATTCACCATGATGGTGCGGTTGATTCCCAGCCGTTCGGCCAGCCACTGCTGGGAGTGCGCTTCGCGTCCGGCCAACATGGCGAGAACCACGAAGTCGCGGGGATGACCGCCGTCGGGGCGAGGATCAGCGGCAAACCGGGCGTGTACCCGACGCATCAGGTAGCCGGTGTATCGCGTCAGGTCCGGCGCCAGCTCACCAGAGGTTTCTGCGGTCTCCTCGCAGTAGCCGTCGCGCACCAATCCACCTCCAGCCCACCGACTCTAGTGCGCTCCTGCGGGAACCGAGCCGGGTGACCCCTGCGCCCCAGCCGACCCCCCAATTACTTTGGTTATTGTTAGTTGTGTTGTTGATGATTTACCGTATGAACCGTACGATGTGGTCAGCCCGCGGAGAAGGAGAGACGATGGCAGACAGTTCCACCACACTGGACATGACGATGATGCACGCCGTGCACGACGCACTACGCCGGGATGCGGCACAGATCGCCCGGATGACACAAGACACCGGCGACGATCCCCGACTCCTGCTGCGTTCCGCTGTCGGTTGGGAGCTGTTCAAGAGTTTCCTTCACGTCCACCACACCGCGGAGGACGCCGCCATCTGGCCGGTGATGCGTGAGAAGCTGACGGGACGCCCTGACGACCTGGCGCTCCTCGACGCCATGGAGGCGGAGCACGCCCACCTCGACTCCCTGATTACCCACATCGACGAGGCGCTGGCCGACGCCGACCACGGCCACGAACGCCTCGGGGATCTGGTCGACGCCCTGGTAACCGGGCTCACCCAGCACCTCAGCCACGAGGAGAAGGAGGCGCTGCGACTCATCGACGCCACCATGACCCTGCGGGAGTGGCAACGGTTTGGAGACGAGCACCGGCAGCGGGTGGGCTCCAGCGCCTCACGCTACCTGCCCTGGTTGTTGGAGCACGCCGACCCGGAGCGCGCGGCGATCATCCTCCGGCGCATCCCCGAGCAATTCCAGCAGGCATATCACACCGAATGGCGCACCGCGTACGCGCAACTCGACCGTTGGGGTGCCGCCTCCTGACAGCTCAGCCCGGGGCCACCGCACCGTCACGACAACAAACGGAGCCCCACCACCCCGGCAATGATTAGGAACAGGCAGGCGATACGGGCGAAGGTGACTGGTTCCTGCAACCACACCATTCCATAAAGCGCGGTGCCGACGGCGCCGATACCGACCCACACCGCGTATCCCGTCCCGACGGGAATGGAACGCAACGCATAGGCCAGGCCCGCCATGCTGGCCAGGAGTGCGAGTCCGAACAAGGCGGTGGGCAGCGGTCGCGTAAACCCTTTGGAGGAGGCGAGCGCGACCGCCCACACCGCCTCCAGCGCTCCTGATACAACCAAGACCACCCACGCCATGGCACCACCTCCCGCACGAGCGTGGCCTGTGATGGTGCGTCGTCTTGTCGTCACCGGGTACGACGCGCTCGTCCGGGGAGCCATCAGCTCCGGGCTGAGCCTACATAGCACTCCGTCGCGGTATTGTCGCGGTGTTCATCACACAGCGGGATCAGGTTGTCGCCGCTAGGCGTCGGATTTTAGAACTAATGTCCGCTTTTACCACACTATCGGTGTGCTGCAAATCATCACCATGCCGGCGCCTACTTGCGCGCCCGTGACCAGGTGACACCCTGGTTGGCGTGACGGCTATCACGGATTCAGTGCGCACCATGTCGGCGCGGAGTCGGCTTGAGTCGATCTTCGCGACCGTCGTGCGGCGCAACCCTGGTGAGGAGGAGTTCCACCAGGCCGTCCGAGAGGTGTTCGACAGCATCGTCCCGGTGCTGTCAAAGCATCCGGAATACGCCGACGCAAAGATCCTGGAGCGGATCTGCGAACCCGAAAGACAGATCATCTTCCGGGTCCCGTGGGAAGACGACCGGGGCGAAGTGCACATCAACCGCGGTTTCCGGGTTGAGTTCAACAGCGCCCTCGGCCCGTACAAGGGCGGATTACGGTTCCACCCATCGGTCTACCTGGGGATCGTGAAGTTCCTCGGATTCGAGCAGGTCTTCAAGAACGCGCTGACCGGAATGCCCATCGGGGGCGGTAAAGGCGGCGCGGACTTCGACCCGAAAGGGCGCTCCGAGCGCGAAATCATGCGCTTCTGTCAGTCGTTCATGACTGAGCTGTACCGGCACCTCGGTGAACACACCGACGTGCCGGCAGGGGACAGTGGCGTCGGCGGACGAGAGATCGGATACCTCTTCGGGCAGTACAAACGCATTACCAACCGATATGAATCCGGTGTCCTGACCGGTAAAGGCCTCATCTACGGCGGCGCGCAAGTCCGCCGCGAGGCCACCGGGTACGGCGCCGCGTTCTTCGCAGATGAGATGCTCCGCGCCGCCGGCAGCGGACTCGCCGACCAGCGGGTGGTGGTGTCCGGCTCCGGCAACGTCGCCATCTACGCCATCGAGAAGGTCCACCAGCTGGGTGGCCGGGTGGTGGCGTGCTCGGACTCCTCCGGGTACGTCGTGGACGAGCGTGGCATCTCGGTCGAGGTTCTAAAGGAGGTGAAAGAAGTCCGGCGTACCCGGATCGCCGAGTACGTCAAAGCCCGCCCACACGCATCCTTCGTCGCCGGCCGCAGTGTCTGGGAGGTCCCGTGCCAGGTGGCCATCCCATGCGCGACGCAGAACGAGATCGGCGCAGCACAGGCTGCGGCGCTCGTGGCCCGAGGGTGTCGGGCGGTGGTGGAGGGCGCCAACATGCCCGCCACCCCGGAGGCGATCCGGATCTTCCGCGAGGCCGGAGTCCAGTTCGCACCAGGCAAGGCGGCCAACGCCGGTGGCGTCGCGGCCAGCGCACTGGAGATGCAGCAGAACGCCAGCCGTGACTCCTGGACGTTCGAGTACTCCGAGCAGCGTCTCTACGAAATCATGCGGGACATCCACGCACGCTGCTACGCCACCGCCGAGGAGTACGGCATGCCTGGCAACTACATCGCGGGCGCAAACATCGACGGCTTCCGTCGGGTGGCCGACGCGATGCTCGCCCAGGGTTTGGTGTAAGTAAGCGGCGGCCACAACGGCGTGGCCGCCTCACGACTGATCGTCGATCCCGCACTCCCCCAGCAGTCTCCTCGTCGAGACACGACCAGCCTTCCGCCATACTGGCACCCATGGCTGCCCCTGCGCCGGCAGACGCCCGTCGCCGTGGTGTCACCCTCGAAGCGGTCCTCGAGCGGATCACCTACGTCAACGAGGAGACCGGCTACACCATCGCTCGGGTGGCGACCGACCGCTCCAGCACTGACCTGGTCACCGTGGTGGGGTCACTCCTTGGCGTCCAGCCGGGTGAGAGTCTGCGCCTGAACGGCCGGTGGAGTTCCCATCCGCGCTACGGCCGGCAGTTCGAGGTCCACTCCTTCACCACCGTGCTGCCGGCGACGATCCAGGGCATCGAGCGCTACCTCGGCTCCGGGCTGATCCGCGGCATCGGTCCCAAGACCGCCGCTCGCATCGTGGAGACCTTCGGGGTCGACACGCTGCGCATCATCGAGGAAGAGCCGGAGCGGCTCACCGAGGTGTACGGCCTGGGCCGCAAACGCAGCGCGGCGATCGCCGCTGCCTGGGAAGAGCAGAAGGCGATCAAAGAGGTGATGCTCTTCCTCCAAGGAGTGGGTGTCTCCACCTCACTGGCGGTGCGCATCTACAAGCAGTACGGCGACTCGGCGATCTCGGTGGTCCGTAACGAGCCGTACCGGTTGGCCGCCGACGTGTGGGGCATCGGCTTTCGCACCGCCGACACCATCGCCCAGGCCATGGGTATCCCCCCGGACAGCCCGCAGCGCGTGCAGGCCGGCATCCGATACACGCTGTCGGAGGCGGCCGATCAGGGACACTGCTACCTGCCGGAACCGAACCTCATCACCGACGCGGCGAACATCCTGTCGGTACCGCCCGAGTTGGTCCGCGCCTGCCTGGCTCAGTTGACCGAAGACGACGGGGTGGTCCGGGAGGTGGTGCCGAACCCCAGTCAGGAGGGCGGCACCATCCCCGCCGTCTACCTGGTGCCCTTCTACCGGGCCGAACGCTCCCTCGCCACCAACCTGCTCCGCCTCCACCACGCGCGGAACGATCGATTGGCGGCGTTCGCCACTGTGGACTGGGATCGTGCGCTGACCTGGCTGCGCGAACGGACGGGTGCGCAGCTCGCACCCGAGCAGGAGCGGGCCGTCCGACTGGCGCTCACCAGCAAAGTCGCGATCCTCACCGGCGGACCGGGCTGCGGCAAGTCGTTCACTGTCACGTCGATCGTCACTCTCGCCGCCGCCAAGCGAGCGAAGATCGTTCTGGCGGCGCCGACTGGGCGGGCCGCCAAGCGCCTGACCGAGCTGACCGGGTATCCGGCCGCGACCGTGCACCGGTTGCTGCAGCTACGCCCGGGTGGTGATCCCGTCCACGACGCGGACAACCCGATCGACGCCGACCTGGTCGTCGTGGACGAGGTTTCCATGCTGGACCTCATCCTCGCCAACAAGCTCGTCAAGGCGGTCGCTACCGGAGCTCACCTGCTGTTGGTCGGCGACGTCGACCAACTCCCCTCGGTCGGCGCGGGTGAAGTCCTGCGGGACCTGCTCGCCTCCGACACGCTGCCCAGCGTCCGACTCACCACCATCTTCCGGCAGGCACAACAGTCCGGTGTGGTCGTCAACGCCCACCGGATCAACTCGGGCCGCTCCCCCATCTTCGGCGAATACCCCGACTTCTTCTTGTTTCCGTCCGACGATCCCGAGGTCACCGCCGAGCAGGTCGTCGACATCGTCGCCAATCGGATCCCCCGTCGGTTCGCACTGCACCCACGGGACATCCAAGTGCTCACTCCGATGCACCGCGGCCCGGCCGGTGCGGGAAACCTCAACCACCTGCTTCAACAGGCGCTCGCGCCCCCGCGCGACACGCCAGAGCGGCGCCACGGATCGCGGGTCTTCCGGGTCGGCGACAAGGTCATCCAGATCCGCAACAACTACGAGAAGGGCGCGGCGGGTGTGTTCAACGGCACGGTCGGAGTGGTGACCGCCGTGGACCTGGAGGACCACTGCCTGATGGTCCGCACCGACGAAGACGAAGACATCCGCTACGACTTCGACGAGCTGGACGAGCTGCAGCATGCGTACGCGATCACGGTGCACCGATCCCAGGGCAGCGAGTATCCGGCGGTCGTCGTCCCGGTGACGATGAGCGCCTACCCGATGTTGCAGCGCAACCTGCTCTACACCGCGGTGACGCGAGCCAAACGCCTGGTGGTGTTGGCCGGCTCCCGCAAGGCGATCGCGCTGGCCGTGCGTGCCGCCGGGGTGGGTCGGCGCTACACCGCCTTACCCCACCGCTTGGCCACGACGGTGATCGCCTGAGGGGACGTCCCAGTCGTTGCCCCCTACGGCGGCATCGTTCACCACGACCTCAGACTCATGCTCGCAGTCGCGGACGACTATCACCCTGCGTCAGCCCGGGCCCATGGTGATCATGATCCGAAACTGTCCCCATTGGTTACCACCGGCGAATCCAGGAAGCGTCAGACGCCAGCCGACCGAGAGTTCCCGGCCGGCGGTCAACTCTGCTGGCACCTCGGTGACCATCTGGAAGCGGAGCGCCTCTCCCGGCGATATCCGGTCAACCGGACGGCAGTTCAGCCGGTACAACTGTCCGGTGTTGATCGGCGGCTGATGCGCTCCGCCGGGCGAGAACAGCTCCAGGTAGTAGCCGGGACACGGCCGGAGGAAGATGGGTTCCGAGGTCGGATTGGTCAGCACCACCTGATAGGCGATCCGTTCGCCCGGTCGGGCGCTTCGAGGGCCACTGACCCGAAGGAGCAACTCGTCCATCGGGGAACCCTCAGTCGGACGAGGCCGCATCGCCTCGCTGAACCCGCTGGCGTACAAGGTGGCGCGACCGTCGGTGTGCCCGCCACTACAAGCAGGGGTTTCCTCGGACTGGACCGCCGCGCGTAGTGTGCCCGCCTGGTCAGGAAGCTCGATGACCAGCTCGAGCGGCGGGGAAATCTCCTCGCAGAACGGTCCGGACCAGTCCAGACGGAGCCTCGCTCGCCCGCCCGCCGGTACGACGACGACCCGTTCGCGGGCCTGGTGACTGATGCGGTGTTCGTAGCGCATGGGGACCCGGCGGCCGTCGGCGACCAGATACGTCGGTGCCTCGCCGTGCAGCGTGCAGTCCTGTGCTGAGGTGTTGTGGAGCTCCACCTGCCCGATGAGATGACCGCCCACCGCCTCTAGGCCCTGGCTGCGCTCTCCGCTGTCGCGGAGCGGACTCCACCGTGACAATGCGCCAACGAGCTGGTCGGCCCGGCACGGCGGTGTCCCAGGAGCAGGCGTGCGGGGACGGTCCACATGGCTGTGCAGCTGTTCTTCGGTGATGGGTTCGTCCACCCACGGCACCGACCCGTCGGGCAGGAGTTGGTACGCCTCCACCGGGACCTGTCTCGCCGTGGAGCCGCCGCTCTCGTCCAGCCTTCCGGCTCACAGCCGATCAAGAGCAGCGCCACGGTGGCACCGATCAGCCCACGCGCTCGCCGCCGGCTCACCACATCACGTCGCCGCCGTTGGGGCACAGTGTTTGGCCGACGTAGAGGTTGCCACCCGGGTCGCTGGCCAGCAGCACGGCACTGGGCGCTACTTCAGCCGGCGTCCCGAACCGCCCCAGCGGCAGCACAGCGCGTTTGTGTTCCCGGGACTTCTCGTCCAAGCGCCGGAGCATGTCGGTCTCGACCGGGCCGGGGGCGATCGCGTTCACCAGCACATTGTGCCCGACCAGTTCCCGCGCCAACGATTTCGTCAACCCCAGCACCCCAGCCTTCGCGGCAGCGTAGTGGGCCGTGCGGGCACCGCCCTTCTGGCCCATCTGCGACGCGAGGTTGATGATGCGACCCCAACGACGGGCGACC
>CAYTMR010000117.1:0-10826 GCA_964438855.1 uncultured Micromonosporaceae bacterium
CGCTCGTCCGATCGAAGGGCAGCTCCCGGAGGAGCTGCGACGGCGGTGTGTGACCGGTCCCCAGCCTCGATCTCGGGCCTCAATGAAGGGCAGCTCCCGGAGGAGCTGCGACAGGGTCCAAATTCTAGCCCCTCTGAGCTGGGCCTGAGCACCGGTCTCGCGAAGGGTCGCTCCTGATCGGCTCAGCAGCACGCCCAGAATCCGGGTGGGTCACCTGGAAAGGCACCCTGACCTGCACAAACACCCCCGCGAAGGGTCCACGCTCACGGCCGTCATGACGGACCCTTCGCGTCAGCTAGCGGATCAGCCGATCCCCCGAAGGTACGCGGACGACCAGAAGCCTAGGCGACCTCGGCGCCGCGTACCCCGGGATGACCGTGACTTAGCCGCCGGAGGCGAAGCGGCGTTCCAGCTCGCCCAGCTTCGCGACCCGGCGGCGGAAGTGCTCCTCCTCGCTATGCTCGGCGTCCAGGAAGGAGGCGAGCAGCTCGAACGCGAGACGCTCCCCCACGATCTGGGCGCCCATGCAGAGCACATTGACGTCGTCGTGTTCGACGCTCTGGTGCGCCGAGTAGGTGTCGTGGCAGAGGGCGGCGCGGATGCCGGGGTACTTGTTGGCCGCGATCGCCGCGCCCACCCCGGTGCCGCAGACCATGATGCCCCGCTCCGCCTCACCGGAGAGCACTCGCTTGCAGACCTCCTCGGCGATGTCGGGAAAGTCGACCGGCTCGGTGCTGTGGGTCCCGACGTCGATCACCACGTGGCCCCAGTCCCGCAGCGCCGCGATGACCGGCCCCTTCAACGGGAAGCCGGCGTGGTCGCCGCCCACCACGAGTCGCCTGGTCTTGCGCATGCCGATTGTTCCTCTCATCAGAATCCGAGTAGTCGCGGTAGCCACAGCAAGGCGTCCGGGTAGAGCGCCATCAGCACGGTCGCCCCGATCATCAGGCCCAGCAGGGGCACGATCGCCCGGGAGGTCGCCTCGATGGTGGTCTCGGCGATGGTGGAGGTCACGAAGAGCACCACGCCGACCGGCGGGGTGCAGACCCCGATCGTCAGGGCCACCACGATGATGACCCCCGCGGCCAGCGGGTCGACGCCGGCCGCCACCACCGCCGGCACGATCACCGGGGTCAGCACGATCAGCGCCGAGATGGTGTCGATGAACATGCCGACGATCAGCAGGAGCAGCACCACCAGCAGCATGATCACGATCGGGTTGCTGACATGCGACAGCACCGCGTCGGCCACCGTCCGCGGGATGTTCTCGAACGCGAGCAGCCAGCTGAAGATGGCGGCGGTGGTCATGACCAGCATCACCACGCCGGTCGTCTTGGCGGTGCCGACCAGCGCCGCCGTGAAGTCGCGCGGCCGCAACTCCCGGTAGCCGAGCACCCCGACCAGCAGGGTGTAGACCACGCCGACCGCGCCGGCCTCGGTCGGGGTCATCACCCCGCCCACGATCCCACCCATGATCAGCACCGGGGTAAGAAGCGCCGGTGTGGCCGACCAGAGCGCCCGCCCCACCTCGGCCAGGCTGGGTCGGTCATCGACCGGCACCTTGTGGCGTTTGGCTTCCCGGCGGATGCCGATCGCCAAGGCCAGCATGAGCAGCGCCGCGGGCACGTAACCGGCCACGAACAGCGCGCCGATCGAGACGCCGGCGCTCGTCCCGTAAATGATCATTGGGATGCTCGGGGGGATGATCGCCCCCAAGCTGGAGGAGGAGGACTCCAGCGCCGCCGCGAGTGGACGCGGGTAGCGGGAACGGATCATCGCCGGGATGGTGATGGAGCCCGTGCCGGCGGCGTTGGCCACCGCCGAGCCGGAGAAGCTGGCGAAGATCGCGCTGACCACCAGCTGCACCATGCCCATGCCGCCGGTGAAGTGGCCCACCATCACCCGGGCCAGGCGCACCAGCCGCTCGGAGATCCCACCCCGGCTCATCAGCTCCCCGACCAGCACAAAGAACGGGATCGCGGTGAGGGCGAACGAGTCGGCTCCGGCGTACATGCGGCTCACGACGGTCTCGAGCCCGATCTGGGGCGCGAACAGCATCACGTACCCCAGGCTGGCCAAGCCCACCGCGAAGGCGATGCGGGTGCGCCCGGCCAGGAACAGAGCGAGCAGCACTATCAGGACGACGCCGCTCATGATTCAGCTCCGGAGCTGGACGCCGGCACCGGCCGGGTGTCGCTACCGTCGAGGGTCTGGGTCACCAAGGTGAGCAGCATGACCGCGGCGGCGATCGGGATCGCCGCGTACCCCCACGCCAGCGAGATGCGCAGCGCCGGGGTCTGGGTGCCGAACCCCATGGTGATCGAGACCAGCTGCCAGCCACCCACCACCAGCGTCACCAGGAACGCTGCGGTGAACAGGTTGGTGACCCAGATGACCACCGTACGGGCGGTGGCTGGCAGCCGGTCCACCAGGAATCCGATCGCGAGATGCCCGCGATGCTGCATCGCGACGCAGGCGCCGAGGAAGACGACCCACACGAAGATGAGCCGGCTCAACTCCTCGACCCACGGCACTCCGGTGTTGAAGACGTAGCGGGCCACGACGTTGCCCGCCACGATCGTCACCAGGGCAGCGGTGAGCACCGCGACGGCCCACTGCACCACAGTGGTCACTGCGTCATTGGCTGCTCGCAGCATCCGCATCCCGCGCTCCTGTCTCCGCTCCGAGGTCCGCTACCGGTCGGCCGTCACGAGTGCGTAGAGGTCCTCGTCGAAGGACCGCCCGATGTAGTCGTCGTGGATGCTCCGGGTCGCGGCGCGGAACGCGTCGAGCTCCGGCCAGTTGACCTCGACACCGGCCGCCTCCATCTCGGCGATCAGCTCATCGGTGATCTCCTCGGCGTACACCCGCTGGTCGGCCATGGCCTCGGTCGCGGCCCGCTCGACCGCCTCGCGCAGATCCGGGTCGAGACCGGCCAGCAGCTGCTCGTTCATCAGCAGCACGGTGAACGAGAGCAGGTGGTGCGTCATGGACATGTAACGCTGCACTTCCTGCAGGTTGGCCGGGGCGATGTTGACCACCGCGTTCTCCTGGCCGTCGATCGTGCCCTGCTGCAGGGCCGAGTAGACGTCGCCGTACGGCATCCCGACGCCGACCCCGCCCAAGGTCTCGGTGATGGCGAGGTTCACCGGGTTCTCCGGGCTGCGGATGCGCAGGCCCGCCAGGTCCTCCGGCTTGTTGATCGGGCGCTCGTTGTTGGTGTAGACCCGGCCCCCGTTGTGGCCCCAGCCCAGCACCGCCAGGGAGACCGGCGAGAGGGCGTCACTGATCGCCGCCCCCAGGTCCCCCTCCAGCAGCCCGAAGGCGTGCTCGTGGTCGTCGAACAGGTAGGGCATGCTCAGCAGCGTCGTGACCTCGGCGAACTGCGCCAGCGGGTCGTGCCCGATCAGGGTCAGCTCGATGGTGCCCCGCTGGACGCTCTGGATCACCTCGGTCTCCTGACCGAGCTGCCCGTCCGGGAACACGTCGACCTTGATCTTACCGTCCGAGTACTGCTCCACCAGCTCGGCGAACCGGTGGGCGCCGTAGTCAAAGTGGCTGTCCGCGGCGCAGCAGTGCGCCAGCCGCCAGGTCTGGGTGCCGCCGTCGCCGGCGCCGCCGTTGCCGCAAGCGGCGATGAGCAAGGTGGCGGCGAGCACCACCGGTAACCACCAGCGGCGTCGAAGGTTGAGGGGCGTTGACATGTTACTCCTTAGATTTCTTCAGTACGGCTTGTCAGCTCTTCCGTAGTTGCTCAAGGCGCTCCACGTGGGCACGCAACGCGTCGATGCGCTCCTCGACCACCTCGGTGAGCTGGACGGCCAGCTCACGCATCGGGATCCGCTGCACCGTGTAGCGGTTGGCGTCCAACGCGCGCTGGACCGTGTCCACCCACTCGGCCGGCACGCCGTCGATGCCGGCGTAGGCCCCGACGATCGAGCCCAGGCAGCCCGCGATGCAGTCGGTGTCGCGGCCGAGGTTGGTCGCGCCGACGATCGCTTCGCGCACGTCACCCTGGCTGATCCAGAACAGCGCGATCGCCTCGGCGGCGGTCTCCACCGCGTCCGCGTACGGGTAGGTCGGGGCGAAGTGCTGGCGGATCGGCTCCCGGATCGCCCGCATGTCCGGGTGCTTCCGAGCGATCTCCAGCGTCTCCTCGATGATCTCCCGAGTGATCGGGCTGACGTGCGCCAGCGAGGCGGCGACAACGGAGTCCACCGTGGCGTCAGGCGAGAACGCCTCGGCGGTGGCGGCCGCGATCACCTTGCAGGCCTCCACGCCACCACTGGCCGGCGGCTGCAGGAGCAGGGCCACCTCGGCGGCGTCCAGGGCGGCCTGGTACGGGTCCCCGGCGTTGATGATGCCGACCGGCCCGATCATGTGGGCGGCGTCGACCAGCCCGGGCCAGGGGGTCAGACTGCCCAGCAGTCGCGGCGGAATCCGGGTCTGGTCGTCCCCCGCCCGCAGCCGGTCGATGTGGATGCGGATGTGCGGGTTGACCAGCCGGCCGATCTCCTCCCGGACGATATCGCGGGAGAAGACCTCCGCCACGTCGTCCACGGTGACCCGACCCCGCCGCTCCAGCATCGCGATCGTCAGCAGGTAGCGGATCTCGGCGCCGTCCTCGGTCATGCCCGGCGGCATGTCGTGGTGCAGGTAGCGCAGCCTGGGGCTGTTGTTCCAGTAGCGGACGTCGCGTTCCCGCTGGACCCAGGGCAGGAAGCCCTCCACCCAGCCGAACTCCTTCTCGATCGCCTGCCAGCCACCGCCCGGTACGCTGACCCACTCCACGGCCGCGCCCATCGCGGACCCGATGTTGGCGGCTGCGATCGAACCGTGGATCTTCCGCAGCAGGACGTTACTGGTCACGGATCACTCCTCTGGGTTGGTACCGAACCGGCCTGGGGATCGTCATCGGCGTGGACGGACAAGGTGGGGAACCAGTTGCGGGCGACCACGTGCTGTCGCGCCGCCGCCGCTGCCCGGGCCGGGTCGCGGGCTTCGATGGCATCGACGATGACCTGATGCTCGGCCCGCATCTGCTCCAGCGGCTCCCGCTCGTACTGCAGGAGGTTGAGGGTGCGCACCGACAGGTCGTAGATCCGGCGCAGGGTGGTGCGCAGGTACGGATTGTGAGCGGCATCCGCCACCGCGGCGTGGATCAACTCATCGAACACCACCGGATCGGACGAGCCGGGCACTGAGCCCGAAAGGATCGCCGACAAGCGCTCGAGGTCGGCGGGGGTGGCCCGCTGCGCCGCCAGGCTGGCCGCGAATCCGTCGAGTTGCACCCGCAGCTCGTACAGAGCCTGGATGTCGCCGGGGTTGACCGACGAGACCGCCATGCCCCGACGGCCGTGCGCTACGACCAGGTCCTCGGCGGCGAGCCGTTGCAGCGCCTCCCGCAGCGGGGTGCGGCTGAGCTGGTAGCGCTCGACCAGGTCGGCGTCGCTGATCGGCTCGCCCGGCGCCAACTCCAAGGTCAAGATCGCGCGCTTGAGCGTGATGTAAGCCCGATCCGACTGCCGCATGGCTGCTCCGCTCATGAAATACCGCTGGCGTATCACCGGTATATTAACGGCATGCTGTTGGCCGTCAAGGAGGAGCCGTGGTGAGTTCTCGCTGGGTAGCTGTGGTAGGCAGCGTGAACATGGACGTCGTGGTCCGGGTGCCGCACCTGCCCACTCCCGGCGAAACCGTGCTCGGCGCCGACCACCTCCTCCTGCCGGGCGGCAAAGGCGCCAACCAGGCCGTCGGCCTGGCCCGGCTCGGTCGCCAGGCGGGACTGGTGGGCCGGGTGGGTCGCGACACCTTCGGTGACCGGCTCCGGCAACACCTCGTCGCCCAAGGCGTCGACCTGCGGTGGCTGCGCACCGACACCGCACCCACCGGGGTGGCCATCATCGCCGTCGCGGCCGACGGTGAGAACCAGATCGCCGTCTCACCCGGCGCCAACGCGCAGTTGACCGCGGACGACGTGGCGGCCACGGATGTGGCGAGCGCGGCGGCGGTGCTGTGTCAACTCGAGGTGCCCCTGCCAGCGGTCACCGCCGCGGCCCGACTCGCCAAAGGGCTGGTGGTCCTCAACCCCGCCCCCGCACCCGCGGCGCCGCTGCCCGCCGAACTGCTACGCCGCGTCGATGTGCTGGTCCCCAACCTCACCGAGCTGCAGCGCCTCACCGGCGCCGAGACGCCACCCCGCGGCCTCGATGAGGTGGCGGAGCTGGCCCGCCGGCTGGACGTACCGGCGAGCGTGGTCACCCTCGGCGCCGACGGGGCGCTCTGCGTCGCCGGCGAAACGGTGACCCACGTGCCGGCGGTGCCGGTCGAGGCGGTGGACACCACCGGCGCCGGCGACGCGTTCTGCGCCGGGCTGGTCGACGCGCTGGTGGCCGGGGCCGACCTGGTGGCGGCGGCCGGCGCCGGCGCTCGAGCGGCCGCGGCGGCGGTCAGTACGCACGGGGCGCAGGGCACCCCCACCGGTACGGACGGCCTGGCGTTCGGATCGGAGTAGCCGGTACCGGCGAACCGGTCAGCGAAGTTTGCCCGTTTCGATCCTCCCGTATGGTGAGCTACCCGACTAAACTGCGGCGGGTCCGGGCACGATCGGGACTGATCCCGGCACCGTCGGGAAGGGCATGATCACAAGATGCGTGAGGGTCGCTGGACCACGGTCACGCCGTCCCAGTTCGCCCACGAACGTGAGGCGCTGGAGCACATCCGCACGTTGCTGCCCGACGCCGAGCCATACCGCGCCTGGTCGAACTTCACCTTCACCGCCGACACCGGCCACGTCCACGAGGTGGACCTGCTGGTGGCCGCCCGCGGCGGCCTCTACCTGATCGAGATCAAGAGCCTGCACGGCCGGCTGACCAGCGACGGGCCCACCTGGATCCTCACCAACCGGACCACCCGCACCTTCGACAACCCGCTGCACCTGGCCGACGCCAAGGCCAAGCGGCTCAAGTCGCTGCTGGACGGGCAGGCCCGACGCCAGGGGTTGCGCGAGCGGGTCCCATTCGTGCAGGCGGCGGTGTTCCTGTCACTGCCCGGCCTGCAGGTCGCGCTTGCCGAGCACCACTTGCACTGGGTTTACGGGCCGGAGCCGCCCCCGGGCAAGTCAGGTGGCCCGCTGCCGGGCATCTGGTCAGGGCTGCTCGGGCGCACCCCCACCGACGAGCGGCGCCGGGTGACACCGACCCTGTCCCGGGCGTTGCCGAAGCTGTTGAAAGCGGTGGGGATCGCCCGCAGCCGCCGCTACTACCAGGTCGCCTCGTGGCAGTTGACGCCGGAGCCGTTCGACGTCGGGCCAACCTGGCAGGATCATCTGGCCACCCACGCCACACTGCCGCATGAGCGCCGCCGGGTCCGCGTCTACCTGGTCGAACGCAACGCGGCCAAGGACGCTCGGGCCAGCATCGAACGGGCGGCGCGCCGGGAGATGACGGCGCTGCACGCCATCAGCCACCCCGGCATCGTGCAGGTCGACACCATGGAGCAGCACGAGGCCGGGCCAGCGTTGATTTTCCGGCACGACCCGCGGGCGGTCCGGCTCGACCACTACCTCACCCAGTACGGCCCGCGGCTGGACGCCGCCACCCGGATCGGCATGATCCGACAGTTGGCCGAGGCGGTCGCGTACGCCCACAGCCGCCGCCTGTGCCACCGTGCCCTGTCAGCGCGCAGTGTGCTGGTGCGGCCGGACCGTCGACGCGGCAACGAGCCGGAGGAGGCGGCCTGGCTGCGTCCCCAGTTGCAGATCAGTGACTGGCAGGCGGCCACACGCGACCCGGACACCACTGGCCGGGCCAGCCCGGCGGGTGGTGTCCGGGTGGCGCCGAGCAGTCACGCCTCCGCCCACCTGGACCGCTCGGCCGAGAGCTACCTGGCACCGGAGTTGAGCACCTTCGACCCGGATCCGGTAGCGCTGGACGTGTTCGGTCTCGGCGCCCTGTCGTACCTGCTGCTCAGTGGCGAGCCACCGGCGGCCTCCCGTCGGGAGCTGCTGGCCCGGCTGGCACGGGACAATGGCCTGCGCCCCTCGGCCAGCGCCGACTCGGTCTCCGAGTTCATGGACGAACTGGTGCAGAGGGCCACCGCCCCGGTGCCGACCGAGCGGGTGGCGACCGCGACCGAGTTCCTGGAGTACCTGGAACTGGTTGAGGACGAGATCACGGCCCCGCCGGCGGGTACGGCCGAGGCCGAGCCGGAGCCTGACCTGCTGGAGGCCAAGCCGGGCGACCTGGTCGGCGAGTGGCGGATCACGAAGCGGCTCGGCACCGGCTCCACCAGCCGCGCGTTCCTGGCGAAGAACGAGCGCAGCGGGGCGCTGGAGGTGCTCAAGGTCGCGCTGTCCGACGAGCAGGCGACGAGGCTGGAGCACGAGGCGGGGGTGCTGCGCAAGCTCGGCGACTCGCGGATCATCAGGCTGGCCCGGCAGGAACCGATCGAGATCGGCCGTCGCCAGGCGATCGTGCTGGAGCACGCCGGGGACCGCACGGTGGCGCGCAAGCTGCGCGAGGACGGTCGGCTCACCGTCGACGAGCTGGAGACGTACGCGGACTACCTGTTCGGCGCGGTGGACTACCTGGAGGGTGAGGGGGTTCACCACCGCGACATCAAACCGGACAACATCGCGATCCGGATTCGTCCCAACCGGACCCGGCAACTGGTCCTGTTCGACTTTTCGCTGGCCGCCGCGGCGGTCACCGATATCGAGGCCGGCACACCGCGCTATCTCGACCCGTTCCTGGGCACCCCGACCCGGCCGGTCTACGACGACCACGCCGAGCGGTACGCGGTGGCGGTGACTCTGCACGAGATGGCCTCCGGCGAGTTGCCGGTGTGGGGTGACGGCGCCACCGACCCCCGCTACACCGACGGCCCGCCGGTGCTGGCGACCGAGGCGTTCGACGCGGCGATCCGCGACGGCCTGGTGGCCTTCTTCACCCGGGCGCTGGACCGCGACGCCGACCGGCGCTTCGGCTCGCTGAAGGACATGCGCGACGCCTGGCAGCAGATCTTCCTGCGCTCGGACCGCACCGCCCCGGCCGGCTCGGTGCACCCCGACGACGAGGCGGCGGAGATCACCTGGGAGGAGCGGGACGCGCTGGCGGCCCGGGCGACCCGGGCGACGGTGCTGGAGGCGTCGGGCCTGACCCCACGCGCGGTGTCGGCGGCGCACCGGCTGGACGCGACCACTGTGGGCGACCTGCTCGGCCTGGGCTCCAAGCTGCTGTTCAACCTGCCCGGGTTGGGCGCGAAGACGCGCGGCGAGTTGCAGCGGCGGGTGAAGGAATGGCGGGCCCGGCTGGGCGAACAGGAGCCCTCGCCGCTGCCGTCGGCCGAGCCGGCCGCCACGGTCGAGGTCGAGGGGGACGACGACGCGGCGCGGCTGGCCCGGGTGGGGCTGGACACGATCGCGGCCACGCTCGTGCCGCCGTTGCAGAAGAACGGCCGCAACCGCGCCGAAGTGGAGGCGATCCGGCTGCTGCTAGGCCTGCCCGACGCCGACGACACCTTGCCGGACCTGCCGCCGTGGCCGCAGCAGCCGGCGGTGGCCGCCCGGGTCCGGGTCTCGGCCGGCCGGGTAGCGCAGATCCTGTCCAAGCAGCGCAGGCGCTGGGCCACCGCACCGGTGGTGCGATCGGTGCACGCCGAACTGGTGGAGCTGCTGGCCGCCAACGGCCGGGTGATGGCCCCGATGGAGCTGGCCACCGCGCTGCTGGAGCGGCGCGGATCCACCGCCACCGGCGTGCAGTTGCGCCAGGCGATCGCGCTGGCGGCGGTGCGGGCCGCGGTCGAGATCGACGCGCTGGGCGAGGAGAAGCGGCTGCTGACCCGTCGCCACGGTGAGCGGCTGCTGGTCGCGCTGGAGGTCAGCACCGACGACCCGGAGGACACTCCGGCCGCGCCGGCGCTGCTCGACCACGCCTACGAGCTGGGTGAGGTCGCCGATCGACTGGCCGGCCAGGAGGTGCTGCCGAGCCCGGCGACGGTGCTGCGGGAGTTGGCCGCGGTGAGCGGGCGCGGCGCGCAGGCCGGCATCGTCCTCGACGATCGGCGCACCGTGCAACTGGCCGCGCTGGCCTCGCAGCGGGCGGCGGCCAGCCCTCGACTGGAGATCTACCCGCGTGATCTGGACCTGGTGCGGGCGTTGCGGCTGGCGCAGGCCGGCGTGGCGCCGCCGCCGACCGGCGCCGAGGCGCCGGGGCTGACCCCCAAGCAGGTACGCGAGCGGGTGCTGGCCCGCTTCCCGGAGCTGAGCACACCGGTGCCGGAGCACCCGGCACTGGACCGACTGCTGGCCGAGGCCGGCTTCCAACTGGTGTGGCGCAACGGGGGCTACTTCGCGCCGCACCAGCAACGGTCAGCGACCCGGCCGACGCTGATTCGGCGCCGCACCACCGGGTCGACGCTGACCTACGTCACGGCCGACTCGCCGGAGCTGGCCGCCGCGCTGCGCGCCGAGGAGCGCCTGACCGGGGCCAAGTCCGGCGGCAAGTTCCGCGCCCTGACGGTACGGCTGAACGGTCACGCCTCGGCCCGGGCGGACCTGGTGGCCCGGTTCGGCGCCCGGCCGTTCAATGTGGCCGCTGAGTTCGTGAAGGCGTTGCGGGCACTGGTGGCCGCCCGGCCGAAACCGACCTGGGAGAAGGTGCTGGCCGCCGACGCGGCCGAGCCGGGGTCGCGCGACGCGCTGAAGCTGGCCGAGTTCACCCGAGCGGCGTGGGAGTCGGTGCGCCCGCGGGTGTTGGCGGAGGTGGCCGGCGACGGGCCGCTGCTGCTGCACGACGCGGCGCCGCTGGCCCGCTACCGGGCGATGG
>CAYTMR010000118.1:0-10696 GCA_964438855.1 uncultured Micromonosporaceae bacterium
GTAGATGCAGCGGACCTGCTTCTTCGGGTCGCCGGAGAGCCAGTTCGCCCGCTGATTGATGATCGTGTCGACCGCGATCGTGGTCTTACCGGTCTTACGGTCACCAATGATCAGCTGCCGCTGCCCCCGACCGATCGGCGTCATCGCGTCGATCGCCTTGATGCCGGTCTGCAGTGGCTCCGACACCGGCTGGCGCTGCATCACGTTGGGTGCCTGCAGCTCCAGCTCCCGGTAGGTCTCGTGAGCGATCTCGCCCAGGCCGTCGACCGGGTTGCCCAGCGCGTCCACCACCCGGCCGAGGAAGGCGTCGCCGACCGGCACCGACAGCACCCGGCCGGTCCGCTTGACCTGCTGGCCCTCCTCGATGCCGGTGTACTCGCCCAGCACCACCACACCGATCTCGCGGACCTCCAGGTTGAGGGCCACGCCGAGGGTGCCGTCCTCGAACTCGAGCAGCTCCTGCGCCATGGTCGAAGGCAGCCCTTCGACCCGGGCGATGCCGTCGCCAGCCAGGGTGACGGTGCCGACCTCCTCCCGGGTGACGTCGGGGCGGTAGGAGGAGATGTAGCGCTCCAAGGCGCCGCGGATCTCCTCCTTCGAGATGGTCAACTCGGCCATCTTCTTCCTTTCTCCATGTCTAGCCAGAAGCCAAGGCGGTCCGGGCCTGGGCAAGCCGGCGGGCGATGGTGCCGTCGTAGAGGTCGGCTCCGACCCGCACCCGCACTCCGCCGAGCACACGCGGATCAACTGTGGTCTTGAGGGAGACTTCTCGACCGTACCGTGCCGCTAGTGCCGCACCCAGTCGCTGCTCCTCCGCCGGCGCGAGAGGAGCCGCTACCGTGACGTACGCCACGTTACGGTCCTGCCGCTGGGCTGCCAGCTCCACCAGCCGGGTCAACGCGGTCGGGACGTTGCGACCACCGAAACCGCCCAGCGCCACCCGGATCAGCCGGAGCGTGACGTCGGCGACGCGACCACCCACCAAGTCCTCGACCAAGGTGGCCCGGCGCTCCGCCGGTACCCGGGTGTCGCCCACAGCGGCACCCAGTTCCGAATCCCCAGCGACCGTCTGGGCGAAGCGGAACAGCTCGTCCTCCACCTCGGAGAGGACACCGGCCCGCTCGGCGCTGGCGAGCAGCGCCTGCACCCCGAGCCGCTCGCACCCGTCGAGCAGCTCCGACGGGGACGGCCACCGACCAGAGACCAACGCCTCCAGCGCTGCCATGGCGGTGTCGGACACCCGGCTACCGAGCAGATCGCGTAGGAGCCCCACCCGGTCCTCGCGAGGACGGGCCGGGTCGGACAGAGCCCGACGAAGCTGCACGTCGCCGGCGAGCAGCGCCGCCACGGCCAAGATCTCGTCGCCGACCGTCCTCAGCTGCTCTGGGTTGGCGGTGGCGGCCAGCTCGTCGAGCGTTTCCTCGGCCACCACGTACGCCGTCCGGCTGGCGCCCTGCATCAGCGTGCCCCCGCCGGTGCGGCGTCCGGGTCGGTGGCCGCGCGACCGTTGCTGGACTCGAGTTCCGCGAGGAAGCGTTCGACCGTGCCGGAGCGTCGGGCCTCGTCGGCGAGCGACTCACCAACGATCCGGCTGGCCAGCTCCACCGAGAGGGCGCCGAGTTCGGCGCGAAGCTCACGCACCAGAGTCGCCCGCTCAGCCGCGAGGGTCTCCCGACCCGCTGCGATGATCCGGTCAGCCTCCTCCCGGGCCTGAGCCAAGACCTCCTGCCGGATGGCCTCCGCGTCGGCCCGAGCGTCGTCGCGGATCTTCGCTGCTTCGACCCGCACCTCCGCCAGCTTCGCTTGGTACTCCTCAAGCGCCTGATTGGCCTTGGCCTGGGCCTCCTCAGCCCGCTGGAGACCACCCTCGATCTTGTCCACCCGCTCCTGGTAGACCTGCTCGAATCGGGGGACTACGTACTTGCGAAGGATGAACAGCAGCAGCAGAAAGGCGACCAACCCGACGATGATCTCGGCGGTGTGCGGGAGCACCGGATTGGGCTCCTCCGCCGCCCACCACATCGGCGTGTCCATGACGCCTCCTTCCGGATTGCTTCGGGTGGCCCGGTCAGCTGGCGAGGAAGAACAGGACGAAGCCGATCAGCGCGAGCACCTCGACCAGCGCGAAGGTGGTAAACGCGATGCCCATCAGCTTGCCCTGCGCCTCCGGCTGCCGGGCGGTGCCGTTGATGACCGACGAGAAGATCATGCCGACGCCGATCCCACCGCCGATCGCCCCCAAGCCGTACCCGATGACCGCGAGGCCGGGGTTGATGCTTTCGGCCTGTGCAAGGGTCTCGGCCTGTGCGAGCAGGATGTCGTTCACTTGTTATCCCTTTCCGTCCCTCCGCGATGTGCGGATACCAGGCTTGTGTTCATGTGATCGGTGACGCCCAACTGGTCAGTGCTCCTCAGCCAGGGCGCTCCCGATGTAGCTGGCTGACAGGAGCGCGAAGATGTACGCCTGGATAACCATGATCAAGGCTTCCAGGAAAGTGACCGCAATCACGCCGAGGAAGGCGAGCACACCCACCAACTTCAGCGGGGCGGTGGCGTGCAGCAGAAGGTGTTCGCCGGCAAGCGTGAAGACCAGGATCAGCATGTGGCCGGCGAACATCGCGGCGAACACCCGGATCGCCAGAGTCAGCGGGTTCGTCACGAACTTGGAGACGAACTCGATCGGCGTCAGGAAGAGGTAGACCAGTTTCGGGGCGCCGGGCGGGACGAGCTGGTTCTTCAAGTAGCCGACAAGCCCGAACTTGCGGATGCCCACGAAGTGGTAGACCGGGTAGACGACCAGCACCGACAGCGCCAGGGGGAAGCCGATCCGGCTCAGCGTCGGATACTGCACTCCCGGGATGAGCCCGTAGATGTTGTTCACCAAGACGAAGGTGAACAACGCTGCGATCAACGGGAGGAACGGGCGGAACTCCTTCGCACCGATCTGGTCCCGCGCGATGTTGTTGCGAATGAAGCCGTAGAGGCTCTCCCCGACGAACTGGAACCGGCCCGGGATGAGCTGGGTCTTGCGAATGCTCAGGAACATAAACGCCGCGATGATGATGGTCGCGGCAATGACCAGGAGCATGGGTTTGGTGACGCCACCGAAGATGGGAGGCAGGTCGAAATCCCTGGTGCCAGGAGGCTCAAAGACGTCGTTCGCAGCCAGCACCCACGTGCTCAACTGGTCTCCTTCCGTTCCTCCTGGCCCTGAGGGTGGTGCGGCGCCAGGGGAATCGTGCGATCTCCCAACAACGTACCCGACGTGCTACGTCAGGCCAGACGCCCCCCTCGCCCACGGACGGGCGCCTCCCCAGTCGCGGACCTTATCAGGCGCTCAGATGGCGGCGACGACCGGTGTCACTCCCTCACCCGGTCGGGCGCGGGAGGCACCGGGATGATGGTGGGGATGCGGGTGCGGCGAAACGCCACCACCTCTGCCACCGCCCACGCCGCAACCACCGCCAGCACCGACAACGCCAGCGCGGTGGGCTGCAACCACGCTACCCGCCGCAGAGGGAAGGCGACCACCAGCAGCAGCGCGATCTTCAGGGTGTAGCCACCCATCACCACCCCGAGCAGCGCTTCCACCGGCAACATCGCCGCCACCCGCATCAGACCGATCGTCGCTAGCGACGAGAGGAGCCCCAGCGCCACTCCCACCGCCGCACCCGCGAGTCCAGGGCCACCAGCGAGTACTGTCGCCACCGCCAGCGCGACCGCGGCGGCCGCTCCGGCACACCACAGACCGGTGCGCAGCATCGCCGCGGCGAGCACCGTCACCGCCTGGGCGTGCGTCTCCACCACCGGAGCGGTCCGACTCACAGCAGCTTCCCAAACAGTGCCGCAGCCAGCGGCCGCAGCGTGGCTTCGATCTCATCGGCGACTCGGGCGAAGGTCTGATCTCCCCGGCCCCATGGGTCGTCCAGGTCGTCGCTGGGCAACGGCGACTCGTGGCCACGCACCGCTGCGACCGCCGCCACCAACGCCGTGCCTCGGGCGTACACGCCCTCCGGTGTGGCCTTGGCCTCCGGCAAGGCCCCGAGGTCCACCAACGGCAGCAAGCGCCCGAACTCGCCGAGGACGAACGTGCGGGGCGCTGCGTCGGGGCGCAGCGCGTTGACGTAGAGCTGCTGGTCGGCGGTGGCCACCAGGATCAGATCCGCTCCGTCGATGTGCTCCGACCGCAACCGCCGGGCGGCGAACCCGTCGACGACACCGCCGCGGCTACGCACCTGCCGAGCCGCTGGCGGGTTCATCTCCTCACCCGCGTGCCAGCCGCCGGTGCCCGCGGAATGGCTATGGACCAACTCGTCCGGCGAGGGCGCGCCCGGGTGGGCCGACTCGACCACCTCGCGCACTGCGACGTCAAGCAGCCGCTCCGCCATCGGCGACCGGCAGATGTTGCCCATGCAGACGTGGAGAACAGTGAATGGTGGCACGACTACGCTCCTGCCTCGACCGGATCCGGAGTCGGCGTCGTCGGTTGCGCCGCCTCCGGCGGCACCAACAGATCAGGGACGACTTCACGGAGCCGCTCCACCGAGACCGCACCGGCGCGTATCAACCGAGGCACCTCCCCCGTGAGATCGACGATGGACGAGGCTACCGCAGCCGGGCACGGTCCCGCGTCGAGGTAGACCTTGACGGCGTAGCCGAGCTGAGCCCGGGCCTCCTCGGCCGTGACCGCAGGCGACTGCCCGGTCTTGTTGGCCGACGACACCGCCATCGGGCCCACCTCCCGCAACACCTCCAGTGCTACCGGGTGCAACGGCATCCGCAACGCGACCGTACCGTCCGTGTCGCCCAGATCCCACTTGAGGCTGGTGGCGTGGTTGACGATGATCGAAAGCCCACCCGGCCAGAACGCCTCCGCCAACGCCCGGGCGGCCTTGGGGACCCGGTGCACCAGACCGTCAAGCGTCTTACCGGAGCCGATCAACACCGCCACGGGCATGTCCCGCCCGCGGCCCTTGGCGCGCAGCAGCGCCGACACCGCGTGCTTCTTGAACGCGTCGCAGCCCAGGCCATAGAGGGTGTCGGTCGGTAGCACCACGAGGTCGCCCCGCTTCGCCGCCGCGACCGCTGCTTCGATGCCACGCTCGCGGTCAGCCGGGATCCGGCAGTCATACACCTTCACAAGACGCCAGTCTGCCACCTGCCCGTCGCGCCGTGCAGAAGCGCGGACGCCCGGCGAGGTCACGGTGACCGGTGATCTCCTCGAACCGGCCGTCCCGGCGTAGCAGAGCGGCGACCACCTCACCGTGCGAGTCGTCGTGCTCCACCGCGAACCAGCCGCCGGGGCGCAACAGCACCGCCGCCCGGCGGAGGACCGGCCGAATCACCGCCAGTCCGTCGGGGCCGGCGAACACTGCCTCGGCCGGGTCGTACCGGGCCACCTCCACCGGCAACGGCGTGTCCTGTGGCACATAGGGCGGATTGCAGACCACGAGATCCACAGTGCCGTCAAGATCTTTCAGGGCGCTCGGGTCGGTCGCGTCGGCGGCGACCACCGTCACGGGCGAATCACCGGCCGCCACGCGTCTGGCCGCGTTGCGCCGTAGCCAGACCAGAGCCGCCTCGGAGCGCTCCACCGCGTACACCGTGGCGTCGGGCACCAGGTGGGCGATCTCCAGTGCCAACGCGCCGGTGCCGCTGCACAAGTCCACCACCACCGGCTGGTTGGTCATAGTGGACAAGCGACGCAGCACGCTCACCGCCCACTGGGCCACCAGCTCCGTCTCTGGGCGTGGGACGAACACCCCGGCGCCCACCGCCAAATCCAGGTGCCCGAATCCGACGACACCGGTGAGGTGCTGCAGCGGCACCCGCTCGGCCCGGCGGCTCACCAGCTCGTCGAAGCGCCGCCGTTGCTCCGGAGAGAACTCCCCGACCAGCGCCAATTCACCCCGGGAGACTCCCAGCACGTGCGCGGCGATCATCTCGGCGTCAGGGCGAGGCGCCGCTACCCCGGCCCTGGCCAACCGCGTTGCCGCGCACGCCACGGCCGCGGTGACGCGAAGATCCCGCTCCACCCACCCATCATCACCGACCCCGAAACGGGTCTGGGCAGACAGGTCCGCGGTGACGATAATGACGGGTAGGCACACTGGCCGAGCTACAACTGCAACGGAAACGGAGGCGCCCGGTGAGGTGGCTCGACCGCGTCGGGAGATACGCCGAGACCCTCGCCGAGCTGACTCGCTTGCAGATCTCCGGCCGTACCGCCGCCGCGCTGCGCGCGGCGGAGCGCGCGTTGACCTCCGTCAGCGACCCATACGTCCGCGCCGAGATCCACATCCGGCGCCTCAGCGCCCTGGTCAACCTCGGCCGCACCGCCCACTATCCGGCCGCGGTCGAGGAAGCCTTCGCCGCGGCTGGAGAAGTGACCGATCCCTATTTCCACGGCCATCTCCACGCCATCACCGTGCTGGCAACCCGGCAGCTCGGCTCCTTGGAACGGGGTGCCACGCACCTGGTCTACGCGTCCCGCGCACTCAACGCCGCCGAAGGACAGCACGAGTACCTCGCATGGGGTTGGCACAACCTCGCGATGGCCTATTCGTACCTGGGTTTCCACAGTCACGCGATGGCGACTCTCACCCGGGCCCAGGAGGTGGGTGCCGCGGCGGGGGTGCCGGCCACACACCTCGCCCAGCCCGGCGTCCGGCTCCGGATGGCCCTAGCCATGGACCACCACGGTGACACCGACGGGTGCGTCCGGGTCCTGCGAGACCTGACGGCCGAACTGACCTGCTACGACGATCTGAGGAAGCTTCGCCCCAGTGGTCAAGCCGGATACGGGTACGCGCTGGCCCGACTGGCGGCGCTTGGTCATCCGCCGTCCCGCGATCCTCGACCGCTGCTCGCCGCCGGGGTGGAGGGCCAACGCGCACGCGACATGCGCCTGCTCGGCGACGTGTGCCTGAGCGTGGCCGCCGGTAAGGCGACGGACGCACTGACCAGGTTGGAGACGGTGACGGTCTCTCCGGACACGTTCGGTCCGGCTGAACTGTCGCGGCTCCGTTGCCTGGCCTTCCTCGCCGCCGGTGACCACGTCGCTGCCCACCACGCCGACCGCCGAGCGTTCCGCCTCGCGGCCCAGCGGACCGACCGTTTGCGCGACGGCTTCCTCGATGGCATCGCCGCCCGGATCGATCAGGAGGACCTGCGGCGCGCCGTCGCCCACCACAGTGGTGAGCAGCTCACCGACGCCCTCACCGGTCTGCCCAACCGGGCGCACTTGGAACGGTACGTGTCGGCGCGGGTCGGCCGCGGCGAACGGGTTCTCGTGGGCACTGTGGACGTCCAAGGATTGGAGACGGCCAGAGACACCCACGGTCGCCTCGCCGGTGATCTCGTGCTGCAGCGGCTGGCCGGGGTGCTGGTGCGGGTGATGCGTCGCGGCGACTTCGTGGCACGGTCGTCCAACGACAGGTTCGTGGTGGTGCTGCCGTACAGCTCCGCCCGCCACGCCACGGAGGTCAGTCGCCGGATCAGCGAAGCGGTCACCGCGGAGGACTGGGCGTCCCTGGTGCCTGGTTCGGCGATCGGAGTCACCGTCACCTGGAAGTCATGACCCGTGCGGGCCAGCCCGCTGGTCAGAAACGCGACAACGCCGGTTCGCCGGCCAACCGCGCTCGCCGGTCGGCCTCGGCGAGCGCGTCCAGCACCGGGTCCAACTCGCCGTCGAGAACCAAGTCCAAGTTGTACGCGGTATAGCCGATGCGGTGGTCGGTGATGCGGTTCTGCGGGAAGTTGTAGGTGCGAATCCGTTCTGAACGGTCCACAGTGCGCACCTGCGCGCGGCGGGCGTCAGCCGCGGCGGCGTCGGCCTGCTCGCGGGCCATCGCGAGCAGGCGGGCCCGAAGGATACGCATCGCCTGTTCGCGGTTCTGCAGCTGGCTCTTTTCGTTCTGGCACGAGACCACGATGCCGGTGGGAATGTGGGTGATCCGCACCGCCGAATCGGTGGTGTTCACCGACTGCCCACCCGGCCCCGACGAGCGAAACACATCGATGCGCAGGTCGTTGGGATCGATGGTGACGTCGATCTCCTCCGCCTCCGGCATCACCAGTACGCCCGCCGCCGACGTGTGGATGCGCCCCTGCGACTCGGTGACCGGCACCCGCTGCACCCGGTGCACACCGCCCTCCCACTTCAGGCGTGACCACACCCCGTTGCCGTCCTCCGGTACACCGCGCGACTTGATCGCGACTGCCACGTCCTTGATCCCGCCCAGGTCGGAGGGCTGGGAATCGATCACTTCGGTGACCCAGCCGCGCCGCTCGGCGTACCGCAGGAACATCCGCAGCAGATCGCCGGCGAACAGCGCCGACTCCTCACCACCCTCCCCGGCCTTGATTTCGAGGATGACGTCCTTGGCGTCGTGCGGGTCACGAGGAGCCATCAGCTCAGCCAGCCGCTGCTCCAGCTCCTTCACCCGACCAGCGAGCGTCTCCGCCTCGGCCGCGAACGCGGCGTCCTCGGCGGCGAGTTCCCTGGCGGCGGCGAGGTCGGCCCGGGCAGCCTCCAACTCGGTGGCAGTGCGGTGGATCGGCGTCAGCTCCGCGTAGCGGCGACCCACCCGACGCGCCCGCGCCTGGTCGCTGTGCAGGGCCGGATCGGACAGCTGCTTCTCCAGCTGGGCATACTCGTCCAGCAACGAGGCGAGCCGGCCTGGCTCAGCTGTGGTCACACTCCTCCTGTCCTGCCCACGTCCTGACACACCCGCGCCCGCCCGACCCCGGGCGGGCGCGGCGATGCACAGCTACTTGGCAGCGGCCTTCTTACCGCTCCGCTTCTGAGCGTTGGCGTACTTCTGCTGGAACTTGGCGACCCGCCCGGCGGTGTCCAGCACCCGCTGCTTACCGGTGTAGAACGGGTGGCACACGTTGCAGGTCTCCGCGTGGATGACACCGTTCTTCGCGGTGCTGCGGGTGGTGAACGTGTTGCCGCAGGAGCAGGTGACCTGGGTCACCACATACTCCGGGTGGATGTCCGGCTTCATGCCGTCTAGATCCTTTCTCTCGGTCGCCGGGTCGCCGTCAACACCGACCCCCGTCCTGCGGCGGCCGGCTCGGGCGTGAACCGGTACCTGGTCGGATCTACAAGTTTGCCACAGCCCTCGAGGCACCCAAGGGTGTGCCGGGGTGTCATGTCGCTGCTACCGCCGGGCGGCCGTCTGGTCGACCCGTGAGAGCCAGCAGGCGAGCCGGCTCGTCCAGGTAGAAGTTCGGCCGCAGGTCCGCCTCCCAGTAGTAGCGGTGGAAGACCGGCGTGGCCCCGGACGAGATCGGTGGCACGATCCAGGTCCAGTCGGCTGGCACCTCACGCCCGTGCTCCCGCTCGCGCGCCAGATGGGTGAGGAAACGGCGCGATTCGGTGTGGTGGTCACTCACCTTCGCTCCCGCGCGCTCGAACGACCACAACACCGCCCGGTTCAACTCCACCAGCGCCCGGTCACGCCACAGGGTGGTCTCCCGTGAGGTGTCCAAGCCCATGCGCTCCGCGACCACCGGCAACAAGTTGTAGCGGTCGGTGTCGGCGAGGTTGCGGGCCCCGATCTCGGTGCCCAGATACCAACCGTTGAACGGCGCCAACGGGTAGTGCAGGCCCCCGATGGTCAAGCGCATGTGCGAGATCGCCGGCACGGCATGCCAACGTAGCCCGAGGTCGGCGAACCACTCCAGCTCCGGATGCGCCAGCGGCACCTCACACACCGCCGACTCCGGCAGCTCGAATAGGCGCGGCCCTTCCAGCGGCGTCTCGATCACCAACGGGAGCACGTCGAACGCCTCCCCCTTGCCCCGCCAGCCCAGCTCGGTGACCGCTTCGGTGAACGCGACGTATCGCGGGTCTCCGACCACCCGATCCCCGTCACGGTAGCCCGCGTAGCGGATCAACTGCTCGTTCCACACCCGCGCGTACGGACGCCCCGGGACCGCCGCCGGGAAGATCGACACCACCGGGCGGATGCCACCCCGGCGCCCGTGCGACTCCCCTCGCAGCCCACCGGAGGCCAGGTGCAGGTGATCGACGAGACGCTGGAAGATCTGGTCCGCGGTGAAGACGTCCCGGCAGTCGAGCACGCGCAGACTACGCCAGTAGAGCCGGCCGATGCAGCGGCTGGCGTTGCGCCACGCCACTTTGGCTCCGTACTCGAGCTCCGGTCCGGTATGGACGTAGGTCCCGGTCGCGGCGACCTCGGCGCGCACAGAACGCACCCGGGCCTCGACGTCGCCGAGGCCCGGGTTCTCCTCATAGCACAGGCGCAGGAAGTGCTCCGCCTCTTCGAGATCGACCGGTGCCGCGGGGTCCCAAGGCTCCGTCGGCACGTCCCGGTAGCCAGGCACGGACATGATGGCTCCTCCCGGTGAACGTGGCTTCACGTACGCGGGAGCTTGCCACCCCGAGCCGTGCCGGGTCGGACACTATGTGCGACCGGCGGTCAGTCGCCGGGTGTGCTCTTGGCGATCTGCATGAGGAACTCGACGTTGGTCCGGTTCTCCTTGAGCCGGTTGAGCAGCAGGTCAAGGGCGGCCTGCGGCTCCAACGACGCGAGCACCTTGCGCAGCTTGTAGGTGATCGCCAACTCCTCCGGCGCCAGCAACAGCTCTTCCTTACGGGTACCGGACTGGTCGATGTCGATCGCCGGGAAGACCCGCTTGTCGGCGATCTTCCGGTCCAGCTTGA
>CAYTMR010000119.1:0-10629 GCA_964438855.1 uncultured Micromonosporaceae bacterium
TGGGCGGTGGGCTGGCCCAACTCCGGGCCACTCCCGAGAACACCCGGGCCGGCGTGGCGCCACGCCGGCCCGGGGCTGATCGGGAAGATCAGTCGCAGAACTCCCCGATCAACTCGCCGGCCTTGTCGAAGCCGTCCAGCTCCATCAGAGCGCTGACACTGCTGGGATCGGTGATGTCCAACGACCGAACCCGCTCGCCATACTTCTCGAACTCGTCGGCGAACGCTTCGAAGGCCTCGGCCAGGCCCGGCTCCGACGAGGTCGCAGCGGCGTCACGCAGGTCGGTGACGACACGGGTGATCAGGTCGTCGAACTTCGCCACAGCCGCTTCCTGTCCGTCGGCGTCGCCTGCCAGGATCGCTGCGGAGAGCTCGTCTGCCAGCGGACTCAGATCGGTGATGAACGGTTCGACCGCCTCCTTGCCCTTGTCGCACACCTCCTCGATGGTGCTCCCGCCGGCGTTGGCAGGGGCCTCCGACGAGACGGGGTCGTCCGCCGAGGAGGTGTCGTCGTCATCGCCCCCGCCGCACGCGGCAGCGGTGAAGAGCGTGGCGGCCAGAGCGGCCAGAGCCAGCGTACGTTTCATGAAGGTGTCTCCTTAGAAGAACGGACACCCGAGCGTACGTAGCCTGAGCAAGCTGATGACGCGATCACCCACCAACGTGATCTTCGCGACACATGTGGACGTTCGAGGCTCACCGTGACGGCGGTGATGCACCGCCGTCACGGTGGTCAGCCTGGGATCAACCGGCGCAGATCTTGCTCACCTGCGCGCCGGCCTCCGCGAAGGCACTCTCCGACATCATCTTGTCGGCGGCGACCACGTCGTCGTAGGTCTCGATCTGATTGGCGACGTCGTCCAACCCGTCGGCGGCCTCACTCAACGCCGCGGCCAGCTCCTCGTTGGAAGTGACCGCCTCGGCCTGTTCACGTAGACCGTCGGCGGTGGAGAGGAAGAGCTCCTTCACCACGGTGACCGCGGTGTCCTTCCGGGCCTCGTCCCCCGCCGCAACCGCCTGGCCGACCGCACCCATCTCATTGCCATAGAGTTCGCTGCGCTGGTTGATGAGGCGGTGATACTCGTCGCAGGCGGCTGCGACGTCTTGGGCTGGTGAGTCGTCGTCGGTGCCGCAGCCGGAGCCGACCAGGAGGACGGCCCCTAGCGCGACCGTGGCGAGGTAACGGCGCATGATGATGGTCTCCTTGCGAGGGGGAGGCGTTTTGTGCCCACGTACCTTACCTGGTAGCGCTCCCACGCCGCGACCCTCGTACATACGTGCTGCTTAGGAGCGTGCGCGCCGCCTCACTGTGGTGCGCCGCAATCGACGGAACACACCTCCGGGGAACCCTCCCTCCGAGTCCTGCTCTGAGCGTCAGAGTTGCGCTCGTTCGCCTCGTCCCACCGGTTAGCCGGCGCGATCACCGTCTCGGCGAAGACCTCCCCCAAAGGGGGCGCCGGCTCCTGGTACTGCGTGAGCCCGTACTCCGCGGCGTCGTCGCCGTTGGCCGTGGCCGCGGAGGGTGTCTCCGCCAAGGACGCCGGCTCTGCCACCAACGTCCCTCGTTCAGGCTCCTCAGACTCCTCCGAGTCCGGAGCCGACTTACGCCGGCGCCGGCTCCCGGAGCTGGCCGAGGCCACCGCCTTGAGCTTCTCACCGGCGCCGTTGGCCTTGCCGGGTCGATCCATCACCAGGTCGGTGTTGATGATGACGCCGCGGCCCTTGCAGCACTCGCAGGTTTCGCTGAACGCTTCCAGTAGCCCCGCACCGACACGCTTACGCGTCATCTGCACCAGCCCTAGAGAGGTGATCTCCGTCACCTGATGCTTGGTGCGATCCCTACCCAGGCACTCGGTGAGCCGACGCAACACCAGTTCCCGGTTCGACTCCAGCACCATGTCGATGAAGTCGATCACGATGATGCCGCCGATGTCCCGCAGGCGCAGTTGCCGCACGATCTCTTCAGCAGCCTCCAGGTTGTTCCGGGTGACGGTCTCCTCCAGGTTGCCGCCGGTCCCGGTGTACTTGCCGGTGTTGACGTCGATGACCGTCATCGCCTCGGTGCGGTCGATCACGAGGTGGCCACCGGACGGGAGATAGACTTTGCGGTCGAGACCTTTGAGGATCTGCTCCGAGATCCGGTACTCGGTGAAGACGTCCTCCGGACCGACGTGGCGGCGGATCCGACTGACCAGGTCGGGTGAGACGTGGCTCAGGTAGGCCTCGACCGTGTCGTAGGCTTCCTCGCCCTGGATCACCAACTCGGAGAAGTCCTCATTGAAGAGGTCCCGCACCACCCGTACCACCAGGTCGGGCTCGGCGTAGAGCAGCTTCGGCGCTCCCCCGGCCGCCGCCTTGGCCTGAATGTCATCCCACTGCGCTTGGAGACGCTTGACGTCACGCGCGAGGTCCTCTTCACTCGCCCCCTCGGCGGCGGTCCGGACGATCACGCCCGCCCCATCGGGGACCAGGTTCTTCAAGATGTCGCGCAGACGCCGCCGCTCGGTGTCGGGGAGCTTACGGCTGATACCGGAAGCGTTGCCGTTCGGTACGTAGACCAAGTGGCGCCCGGAGAGGGCGATGTGGCTGGTGAGGCGGGCTCCTTTGTGCCCAACCGGGTCCTTGGTGACCTGCACCAGCACAGAGTCGCCGGGCGAGAGCGCCTGTTCGATCGAGCGCGCCTTACCCTCCAGTCCACTGGCGTCCCAGTTGACCTCCCCGGCGTAGAGGACCGCGTTGCGACCGCGCCCCACATCCACGAACGCCGCTTCCATACTGGGCAGCACGTTCTGGACCTTGCCGAGGTAGACGCTGCCAGCCATGGTCGTGACGCTCGCACGGCTGACGTAGTGCTCCACCAGGATGCCGTCTTCCAGCACCGCGATCTGGGTCCGGCCGGTGTTGCCGTTGCCGGTCTGGCGGATCACCATCACCCGCTCCACCGACTCACGGCGGGCGAGGAACTCCGACTCCGTCAACACCGGTGGCCGCGTGCGGCGCTGGTCACGCCCACCGCGGCGGCGCTGGCGCTTCGCCTCCAGGCGGGTCGAGCCGGTGACACCTCTGACCTCATCGGCCACCTTCGGCTCACGGATCTTGACAACGGTCTCGACACCGTCGTCGGAGACCACGTCGGCCGCTTCGCTCGCGCCCTTGCGCCGCCTCCGACGACGACGTCGACGCACGGTCCCGGTGTCTTCGGTCTCGATCTCCTCGGCAGTCTCGTCGTCGGCCGCGACGGACGTCTCTGGCTCCGCCGCCGCCTCCTCGGCGTCTTCTTTGGCCTCATCCTCCTCGGAGGCCTCAGCAGCCGCGTCGGCACCTCCCCTTCCCCGGCCGCGCCCACGTCGCCCGCGGCGGCGCGAGCGTCCGGTGGTGGCACTCTCGCTTACCTCGTCCTCACCGGCCTCCTCAGCCGCTTCGGCAGAGGACTCCGCTGACGCGTCGTCGGCGGAGCGACGGGTACGACGGCGCGTACGCCCCTCGGTGGGCTCAGACGGCGCCGACGCCGCGGGCTCGCGCTCAATCGGCGGCAGATCAGGAGGCGGCTGCGGTGCCATGAACAACACAGTCGCGGCCGCTTCGAGAGGATTCCGGGCATCGGGTGGCCGGAGGGGCGAGACACTCTTGTCTGATTCTTGATGAAATGTGTCGCCTTTTTCGGCCTTGTCATTCGGCTCGTTCTCGAGCATCCGGGCAATCTCCAGTTCTGGCGTCCCCGGGCGCGATAAACGCTGCCACTCAGGGCCGCCGCAGTGTGGTTCGGCCGCATGGCGACCCGCCACACGGGTCGTCCACGACCGAAGTCTTCTCCGGTGGGCTGGCAGCTCGGCCGAGCTCAGCCAGCGCTCTCCGGTGGCGCCCCGCTCCGATCCGCCTCCAACGGATCGACGACCTCCCCCTGCGCAGTCACCAGACCCTGGGCGAGCCGAGTGGCCCTCGGGGGCACCGGCGCCTCCAGGTGTGCCACCACGCGGAGGCCAGCTAGGACGTCATCGGGTCGGACGGAGGGACTGGCCTGCCGTACGACGAACTCAAGTATCGCACACGGTGCCTCGGCGACCCCGGATGGTGCCACTTGAGGATCACATACAGTGATGCTGATAACTGGTGAACGGACATCGAAGCGGCGTCGCCCCTGTTTGGTCAGGCGCTCGACCAAAACTTCCTCGGCATCCCAAAACGCCTGAACCGCCCGTTCCGCCTCGATGGGGTCGACCTCGGGCAACTCCAACCGCCACCGCGAGCCTTCGATCCGCTCCCCCAGACTGGTGCCGGGAGTGGCCACGACCGCGTCCAGCACATCCAAACCCGGCGACAGCGCCGCGTCGAGCGCCTTCACCAGCTCAGCCGGATCCATCGGCGCCTGCAGGCCGATCTCGAGGTATTCAGCCTCGCTCGCCACGCCGGTCGGCGCGGCACTGGCGTACGAGATCCGCGGGTGAGGGTTGAAGCCCTGCGAGTACGCGACCGGCACCCGTGCCCGACGCACCGCCCGCTCGAACGCGCGAGCGAAATCGCGGTGGGAGGTGAACCGCATGCGGCCCCGTTTGGCGTACCGGATGCGCACCCGCTGCACCACCGGCGCCTGGCCGCCCTCGGGTTGCCGCCTACTCACCGCGACACCGGGGTCAGAGGCAGCAGCTTCCGACCAGTAGGGCCGATCTGAATCTCAGTGTCCATACTCGGGCACACCCCACAGTCGAAGCACGGTGTCCAGCGGCAATCGTCCTGCTCGATCTCGGCCAGCGCCGCCTGCCAGTCCTGCCACAGCCAGTCCTTGTCGAGCCCGGAGTCGAGGTGGTCCCATGGCAGCACCTCCGTCTCCCCGCGCTCCCGAGTCGTGTACCAATCCAAGTCCACGCCGTAGGCCGGCAACACCTCCGCGGCGGCGTCCACCCAACGCTGGAAGGAGAAATACTCACTCCAACCGTCGAACCGGCCACCGGACTCCCACACCCGCCGGATCACCGCACCCACCCGACGGTCACCGCGCGAAAGCAGACCCTCAATCAGTGACGGCTCACCATCGTGGTAGCGGTAGCCGATGGCTCGCCCCAGCGACCGGTCGGCGTTGATCGCCTCCTTGAGCAGCTTCAGCCGGCGGTCGATCACCTCGGGTGGGCACATCGCCGCCCACTGGAACGGTGTGTGCGGCTTGGGCACGAACCCGCCGATGGACACCGTGCACCGGATGTCCTTCGAACCGGTCGCCTCACGCCCCGCCTTGATCACTTCGTGGGCGAGGCGGGCGATCTGGAGCACGTCTTCGTCAGTCTCGGTCGGCAGACCGCACATGAAGTACAACTTCACCTGGCGCCAACCGTTGGTGTACGCGGTGACGACGGTCCGGATCAGGTCCTCTTCTGAGACCATCTTGTTGATCACCCGGCGGATGCGCTCGGAACCGCCCTCCGGCGCGAAGGTGAGCCCGGTCCGGCGCCCACCGCGGGACAACTCTTGGGCCAGCTCGATGTTGAACGCATCGACCCGGGTGGAAGGCAGCGAGAGGGACACGTTCGTGCCCTCGTACCGGTCGGCGAGGCCGGAGCAGATGTCGCCGATCTCGGAGTGATCGGCGCTGGACAACGAGAGCAGCCCCACCTCGGAGAAGCCGGAGTACTCCAAGCCTTGCGCCACCATCTCGCCCACGGTGGTGATCGAACGCTCCCGTACCGGACGTGTGATCATCCCTGCTTGGCAGAACCGGCACCCCCGGGTGCAGCCCCGGAAGATCTCCACGGCGTACCGCTCGTGCACCGTCTCCGCCAGCGGTACGAGCGGCTTCTTCGGGTACGGCCACTTGTCCAGATCCATGGTGGTCCGCTTGTGCACCCTAAACGGCACGTCCGGGCGGTTGGGCACCACGCGCTGGATGCGCCCGTCTGGCAGGTAGGAGACGTCGTAGAAGCGCGGTACGTATACCGATTCCGTGCGGGCCAGCCGCAGCAGCAGCTCATCCCGCCCGCCCGGCCGCCCTTCAACCTTCCAGGTCCGGACGATGTCGGTGATCTCGAGCACCGCCTCCTCACCGTCACCGAGGACGGCAGCGTCGATGAAGTCAGCGATGGGCTCCGGGTTGAAAGCCGCGTGGCCACCGGCGAGCACGATCGGATGTGACTCGTCGCGGTCCTTCGACTCCAGCGGGATCCCGGCGAGGTCCAGCGCGGTGAGCAGGTTGGTGTAGCCCATCTCGGTGGCGAACGAGACACCGAGCAGGTCGAAGGCTCCCACCGGGCGGTGGGCGTCGACCGTGAACTGGGGGACGCCGTGCTCGCGCATCAGCGCCTCCAAGTCAGGCCACACGGCGTACGTGCGCTCGGCGAGTACGTCAGGCTGCTCGTTGAGCACCTCGTAGAGGATCTGAATCCCCTGGTTGGGCAGGCCCACCTCGTAGGCGTCGGGGTACATCAGAGCCCAGCGGACCGTGGTGGAGTCCCACTCCTTCACCGTCGCGCCCAGCTCGCCGCCTACGTACTGGATTGGCTTGCTGACCTTGGGTAGCAGCCGTTCCAGAGCCGGCCAGACTGTCGTGACGCTCACCCGTTACCTCCCTGCGGTCCAACTCCTCAGGGTAGAACAAATCGCGGTGAAGCCCACCAACAGCCATGGTCAGGCACCCCGGCGTTCGCTACGAGTGATCGGAAGGCCTCGTGTACCGCCACACGACGACCTGACCGACGAGCGGGCTCCCTGGCCACGCTCTCACGTGGACGAGGGAGCCCGCTGCGGGTGCCGTCAGTGGGCCGAGCAGGTGAAGTCGGTCGGCGGGGCGCCGCCGGCCCGGCTCGCTTGGAACCCGAAGGTCACTTCCTGGCCGGGTGCCAGGTTGCGGTTCCAGTCCAGACTCGATGCGCTCACCGTCTGCCCGCTGGTGGTCAGGTTCGCGTTCCACCCGTTGACGACGTGATGGCCGGCGGGCAGGGTCGCTGTCGCCGTCCAACCGTTGAGCTGGCTGTTACCGGTGTTGCGTACTACGACCTGCAGCACGTAACCCTGGTCCCACTCGCTCTGCACCGACGCGGTCGCGGTGCAGCCGCCAGGACCACCGGGGCCGGGCGATGGGCTGCCGGGGCCACCGCCGCCCTGGGTGGCCGCGGTCACGGTGGTGGAGTTACCGGAGACGTTGCCAGCGGCGTCACGGGCCCGCACGTAGAACTGGTACTGCGTACCCGGTGACAACCCGGTGGCGGTGAAGCTGGTGCCCGAGGGCGTCCCGACCTGAGTGAAGCCACCGCTGGTGCCTTGGCGGCGGAACACGTCGTACCCGGTCACCCCGACGTTGTCGGTCGACGGACTCCACGACAGATCGACGGTGGTGCTGGTGGTGCCGGTGACGGTCAGGTTCTGCGGCACGCTCGGCGGCGTCGTGTCCCCGCCGCCGTTGCCGCCGCCGCGCGTGACGGTGGCAGAGAACGAGGTGACCGCCAGACCGGTCCCGCCGATCCAGGGCTCGAAGCCGGCCTGGATGCTGGTCAGGTACCACGAGCGAGTGATGTGGCCACGGCTGATCACATCGTCGACGAAGTCCATGACGTCGAAGTGGAAGCTGGTGATCGGGCTGGCACTGAGGTACGAGATGACGTGCCACCCGGTGTGGCCGTACCAGACTTCCCAGTTGCGCCCCGCGATGGTGACGTTGCCCACCGGCGAGCCGATCGGCTGGATCGATCCCTGACGGTTCAACCAGATCATCAGCTCGGCACCGTGCTGGCCGTCAGTACGTGGACTCGGGTCCAGCCAGATGTCGTAGGCAGCGTTCCACGTCCCGCTGCCGGGATACGACACGCCGATGCTGCTGGTGGCGCTCCCAATCTGGCTCACCTGGATCGGCATGTTGCTGCCACTGGAGCAGTTGGTGTAGTGGCAGCCAGCGTAGATGGAGGGGTACGCGGCGGGCGCGCCGTTGGTGGCCTTGTTGTGGTCAGCCTGGGTGATGGTGAACCCGCCGTTCTGGTTTACGTCGATGCACTGGGCGGTGTCCGCGCCCCACACGTTGTTCTGGACGATGTAGCTCCCATTCTGGACACTGGTGGAGCCGTACTTCTCACAGATCACAGGGGCGGCCGAGGCTGGTTGCGCGAGCCCTACTGCGGCCAGGCCAGCCGCGCCGGCCAGCAACGCCGCAGCTAAGGTTGCGCGGATGCGGGTCATGAGAACCTCCGATGGAGAGCCACCTTTGGGAGCGCTTCCATCGAAGAGTCTCTCGGTTCGGTGGCCACTTGGCAAGACACACCACGCAGTCGCTTAGTGACTCAGCGAACAACGAGGCCGGGCGAGAACGCCCGGCCTCGTGGACTCGTCGAGACTCAGCGTCGGGTCACCGCGACCCGGATCTCCTCATCGTCGCCGACCTCTCCGGTGAAGGCCTCGGCACCAGCCGGGCCGTAAGAGACCGACTCGGCCAGCACCTCGCCGGCGACGAACTGCTCATGGGCGCGGACCGCCGCCGTGACCTCTTCCGAGGCCTCCACGGTGACGAAGATCCGGTCGGTGATGTCGAGTCCCGCTTCTCGGCGGGCCTGTTGCACGACCCGTACCACGTCCCGAGCCAGGCCCTCGGCCGCCAGCTGCGGGGTCACCGTGGTGTCCAGTACCACCACTCCGGCTCCGGCCGGCAGTGGCGCAGAGTTCTCGGGGTCGGCGGCGACCAGCCGCAGCTCGTACTCACCCTCCTGCAAGGTCACCCCGGCCGCCACCGGCGCGCCATCCTGAAGCGACCACTCGCCTGCTTTGACCGCCTTGATGACCTGCTGCACCGCTGGCCCCACCCGTGGTCCCAGTGCCCGTGGAACCACGGTAAGCACCTGCTCGCAGTGCGCAGACACGTCGTCGGTGAACTGGACCGACTTGACATTGACCTCATCGGCGATCAGGTCCGCGAACGGCTCCAATCGCGCCGCCTCCGGAGTGGCGACGGTGAGAACCGGCAACGGCAGACGGACTCGCAAGCCCTTCGTCTTGCGCAGCGACAACGCCGCCGAGCACACCTCCCGCACCTGGTCCATGCTGGCGACCAGTTCGGGATCGGAGGGGAACTCGGACGCCTCCGGCCAGTCGGTCAGGTGCACCGAGCGGCCACCCGTCAAGCCGCGCCAGATCTCCTCCGTGGTCAACGGCGCCAACGGCGCCATGACCCGGCACATCGTCTCCAACACGGTGTAGAGGGTGTCGAACGCGTCGTGGTCACCGACCCAGAAGCGGTCTCGCGAACGCCGCACGTACCAGTTCGTCAGTGCGTCCAGGTAGGAACGCACGCTCGCGCAGGCGCCGGAGATGTCGTACGCGTCCATCTGAGCGCTGACTGTGGACACCAGCTCGGCGGTCTTGGCCAGCACGTAACGGTCCAGCAGGTGGCTGCTGTCGGTACGCCGTCTCGCCTGGTAGTTCTCGGCGTTGGCGTAGAGCGAGAAGAAGTACCAGACGTTCCACAGTGGCAGCATCACCTGCCGTACGGTGTCCCGGATCGCGGTCTCGGTCACCGACATGTCCCCGCCCCGGAGCACCGGGGAGGACATGAGCATCCACCGCATAGCGTCCGACCCGTAGGTGTCGAACACCTCGTAGACGTCCGGGTAGTTGCGCAGGCTCTTGGACATCTTGCGACCGTCGGAGCCGAGCAGGATGCCGTGGCTGACACAGTTACGGAACGCCGGCCGGTCGAACAGGGCGGTGGCCAACACGTGCATCGTGTAGAACCAGCCCCGGGTTTGCCCGATGTACTCCACGATGAAGTCACCGGGGTAGTGGTCCTCAAACCATTCGCGGTTCTCGAACGGATAGTGCACCTGCGCGAACGGCATCGAGCCGGACTCGAACCAGCAGTCGAGAACCTCCGGCACCCGCCGCATCATCGACTTGCCGGTGGGGTCGTCCGGGTTGGGTCGGGTCAGCTGGTCGATCCCCGGGCGGTGCAGGTCGGTCACCTTCACCTCGAAGTCGCGCTCCAGCTCGGCGAGCGAACCATAGACGTCCACCCGCGGGTACGCCGGGTCGTCCGACTTCCACACCGGGATCGGCGAGCCCCAGAACCGGTTACGGCTGATCGACCAGTCCCGGGCGTTCGCCAACCACTTGCCGAAGGAGCCGTCCTTGACGTGCCCCGGGATCCAGTTGATCTGCTGGTTCAGCTCGACCATCCGGTCCTTGAACTTGGTCACCGCCACGAACCAGCTGGAAACCGCCTTGTAGACCAGCGGCGTGTCGCAACGCCAGCAGTGCGGGTAGGGGTGGACGTACGAATCCTGCCGCACCAGGATGCCACGCTCCCGTAGCTCGCGTAGCAGTGGCTTGTTGGCGTCGAACACCTGCATCCCCTCGAACCGGGGAGCGATCGAGGTGAACCGGGTCCGGTCGTCGACGGTCAAGATGGTGGGGATGCCGGCCGCGGTGCACACGTTGTAGTCGTCCTCACCGTGGGAGGGCGCGACTTGGACCACACCGGTACCGTCCTCGGTCGAGACGAAGTCTCCTGCCAGGACAGTGAAGGCAGCCGGCATGTCGGCCAACTGGTCGACCAGGAAGTCGAAGATGGGGGTGTAGCGCCGCCCCACCAGGTCGCGGCCCTTCACCGTAGCCACCGGCACCGCGTCGCCGAACTCCTTCTGGTACGCCGACAGGCGCGCCTCGG
>CAYTMR010000120.1:0-10609 GCA_964438855.1 uncultured Micromonosporaceae bacterium
GCGGGAGAAGCAGAAGGCCCGTCGGGTCTACGGAGTGCTGGAGAAGCAGTTCCGGCGCTACTACGAGGAGGCCAACCGCCGGCCGGGCAAGACCGGTGACGTCCTGTTGCAGATCCTGGAGTCGCGGCTGGACAACGTGGTCTACCGGGCGGGGTTCGCCAAGTCCCGGGACATGGCCCGGCAGCTGGTCCGGCACGGCCACTTCCTTGTCAACGGCAAGAAGGTCAACATCCCGTCGTACCGGGTCTCTGAGCACGACATCATCGAAGTGCGGGAGAAGTCCCGTAACCTGACGCCGTTCCTCGTTTCCCAGGCTGAGGCTGGCTCGCGTCCGGTGCCGCCGTGGTTGGAGACGATCTCCAGCCAGATGAAGATCCTGGTCCACTCCCTGCCGGCGCGGCAGGTCATCGACACGCCGGTGCAGGAGCAGCTGATCGTCGAGCTCTACTCGAAGTAATGCCTCCCCCAGCCCGTGGCTGGGTGACCGAAAGTCCGTGGACGTCATATGGCGGGCGTCCCGACCGAAGGAGAAACAGTGCTCATCACGCAACGGCCGACGCTCACCGAGGAGCCTGTCAACGAGACCCGGTCGCGGTTCGTCATCGAGCCGCTCGAGCCGGGCTTCGGGTACACCCTTGGTAACTCCCTGCGGCGCACGCTGCTCAGCTCCATCCCCGGAGCGGCCGTCACGTCCATCAAGATCGACGGCGTCCTGCACGAGTTCACCACGATCCCCGGCGCGAAAGAGGACGTGGTGGAGCTGGTGATGAACGTCAAGGAGCTGTGCGTCAGCTCCGAGCACGACGAGCCGGTCAGCATGTACCTGCGCAAGCAGGGCCCGGGAGAGGTCACCGCCGGCGACATCCAACCGCCGGCCGGGGTGACCGTCCACAACCCGGAGCTCAAGCTGCTCACGCTCAACGCCAAGGGCCGGCTCGACATGGAGCTCACGGTGGAGCGTGGCCGTGGCTACGTGAGCGCTGCGCAGAACAAGCAGGTCGGAGCGGAGATCGGCCGCATCCCGGTGGACTCGATCTACTCGCCGGTGCTGAAGGTGACCTACCGGGTCGAGGCGACCCGGGTCGAGCAGCGGACCGACTTCGACAAGCTCATCATCGACGTCGAGACCAAGCCGTCGGTGTCCCCACGGACGGCGCTCGCCTCAGCGGGTTCCACGCTGGTGGAGCTGTTCGGCCTGGCGCGGGAGCTGGACGAGACCGCCGAGGGTATCGACATCGGCCCGTCGCCGCAGGACGCTCAGCTCGCCGCCGATCTGGCGTTGCCGATCGAGGAGCTCGACCTCACCGTGCGGTCGTACAACTGCCTGAAGCGTGAGGGGATCGACACGGTCGGGGAGTTGATCTCGCGGACCGAGGCGGACCTGCTCGACATCCGCAACTTCGGACAGAAGTCAATAGACGAAGTCAAGATGAAGCTCGCCGCCATGGGGCTGGCCCTCAAGGACTCGGCACCGGCTTTCGACGTCTCGGAGGCGGTGAACACCTACGGCGAGGTGGCCCCGCAAGCCGCCGCCGGTGGCGACGAGCCCGAAGAAGACTTCCGCGAAACCGAACAGCTGTAGGAGCACCCACGATGCCTAGCCCCACCAAGGGCCGCCGGCTCGGCGGCAGTCCCGCGCACGAGCGGCTGATGCTGGCCAACCTGGCCACCTCGCTGTTCCGGCACGGGCGCATCAAGACCACCACAGCCAAGGCGCGCCGGCTGCGCCCTTTCGCTGAGCAGCTCATCACCAAGGCCAAGCGGGGTGACCTGCACGCCCGTCGGCAGGTGCTGACTGTGGTGCGGGACCGGGACGTGAGTACTGCGCTGTTCGACGAGATCGGGCCGCGGTACGCGAACCGGCCCGGCGGCTACACCCGGATCATCAAGGCCGGGCCGCGCCGCGGGGACTCCGCCCAGATGGCGTACATCGAGCTGGTGGAGCCACTCGAGACGACGCCGGCGCCGAGCGGCCAGCCCTCCCGCAAGGCCGCCAAGCAGGAGGCGGTGGAGGCCTTGGCCGGCGGGGACAAGGCTGCCGCGGCGGAGTCGAAGGCCGAGGCGGAGCCCGCCGAGGAGCCGAAGGCGGCGTCCGACGGCGACGAGGCTAAGGACTCCGACGCCAAGGCGTGACCTCCGCTACGCGGGTCCGGCTGGATCTGGCGTACGACGGCGGCGGTTTCTCCGGCTGGGCCGCTCAGCCGGACCGCCGCACGGTCGCCGGTGAGCTGATGGCCGCGTTGGACCGGATCGCCGGTCCCGGCGAGGTGACCGGTCTCACGGTGGCCGGCCGCACCGACGCCGGGGTCCACGCCACCGGTCAGGTTTGTCATATCGACGTGTCGCCCAGGGCTTACGAGGCCCTGGGCGACACGCTCGTACGGCGGCTCGCCGCGGTGTTGCCAGCCGACGTGCGGGTGACCGCCGCCACGGTCGTGCCCGCCACCTTCGACGCCCGGTTCTCGGCGCTGGAGCGTCGGTACGCGTACCGGGTCAGCGACGCCCCGTACGGTGTCAACCCATTGCGCCGCTACGACACGCTCGCCTGGCGCCGTCCGCTAGACGTGGCCGCGCTCAACGCCGCCGCCGCCGGTCTGATCGGGGAGCATGACTTCGCCGCGTACTGCCGGCGCAAACCGGACGGCACCACGGTGCGGAAGATCACCCGGCTGGAGTGGCGCCGCGACCCTGACGGGGTGCTTGTCGCTACGGTCGCCGCGGACGCGTTCTGTCAGGCGATGGTGCGCAGCCTGGTAGGGGCGATGCTGGCGGTGGGGGAAGGGCGGCGCCCGCCTGACTGGCCGGCGTCGCTACTCACCCGCACCGAACGGGCGAGTGAGGTGACGGTGGCCCCGCCGCACGGTCTCACTCTGGTCGAAGTGGTCTACCCGGACGATCCGCAGCAGTGGGCGGCGCGCGCTGAACAGACCCGTCGACGCCGTTCGCTGCCGGGCACCTGATCCCGGACCCGACAACGCGAGCCTTCAGTCCGCCTCCGCCGCATCCGGCTCCGGTGACGCACTCTCCGCAGCATCGCCTACCTCCGGGGCGGTGCGTTGGTCCAGGACGCTCGTCCGCAGGTAGATCTCGATCATGTCCCAGAAGATCAGCTCTGCGTGGCGGTCGTCGGCTGGGCCGAACTCCGTACCGTCGGCGCGGGCGATCACCGCGTAGAGCAGGTAGTGGCCGCGGAAGTCGACCCCCACCCGGGTGTCGGACAGGACGAAGGACTCGGTCCCGGCTCCGGCCAGCAACCCGAGGAACCGTCCAGTGCCGTCCTCGATCAGTGGCAGGACGCTGTCGTACGCGACTTCGGCGTCGTCCTCTGTCTCCAGGTTGAGGATGCCGGTGGTGACGACGTAGTCGTCGTTCGGTGAGCGAATGGCGGCCCGGACGACCTGACTGCAGCCGAGGTCGTCGAGAAGCTCGGCGAGGGCGTCCGCGGCGGCCGTCGCGCAGTCGTCACTCTCCTCGGTCTGTAGCACCGTGTAAGGCGGCTCGGCCGGGTTGATGACGATCTCGTCGACTGGGAACACTTCGGCGGTCGTGAGTGGCTCCGGGTCGACCTCGCGGGAGCTGATGTCGCGGGGCGGTCCCACGGTCGACGTCGGGGCGCTGGCTCGTGCGTTGAGACCGTCGCGTTCCTCCTGGACCAGACGGATGGCGAGGAAGCCGCAGGCGCCGACCACCGCCAACGTGAGGAGCCCGGCGATCACCGCCTGCCAGATCCGAGTGGTACGGGACGGCGGCAGGCGGTACGGCGGCGGAGTGGGCGGGGGTGAGTCGGTGGTCGGTGGTGGGGCAGGTCGCGACGGCGGCGCCGTTCGACGACCGGGTGCTTCTCGCCGCGGCGGGGCGATGGCGGTGCCCGGTCGCCGCGGTGTCGCTGGCGCTGCCCGGCGCGTCGGGACGGGCGGCGGGGCCGCACGTCCACCCGCCACGGGCGGCGTCACGGCGGCGGCACGGGCAGCCACGACCGGCGTGCCCATCGGCGGGGAGACAGGGGCGCTCCGCCGTGCGGGTGGGACTCTCGGTTCACCTCGCGCGGGTGTGGCCTGCCGGTCGGGTGCGGCGTGAGCGTGTCGTCGTCCACCGGAGGGTTCGAACCGGGCGCGTCTGCGGCCGGCAGCCGCCAGGTCGTGCGCGGGCGGCCGTTCGGCGCCCGGAGGTCGGCGACGTGGCAGCTCGGGAGCACCGTCCACGAGGGGCGCAGATCCTGGTGGGCGGGGACGTGCCGGAGTGGACCACCGCGGCTCGCCAGCGGGGGCGCTGTGTCGGCCGCTGGGCTCGTCCGGGTTGGGGGTGGCCCGCCGGGGCGGAGGGCCGGGGCGCCACTCCGACCACCCGTCCGGCTCCGAGCCGAACCCACTTGCCATGCCGCACAGCGTAACGGACGTTCGGGTGCCGGGCTCTCCTCCTACCGGTGGACACGACCGTGCCAGCCCTCAAGGTGCGAGAGGTGACGATACTGCGTGAGTGGAGCATTACTTCTCGTCGGAACCCGCGGCGCCGGCGACGCGACGGACGATCCAGTTTCGGGTCGGCGACCGCGACTACACGCTGAGCACCGCCGCCGGGGTCTTCTCCGGTGACCGGTTGGATCCGGGCACGGCGGTGCTGTTGCGGAAGGCTGTCTTGCCCGGTCGCGAGGCGACCGGGCCGATACTCGACCTGGGCTGCGGGTACGGTCCGATCGCGTGTGTTCTCGCCACGCACGCCACCGCCGCCGACGTGTGGGCCGTCGATGTGAACGCGCGGGCGCGCGAGCTCGCTGCCGCCAACGCGGCGGCCTTGGGGTTGGGTGAGCGAGTCCACGTCGCGGCACCGGACGAGGTACCACCTGAATTGACGTTCAGTCAGATCTGGAGTAACCCGCCGGTGCGGGTCGGCAAGGCGGAGCTGCACGGTCTGCTCGAGCGTTGGCTGCCCCGGTTGACTGCGGATGGCGTGGCGTGGCTGGTGGTCGCGCGTCACTTGGGCGGGGACTCGCTGCACGCGTGGCTGACGCAGACCGGGTGGCGAGTGCGTCGGCACGCGAGTCAGAAGGGATACCGGGTCCTGCGGGTCGAACGGTGACCGTGGCGGCACCGCAGCGGCGCTCTCGGCCGGGCGCGGGCGCACCGGAGTAGGGTCGCGGGCGTGGATGATCTCACACCATGGTTGGAGACGTGGCCGGTCGACCGGGTGGCTGCGGGTGTGACCGACGCTCGCGGCACGCTCGGCGCCGGCGGTGACACCGGTTGGCGTACCCCGATCGCCTCGGTGAGCAAGCTGCTGGTCGGCGCGGCGGCGTTGATCGCGCTCGAAGAGGAGGCGATCACGTTGGATGATCCAGCCGGCCCGCCTGGGTCGACCGTACGGCATCTGTTGGCCCACACCTCCGGGGTCGCCTTCGACGACGCCAAGGTGCTCGCCGCTCCGGGGCAGCGCCGCATCTACTCCAACGTGGGGATCGAGATGTTCGCTGCCCACCTGACCGACCGGACCGGCATTCCCTTCGGCGACTACGTGCGCGAGGCGGTTACCGCCCCGTTGGGGATGACCGCCACCGAGCTGACCGGCTCACCGGCGCACGGCTTCGTGTCTACAGTAGATGACCTTCTCCGCTTCGCCCGCGAGCTGCTGAATCCGACATTGTTCTCGCCACAGACGCTCGCCGAAGCCACCCAGGCCCACTTCCCCACCACCGCCGGGGTGGTGCCAGCGGTGGGTCGGTTCGACCCCAATCCATGGGGCCTGACCTTCGAAATCCGAGGCGACAAGGATCCGCACTGGACCGGGCGGCGAAACTCCCCGCGTACCTTCGGACACTTCGGTGCGTCCGGCGCCTTCCTGTGGGTCGACCCGCAGGCGGGTCTGGCCACCGTCGCGCTCACTGACCGTCGCGTCGGTCCTTGGGCGCTGGAGACGTGGCCTTCGTTCAGTGACGCCGTGCTGGAGCGATACGCGGGCTAAGTCACCCAACGAGCCTCTGGCCTGCGGCGACGAAGCCGCGTATGGTGAGAAGCACCCACGGGAGCCCGGTGGGACCGGGCTGAGAGGGGGGCTGGTGCGGCCCTCGACCGTTGAACCTGATCCGGGTAATGCCGGCGCAGGGAGGAGGTTGTCGCTTTGGCACCACTTGGTCGGTTGCACGTCATCACCGATCTCCGACCCGGCCGTGACGCCGTCGCTGCGGTCAGCGCGGCGTTGCACGCCGGCGCACCGGTGATCCAGGTGCGAGTGCCGGACCAGACCACCGACCGCGAGGCGTACGAGTTCGCTACCCGCATCCGGACACTCTGTACCGAACACGGCGCCACCTGCCTGATCAACGATCGGCTCCACATCGCTCTGGCGGTCGGCGCCGATGGTGGTCACGTCGGCGCCGACGACCTACCGGTGGCCGCGGCGCGGGCGATCCTCGGCCCCGGTGCGATCCTCGGCGCCACGTGTCGAGATCCCGCCGGTGCCCGGGCCGCGGTGGCCGACGGAGCCGACTATCTCGGGGTCGGCCCTGCCTACCAGACCGCCACCAAGGACGGCTTGCCGCAGCAGTTGGGGCCGACAGGGATCGGGGTGGTCGCGGCAGCGGTCCCCGACACCCCGGTCATCGCGATCGGCGGTGTGACGACCGCGCGCGTCGCCGAGCTGCGCGCCGTCGGCGCGTACGGCGTGGCGGTGGTGTCAGCGGTCAGCGAGGCGTCGGATCCCGCCGCGGCCACCGCGACGCTGCTCGCGGAAGTCGCCGCCACACCTGGACGTGCCGGCCGGGACGCTGCACAGGGGTGGCCCCGGTGAGCGTGGCGGTGGTGGGCGCCGGTGTGATCGGGCTCGCCGTCGCATGGCGCTGCGCCCAGGGTGGACTCCGGGTGACGCTCTACGACCCGCAGCCTGGGGGTGGGGCCTCACGGGTCGCCGCCGGGATGCTCGCACCCGTCAGCGAAGCCTACTTTGGTGAGTCCGCTCTGACCGACCTGTTGGTCGCCGCCGCGCTCCAGTGGCCGGACTTCGCGCGCGAGCTCGAGCCCTACGGCGACGTCGGATTCCGGGCCGAGGGCACGCTCGTGGTGGCGCTCACCTCGGACGACCGGGCCGAGGCCGAGCGACTGTGGGACTACCACACGTCGCTGGGACTGCCGATCACTCGGCTACCAGCGGCTGAGCTCAGGGAACGAGAACCGGCGCTCCACCCGCGGGTGAGTGCCGGCGCGTTGGCCCCCACCGACTACCAAGTGGACCCCCGCCGGCTGCTGGCGGCGCTTCGGGCGGCAGCGACAGCTGCCGGGGTGGAGATCGTCCCGCGGTCGGTCACCCACGTGGATGAGCTGATGCCGGCCACGGTCGTGGTCGCCGCCGGATGCGGATCCCGGGACCTGGCCGGCGTGCCGGTGCGCCCGGTCAAAGGGCAGGTGCTGCGGCTGCGGGCCCCCGACGGAGCGCCCGGATTCCGACATGTCATCAGGGGATGGGCCGACGGCCGACGGGTTTACCTCGTGCCCCGCTACGACGGCGAAGTGGTCGTTGGCGCCACCGAGGAGGAGCGCACCGACGCCGTACCCACCGCGGGAGCAGCGCTGGACCTGCTGCGTGCCGCCGCCGACCTAGTGCCGGAGATCACCGAGTACGAACTCGTCGAGACCAGCGTCGGGCACCGTCCGGGCACACCTGACAACGCGCCGTTGCTCGGCACTCTTCGCCCCGACCTGGTGGTGGCGACCGGGCACTACCGCCACGGAATCCTGCTGACCCCGGTCACCGCCGACGCGATCGCCCGGCTGCTCTTGGAGGGCAGCACACCAGGTGTGATCTCTGCTTTCAGTCCCACTCGTTTTCTCGCCGGGAGGCCATTGTGATCACTGTGAACGGTCAGCCTCGTGACCTGCCCGACGGCACCGTGGTCGCCGATGTGGTAGCAGAACTTCTCCCCGCCGACGCGCACCGTGGCGTGGCGGTCGCGGTCAACGGCGAGGTGGTCCCACGGGCGAGCTGGCGTACCGCCCGACTCACCGGTGGGGACCGGATCGAGGTGCTCACCGCCACCCAGGGCGGATGACGATGGAACCCTTCACCCTCGGCGGCGCCACCCTGGGGTCGCGGTTGATCCTCGGCACCGGCGGTGCGCACAGCCTCGCCGCCCTCGAGCGGGCGATCGTCGCCAGCGGAACGGAGATGGTCACCGTCGCGCTACGGCGGGTCGACCCGACCGCGCCGGGTGGCCTGATGGAGATGATCGACCGGCGCGGGGTGCGGGTCCTGCCGAACACGGCCGGCTGCTACACCGCGACCGAGGCGGTGAAGGTGGCGCACCTGGCCCGCGAGGCCTTCGGCACCGACTGGATCAAGCTGGAGGTCATCGGTGACGAGCGCACGCTGCTACCGGACCCGGTGGAGTTGGTGGCCGCGGCCGGAAGACTCGTCGACGACGGGTTCACCGTGTTGCCGTACACCAGCGACGATCCGGTGCTCGCCCGCCGGCTCGCCGACCTGGGCTGCGCGGCGGTGATGCCGGCCGGGGCGCCCATCGGCTCGGGTCTCGGGATCACCAATCCGCACCACATACGACTGATCCGGGAGGCGGTCACGGTACCGGTGATCCTCGATGCGGGGATCGGCACCGCCTCGGACGCCGCGGTGGCGATGGAGCTGGGCTGCGACGCGGTGCTGCTGGCAAGCGCTGTCACCAGGGCCGCCGACCCGGCGGCGATGGCGACGGCGATGCGCCACGCGGTGGTCGCTGGACGCCTGGCGTACGTCGCCGGGCGCATCCCTCGCCGCTACCATGCGGTCGCCTCCACCTCGGACGACGGGCGGCCAGAGCTGTGATCGGCCCGGTGGTGGTCCTGACCGACCGGCGCCAGGCCCGGGCGCCGTTGCCGCAGGTGGTAGCGGCAGCCGCGGCCGGTGGTGCGCGCTGGGTGCTGCTGCGGGAGAAGGACCTCCCGCAGACACGGCGACGCGTCCTGGCCCGGCAGCTACGCGACGTGGTGGCGCCGTACGGCGCGCGGCTCGTCGTCGCCGGGTCGGATCCCTTTGGTGGTGACGCGATCCACCTGTCCTCCGACGCGGCGTGCCCGCAGGTGGAGGACGGAGTGTTGATCGGACGGTCCTGCCACGACGCAGCGGACCTGGCCCGGTTGACGGTGGAGGACTACGTCACCGTCTCACCGGTGTTCCCGACCGCCTCCAAGCCCGGGTACGGCCCGGCTCTGGGAGTCGACGGGTTGCGGGACCTGTGTCAGCTCACCGACCGGCCGGTGCTGGCCCTCGGTGGAATCGAGACACCGCAGCAGGTCGCGGCGTGCCTGGCCGCCGGTGCCGCAGGTGTGGCGGTGATGGGGGCGGTGATGCGGGCGGCCGACCCGGCCGCGGTGACCGCCTCGCTCGTGGCGGTAGCGACAGCGCAGGCCGCCGACTCTGGCGTGTCTGGGGCCCTGGAAGGGATGGTGCGATGACTCCGCCAATCGTGCTGACGATCGCCGGCTCTGATTCCGGCGGTGGGGCCGGCATCCAGGCCGACTTGAAGACGTTCGCCGCATTGCGCTGCTACGGCACCTCGGTGTTGACGGCCGTCACCGCCCAGAACACTGTGGCGGTCCACGATGTCCACGCGATCCCGGGTTCGGTGGTACGCAGCCAACTCGAGGCGGTGCTGGCCGACCTGCCCCCACTCGCCACCAAGGTGGGCATGGTCGCCACCGCCGACGCAGCAGATGCGATCGCTGCGAAGGCCCGTGCCGGGCAGCTGCCCAATCTGGTGCTCGACCCGGTGCTGGTCTCGTCGACCGGAGGGCGGCTCGGCGTGACGGCGGCGATCGAGCGCCTGCTGCCGTACGCCGTGGCGGTCACCCCCAACGTCGAGGAGGCCTCCGCCCTGGTGGGTCACCCGATCGAGACCGAGGCCGACATGGCCGAGGCCGCGAGGACACTCGCCGCTCGAGGGCCGGCGTGCGTGGTGGTCACAGGAGGTGATCTTCCCGGCGCGGCTGAGGCGGTGGACGCGGTGTGGCTCGACGGTGCGGTTCGGTTCCTGCGCGCGGAGCGGGTCGCCACGTCGAACACCCATGGCACCGGCTGCACCTTCTCAGCCGCCGTGGCGGCTCGCCTGGCCACCGGCGCCACCGTGGCCGACGCAGTCGAGTTCGCGAAGTCCTATGTGACCCGCGCGCTGACTGGGGGAAGCACGTGGCGGCTCGGTGACGGGATGGGGCCGGTCGACCACTTCGAGTGGTCCTACGTGGAAGGTTGAGGAGGAGAGGCATGGAAGCGGTCCGTCACAAGGTGTACGTGACTGGCAGCCGTCCGGACATCCGGGTGCCGTTCGCGGAGGTGGAGCTGACGGGGGACAACCCGCCGGTGCGGCTGTACGACACGTCGGGGCCCCGGATCGACGTCGACCCGGAGGTCGGCTTGCCGCCGCTGCGTGGTCCGTGGATCGCCGAGCGCGGTGACGTGGCGCCGGTGCGGGGCCCGGGCAGCCCGCTGGGTGCGACCGGGCGGCCGGTGACTCAGTTGGCGTACGCCCGGGCGGGGACGATCACCCCGGAGATGGAGTTCGTGGCGATCCGCGAAGGGCGGCCATGGCCGCGCGCAGCTGTCGCGCGATCTCGGCCGCGGCCACGGCGCCGAG
>CAYTMR010000121.1:0-7563 GCA_964438855.1 uncultured Micromonosporaceae bacterium
AAGCGCATCTGGAAGGTGTTGTCCCGCGCCAGATCGGTACGCAGCATCTTGATCGCCACGTCCCGGCCCAGGCGCAGGTCACGGCCGCGGTGCACCTCGGCCATGCCCCCATAGCCCAGCAGCTCGCCGACCTCGTAGCGGCCACCCAGCAGACGACGCTCTGGCGCAGTCATGTCGTCACAGGTCCTTCGATGGTGGGTTGGTAGTGCGGATCAGTGGGAGCGCTGGAGTCGACGAGCTCCCGGACCACGTAACCGCCGAGGGCGGCGCAGAGAAGAATAGCCAATACTCCGAGGATCACCGCGGCCACGAAGAGTCCCGACGGACGATCGTGTGGTGGCGTCGGGCGGGGAGGCGGGTAGCCTGCCGCCGGGGACCCGACCGCCGGTCGGTAGGTCGGTTGACTCGGCACGGCGGCCAGACCGGGCTGGAAACCAACCGGCCGCGGCGACGAGGCCACCGGGCTCGGCCGCGGCGGCACCGGAGAGGTTGGCGCCCCCGGGCTAGCCGGCGGAGGGGGAGGTGGCGGAGCCGGCGGCGGGGAGACCGGCCGACCGTACGGCTGGACCGGCGGTGGCGCGCTGGCCGCCGCGAGGGTCGCCGCGGCCTGGCGGGCAGCGGCGGCCATGGCCGCAGCCGACGGCCAGCGTTTCGCTGGGTCCTTCTCCAACGCCCGCAGCACGATGTCGCGCACCGCCGGCGGAATGTCCGGCGGCAGCGGCGGCGGAGTGTCCCGCAGGTGCTTCATCGCGATCTCGAGCGGGTTCTCACCCTCGAACGGACGACGCCCCGCCAGGCACTGGTAGGCCACCACGCCCAGCGCGTACACGTCCGAAGCTGGGGTGGCGACCTGTCCCGCGGCCTGTTCGGGCGAGAGGTAGGAGGCCGTCCCCAACACCGCTCCGGTCGCGGTCAGTTGGCCGACCAACTCAGACCGGGCGATGCCGAAGTCCGTCAGCACCAGCGTCCCGTTGGTGCGCACCATCAGGTTGCCCGGCTTCACATCCCGGTGCACGATGCCCTTCTCGTGCGCGGCGTGCAGGGCGTCCGCCGCTTGGGCGATCAGCGCCATCGTCCGCGCGGCGGTGAGCCTCCCCACCCGGCTGAGGGTCCGGGACAGGGCGTCCCCTTCCACGTACTCCATCACCAGGTAGGCGACCGACGCGTCGCTGCGGTAGTCGTAGATGTCCACCACGCCGGGATGGTTGAGGTTGGCCATGGTGCGGGCCTCGCCTCGGAAGCGCTCGGCGAAGCCAGGCTCCTCCAGCAGCTCCGGCAACATGATCTTCACCGCGACGGTACGCCCGAGCACCTCGTCGGTCCCCCGCCACACGGTGCCCATCCCTCCGCCCCCGATCCGCTCGTCTAAGCGGTACCGGTCGCTGAGGAGCACCCCAGGTCCGAACATCTACCCTTCCCCCCGGTCGGCGATGACCGCGCGCATGACCTGACCCGCAATGCGAGCCGCCTCCGCGCTCCCGCCATCGCCGGCGTTCTCCAGGAACACCGCGACCGCGCTGATCGGCACTCCATCAGAGAGGACGAATCCCACGAACCAACCATGGTTGGCCTGCCCCGCCCCGGTCTGCGCGGTGCCGGTCTTACCTCCTACGACGTATCCCGCGATGGCAGCGTTGCGGCCGGTCCCGTGCTGGACCACGCTGACCATCATGTCCCGCAGCGCGTCGGCCACATCCGGGCTAGTGGCGCGGCGCAGCTGCTGCGGCGATGCCACGTAGAGGCGGCTGAGGTCCGGCCCGTGCTGGAGCTCCTGCACCACGTAAGGGCGCATCTGCACCCCGCGATTGGCCACCGCCGCCGCGATCATCGCCCCTTGGAGCGGGGTGATCTCGACGTTCGCCTGACCGATCCCGGTGAGCGCGACCACAGGACCATCGTCGATGCCGTCGTCACGCTTGAGGGCGCCGGTGCGGCTCTCCGCCACCGGCATGCCGTCCCCGTCCAGACGTCCGACGGTGAGCTCCGGATCGTCGAACCCGAACGCCCGGGCGGTCTCCGCGATCACGTCGGCGCCCAGCTCCACCGCCAGTCGCGCGAACCCGGTGTTGCAGGACTCGGTGAGGGCGTCGATGAGGCTCACCTGAGCCTCCGGACAGATCGACGGCGCCGCGTTACGGATCACGTGCGTCGTCTCCGGGTGCTGGTAGGTCGGCCCCGCCGGGATCAGAGTCGTCGGCGTGTAGCCGCGTTCCAGGGCCGCCGCGGCGTCGATGACCTTGAAGACTGAACCTGGTGGATAGCGCTCGGCCAGCGCACGGTTGCGCAGCGGGCGGTCCGGGTGCTGCTCCAACTCCTGGTAGGCCTCTCGCGCCGCCTTGGTGTCGTGCGCGACCAGCGGGTTGGGATCGAAGCTGGGCATGGACACCATCGCCTGGATCGCACCGGTGCGAGGGTCGAGAGCAACCACCGCACCCTTGGCGGCCCCCACCTGGTTGTCGCGCAGCTCCTCGTAGGCGGCCTGCTGCGCTGGTGCCGACAGGGTGGTCAACACGTTGCCGCCGGGCCGCTTCTCCTCGGTGAAGAGATCCCACAACCGGTCGACGAAGAGGGTGTCAGCGGTGCCGGCGAGGAACTTGTCTTCGAACTGTTCGATCCCGGTCGCCTCACCGGTGACCGGCTTGTAGCCGACCACGTGGGCGTACCGCTCCTCGAGCGGATAGGTCCGCAGGTAGCGCAGCTGCCCCTCGGTTTCGAGGTTGCCGGTGACCGCCTGCGCGTCCCGACCGACGAGGACCAAGCCGCGCTCGCGCTGATACTCCTCGATCTGGACCCGACCGTTGTATGGGCTCGTGCGGTACTCCTCGCCCTTGTAGGCGACGACCCAGTTGAGGTTGGCGAAGAGCAGGCCGAACATGACCAGAAGGACCACGCCGACCCGCCGCAGCGGTGCGTTCACCTATGCTGCACCTCCCGGTGGCGTCGGTGGCGGGCCGCCCGGCGCCGGACTGATGGGCACGGTCGCCGCGTGTGGCGAGCCCGGCGGAGCGCTCACCGGCGACGGTGCCGGCGGCGGCGTCGGACGCCGCGCCGCGTCCGAGATCCGCAGCAGCAGCGCCACCAGCAACCAGTTGGCCATCAGGGCGGAGCCACCGGCGGACATGAACGGCGTGGTGATACCGGTCAGTGGGACCAGCCCGGTGACCCCACCCAGGATCACGAAGATCTGTAGGCCCAGCGTGAACGCCAGCCCACCGGCGAGGAGCTTGCCGAACGAGTCACGCACCGCGAGTCCGGCCCGGATGCCCCGGGTCACGATCAGCAGGTACAGCATGAGCAGCGCCGAGAGCCCGAACAGGCCGATCTCCTCACCCAGCCCGGCGAAGATGTAGTCGTTGTGGACCTCGGGGATCATCCTGGGCTGCCCGCCACCCGGGCCCGTGCCGAACAGGCCACCCGTGGCCAAGCCGAGCAGGCCCTGCACGGGCTGCCAGCCGAGGTCGTACGGATCGGCGAAGGGGTCTCGCCAGATGTCGACCCGGTTGGCGAAGTTGGTGAACGGTCCGCCGATGGCGTGCCCCAGGAGGTACGCCAGCACCGCCCCGCCGCTGAACAACAGCCCGCCGATGATCAGCCAGCTCACCCGCTCGGTGGCGATGTACAGCGCGGCCACGAACATCCCGAGGTAGAGCAGCGACATTCCGAGGTCCCGCTGGAGCACCAGGACCGAGACGGACAACAGCCAGACCACCACCACCGGGCCGAGGTCGCGGCCACGGGGGAAGTCGATCCCGAGAATGCGTTTGCTGGCCAGCGAGAGCACCTCGCGCTTGCGGACCAGGTAGTAGGAGAAGAAGACCAGCAGCGCGAGCTTGGCGAACTCACCCGGTTGGATCGAGAACGGGCCGATCCGGATCCAGATCTTGGTGGACTGGTCTAGGTCACCCGCGGAGAACCGAGCCGGCAACAGGCCCGGGATGCTCATGAGCACGAGCCCCACCAGACCGAGCGTCCACGCGTACCGGGAGACCACCCGATGGTCACGGACGATCACGAGCAGGCCGATCGCCCCGGCCACCGACAGCATCGTCCAGATGAGCTGCTGACCGCCGATACCGGCGAGCGGGCCGACCTCGGCCCGCTCGGCGACGTCAGCCTGGCCGAGCGTGAGTCGACGCAGAAACGCCACACCGATGCCGTTGATCAGCGCTACCACCGGAATCAGGACCGGATCCGCGTACGGCGCCAACCGGCGCACGGCGATGTGGGCGGCGAGGAAGATCATCGTGAGTATCGCCACCGGCACCAGGAAGCCTGGGGTGAGCGTACGCAACAGGTGCATCTCGACCGTGGCCGAGTACCCTGCCACCACCACCATGGCGAGCAGGAGCAACCACAGTTCGGTCCGGCGAGGGCGGGACCGACCACGCCCACGCGCCACCGCACCCGCAGGGGCGGGCGGCGGCACTGGCACGGCTGGAGCGGTCACCACATGCTGTCCTGACTACTCAGTCCGGCAATCGGCCGGATCGTACGAGCGTGAAGGCTCAGGGATCACGGTCGGGCTCGGGGACGGAGGTGCCTCGCTGGGCTCCTCGCTGGGTGAGGGCGAACGCCGCTGGCGCGGCTCGGGGGACGGCTCCGCGCTCGCCTGGCCTCGTTCCTTGGCGCTGGCCTGAGCCGAGGCCGCCCGGCCGATGACGGGCGCCGCCGATGGCGACGACTCGAGGTCGGCTGTGGGAGAGGGCGACACACGAGGCGAGGGCCGACACAGCGGCTTGAGGTGTTCGCGGATGAGCTGGTTCATCAGAATCTCGGCCTCTTCTGCGCTACCTGCGTCGATCCCGCGCCGCACCCGCTCCTGCGCTACAGCGGTGAGATCGGCCACATCGGTATCGCTGGCCACGTAGAGGGTGGAGAGGTCCTGGCCAGCGATCCGCCCTGGCAGGCCGCGGAAGATCGCGACCCGGCCGTCCTCGGTAGCGCCCACGTAGTAGCTGGATTGGGTGTAGCTCCAGCCATACCACAGGGCACCGACGAGCACGCCGAGCAGCACGAGCAGCAGAAGGGCGTTACGCCAGGGCCGGCGCCGGGGTCGCGGCGCCTCGTCCTCGTCGCCCGCCTCGGCGTGCGGCGAGGACTCGCTCGGCGGCACCGGAGGCCGAGGTTGGTGCAGCGCCGAGGCGCGAGCCGCCGGCGTGGACTCGTGTGGCGGCGCGGCGGGCGCTCCCCGAGCCGCGGCACCGCCTACCACCGGCGCCGCTTCGACGATGTCCTCGTCGCTGGCGTCGGCCACGATCACGGTGATGTTGTCGGGGCCGCCGCCGCGCAAGGCGAGGGAGATCAGGCGCTCGACACACTGCTCCGGGTCGGAGTACTCCCGCAACGTCGCGGCGATCGTCTCCGCGCTGACCACGCCGGAGAGCCCGTCTGAGCAAATCAGATACCGGTCCCCGGGCAGCACCTGTCGGACCGAGTATTCGGGCTCGATGTCCCGACCGTCCATCGCCCGGGTGAGCAAGGAGCGTTGGGGGTGGCTGTTCGCTTCCTCCGCGCTGATGCGCCCTTCGTCCACCAGCATCTGGACGTAGGTGTCGTCCTTGGTGATTTGGGTGAATTCACCATCCCGGAGAAGGTAAGCGCGAGAGTCGCCGATATGCACCAGACCGGCGCGGCTGCCGGAGAACAGCAGCGCGGTCAGCGTGGTGCCCATCCCCTCCATCTGTGGGTTGGCCTCGACCGCAGCCCGCAGTTGCTGGTTGGCCGCCTCCACGCTGGAGCGGAGCGCGTCGATGACGGCATCGCCGGGGACGTCCTCGTCCAGGGGCGCCATCGCCGCGATGACGATGTTGCTGGCGACGTCACCGGCGGCCATCCCGCCCATGCCGTCGGCGACCGCCAGCAGACGCGGCCCGGCGTAAACGGAGTCCTGGTTACCGTCCCGGACGAGACCGCGGTCGCTGCGGGCGGCGTAACGAAGGGTGATGGTCATGGCCGTAGCTCTAGTGAGGTGCGCCCGATCCGAATCGGCACGCCGAGGGGTACGGGAGTGGGGCCGGTGATCTTTGAACGGTCCAGGTAGGTGCCGTTCGTCGAGCCAAGATCCTCTATATACCATTGGCCTTCGCGCGGCACCAGTCTCGCGTGCCGCGCGGAGGCGTAGTCGTCGGTGATGACCAAGGTGGAGTCCTCGGCCCGCCCGATCGTGATCTGGGACTCACCCAACGTGAGCCGGGTACCGGCCAGTTGCCCGGCTGTCACCACCAGTTGCCGCGCCGCTCGGCCCTTCTTCACCTTCGCTGGCCGGCCGGCCGACACACCCGCCACCCGCGGTGCGGCGACCAGCCGGCTGCGCGAGCCGGCGAAGATGTCGCGACGGATCACTCCCACCACGGTGAAAACAAAGATCCACAGCAGTGCGAGTAACGCAAACCGCGCGACGGTGAGGACGAGCTCAGTCAAGGTAGCTAGCCATCCACCCGGAATGTCAGGGTCGTGGTGCCGACCTGAATCATGTCACCTGGGTTGAGCACCACCGAGGAGATCCGCTGCCCGTTGACCATGGTCCCGTTGGTCGAGCCGAGGTCGGTGAGCACCACCTGGGCACCGTCGTAGTCGACACGGGCGTGGCGGCGGGAGATGCCGACGTCCGGCAACCGGAGCGTGGCCTGGTCGCCGCGTCCGATCACGGTGGAGCCGATGTTCAGCGGGAAGGAACGCCCGTCCCCGGAGACCAGTCGGACGTTACGCGCGCCGACCGTCTGCGGGCTGCCCGGGTAGCCAGCCGGCTGCTCGTACGGCGGGTACGAGGGGGGCGGCTGCGCGTGGTGGTCCATCCCGTGCGGCGCCGGCGGAGGTGGCGGCGGAGCCGCCGCGTCGCCGCTGAAGACCTCTGCGGTGACCCGGAACATGCCGGTATCGAGGCCCTCGCCACGCTCGATCTCGACGATGACGTCGCCGTACACGGTCCAGGCCTGCTCACCGATGAACTCTGCCTGCGACTGCGCCAGCTCCTGCGCCAGCGCAGCGGCGTACGGGGCCAGGCGGCTGTGGTCGTACGGCGACAGGTCGATGACGTAACGGTTCGGCACGAGAGTGCGCCCGCCAGCCAAGATCGCCTTATGCGCCTCCGCCTCCCGTTGCATGGCGTTGAGGATCTCCACCGGGTGGACGACCCCTTTGAATACCTTGGCGAAGGCCCCTTCTACCAGGCCTTCCAATCGCTTCTCAAAGCGTTGCAGCACACTCACCGGCTCCTCCTCGGGTTCCGAGGAGTTGATGGTATCTGGGGCGTGCACCTCTGGTCGCACGCCGATAGGTTGATCCGCTTCGTGGCCTACAGGCCGCCTCCCATTCTGGCATCAACCGGCACCGGACACGGGTGACGCCGCCGACACCGGGGGCCTGATTCGCCTCCTGCGCCGAGGAGGGGGTACTCTAGTGCAGCTGCTGCCGAAGCGGGCTAGACTCTGTCCCGCGCTACGGGGAAGTGGCGGAATGGCAGACGCGCATGGTTCAGGTCCATGTGCCCGCAAGGGCGTGGGGGTTCAACTCCCCCCTTCCCCACCAGATCGCTGACCCCCGGTGCCGACGCGCCGGGGGTCA
>CAYTMR010000121.1:7663-10574 GCA_964438855.1 uncultured Micromonosporaceae bacterium
ACTCCCCCCTTCCCCACCAGATCGCTGACCCCCGGTGCCGACGCGCCGGGGGTCAGACCGTCCCGGGGGGTATGCTGCCCGCGTTCCCGCCGCCCAGCCACAGGAGTTTTCGTGAGCGTCGCGTTGGTGACCGGATCCGCCGGCCTGATTGGGTCCGAGGCAGCCCGCCACTTCGCCAGTCTGGGCCTGGACGTGGTGGGAATCGACAATGACCTACGCCGGTACTTCTTCGGACAGGACGGCTCCACGGCGTGGAGCCTGCTGCGCCTGACCAGTGATCTGGGTGACTCCTACACCCACTTCGACTTGGACATCCGTGACCGGGATGGGATCGAACAGGTCTTCAAGAAGTACGGCACCAGCATCGCGGTGGTGATCCACGCCGCGGCTCAACCCAGCCACGACTGGGCGGCCAAGGAGCCGTTCACCGACTTCGACGTCAACGCCGTGGGCACCATCAACGTGCTGGAGCACACCCGCCTGCACGCCCCGGAGGCGGTATTCATCCACTGCTCCACCAACAAGGTGTACGGCGACCGCCCCAACTCGCTACCGCTGCGGGAGTTGGAGAGTCGGTACGAGCTGGACGAAGACCACCCCTACTACAACGGCATCACCGAGGACATGTCGATCGACGGGTCCCTGCACTCGATCTTCGGCGCGTCGAAGGTGGCTGCCGACGTCATGGTGCAGGAGTACGGCCGCTATTTCGGAATGAACACCGCCGCGTTCCGGGGCGGCACCCTCACCGGACCGGCTCACTCCGCCGCGGAGCTGCACGGATTCCTCGCGTACCTCATGCGCTGCGTGATGGAAGGCCGCACGTACAACTTGTACGGCTACAAAGGCAAGATGGTGCGCGATGCGATCCACTCGCACGACGTACTGACCGCGTTCGAGGCGTACTTCCGCAATCCCCGCCCCGGTGAGGTCTACAACCTTGGCGGTGGTCGGTTCTCCAACACCTCACACATCGAGGCGTTCCGCATCGCTGAGGAGATCACGGGGCGAGAAGCGAAGATCAATTACGTCGATCGCCACCGGATCGGCGACCACCAGTGGTGGATCAGCAGCATGGCGAAGTTCCAGTCGCACTACCCGGAGTGGCGACCCACCTACGACATACCCAAGATCCTTCGGGAGATCTACGAAGCCAACGCCGACACCTGGAAACCGGAGTGATCGACGCAGGCAAGCGCAACGTCCTCGGCGTCCTCGTCGACGTCGTGGACTACGAGGCCGCCACCGAGCGGGTGTTGGCCGCAGCCCGCGAACGCCGACCGATGGCGGTCACCGCCCTAGCGGTGCACGGAGTCATGACCGGGGTCGCCGATCCTGCCCACAACGCTCGACTCAACGCGTTCGACCTGGTCACACCGGATGGCCAGCCGGTCCGGTGGGCGCTGAACCTGCTGCACCGGGCTGGACTGCGAGACCGGGTCTACGGCCCCTCCCTGACCGTGCAGGTGCTGGAGCGCTGTGCCGCCGAGGGCCTACCGGTCTACCTGTACGGTTCCACCGAGGCGACGTTGGAGCGTCTCACCCACGCGCTCACGACGCGCTTTCCCGCCCTCAAGGTGGCCGGCGCCGAGCCGTCGAAGTTCCGCGCCACGGACATGGACGAGGTGGCGCAGATCGCCGAACGCATCCGTGGCTCGGGGGCCCGGGTGGTCCTGGTGGGGCTCGGCTGCCCGCGGCAGGAGATCTTCACCTACGCCGTTCGACCCATGGTGGACGCCCCGGTGCTGGCGGTGGGCGCCGCGTTCGACTACCACGCCGGGCAGTTGCGGCACCCACCGGCCTGGATGCAGCGGTACGGGCTGGAGTGGTTGTGGCGGTTGGGGTTGGAGCCCAAGCGGCTGTGGCGTCGCTACCTGCTGCTCAATCCCGCCTATCTGGCGCGGCTGACAGCCCAGAAGCTGGGGCTGTGGCGGGCGACTCCGCCCGCGCCGGCCACCGACCCGCCTGCCTCCGTCCCGATCTGACTCAGCGGCGGTCTTGGACGTAGAGCAATTCCAGAATGGACCTGGTGGCCTCGAACCAACGGTCGAGCCAACCCGGAGGCGGAACGCTCCCCTTGGGAGGCAGTTCCATCAGCAACCCGCGCAGTAGGGGATGGTCGGCCAGGCTGCTCGGTCCAGGTGCCAGCCAGTCGTTGTCTGGGGGAAAGACTGGCTCGGCCGGCTCTTGCAGGTCGAGCGATGGCAGTCGGGGCTTCACCTTCTGTGGGTCCAGCTGTGTGACGCCGTTGGGCGATTCGTGCTCCATGACCATATGGCCGATCCCTCCGTCGGGCATCATGAGTTGCGCCAGCTCTGGCGGGACGCCGTACCGCGGGTCCCGCCGGTCGCCCTCCTGCTGATCTTCATCGCCGCCTTCGCCTATTGAGGTTCAACGGTCGATACAGGTACTTCAACGACAAAAGCCGTGCTAGGGGCACGATGCCCCCAGGGTTGCGCTGAGAGGGAGACATCCTGCAAGCTGACAGTACGGCTTACGTCACGCACCGTTTCCTTACTGGCCGTTACCGCGTTTAGGCACGTGACCGAGCGCGAGGCGGGAAGCGGATGCTGACCACCAGGTAGCCATCACACCGGGAGGCTGGAGGTAGACATGGTTCAGCGCGCCGTGGACAAGGACTTACCCCGCTCCGGTGACGTCCTCGAGATCACTCGGGAAGCCAGCGTCCAGTTCAGCAAGCCGATGCGGTTTCGGGTGATTCGCGTCCTCGACTGGCCGACCTACACCGGCTGGGTGTGGCTCGACGGCTACCAGCTCAACGACGACGGCGACGCGATCGACCGCCGATCGATCTTCGTCCAGGTCCACGGGTTGCGTTACGTCTCCCGCGCCAGATCGGGACGCGAGAGCGCCTCCACTCACGCTCGCAGATCGGTGGTTTCGCCTCCGC
>CAYTMR010000122.1:0-1494 GCA_964438855.1 uncultured Micromonosporaceae bacterium
ACCACACTGGCAGTGTGGGGGTCAGGGGTTCGAGTCCCCTCGGCTCCACCCGATCTGGTCAGGCGATATAGCTGCTCAACGATGACTTCGTCGTCGCGGGCGCGGTCACAGAGGTTCCTTACGCTGATCACACCTCACGGTCGTGGTGACCATGGGGCCGTCATGATCGCCTGTTCGACACCACGCGCGTCCGGGGCGTTCCTCACCGGCGCTCCGAACGACCGGCTGTACGTCGCGTGGGTGTGCTGGCGATGGGGTGCGGCGCGGTGAGCCCAGCTCGGCGACGCTCGGACCATGCGTGCCGCAACACGCCAGGCAGCGCAGGCTCGGCCGCGCCTGAGCCCGCACGACCCGGGAAATCTATAGGCGCATGCTGCCCGAGCCCGAGCGCCGCGTCGCCGAGATCATGGAAGCGGCGATCCTCGATCAGGACGCGTGAGGAAGGCTGGACCTCGGAAGGAAAGTCGAAACGGGACGGCCTTCCGTCGGCCCGTGCCGGTGGAAGGACACGCTCCGGATGGGGTAGTGGTCGCTGGATGGCCATAGCTGGCCTCCTTGGATAGTAGCTAGGTCGACGTTGGTGACCATGCGTAGCGCGGATCCGACGGTGAATGCGGTCGCCTGACGGAAACTCCCTGTCACGGCAACCCGGCTGACGGCTCCGAGTCGTTCTGGCATCTCCTCGATGTCGCGTTGACGCTGTGCCCAGGCAGGCCGGGCTGCGCAGCGCTCGAGCCGTGCCACTGCATGGCGTGGCCGGTGAACTCCTCACCCGCGTGAGTTCCACGCGGCGAACGGTTCGGGTTCGTCCGCTGAACGGAGTGGCTTGCCGTGCCAGGCTGGTCCGCCGATTACATCGAATGATGTCGGTGCTGTCTATTGGTGCGGCGGGTAGTGCCTCACTTCTCGTGAGGGAGGCATTCTTCGAAGGGCATGTGATAGTGGCCGACAAGTTCCGCCGCCACCTAGCCAGGCTTCTCACCGCCATCCTGGCCACGGCGTGTGGGCGTAGCGGCTCGGAGCATCCGGCCTCGTCGACGGGGAGCTGCCCTACAACGGCGTGATCAACAACATTTCGATCAGGCTGAGAGGTATCCATCCCGATGTCTATACGGCCAAGGAGATCATCCGAGAGCAGACCTTCAAGAATCCCTTCAACTAGCACGGCATCGGGTCTGCTAGAGACCTCGCTCGAGGGGTCCTCTGCGCCCTGAGCGGCTCGCCGTCCTTGCTGCCGCCGTACGTGATCTGTTCTATGACTGCCCAACGGTCTCGCGAGCGGCTCGAGCAGTGGCAATAGTCCGGTGGTCAGCGCGCGAGCGCCGGCTACCCGTGGACGGCCGTTGATAAGGAACTGTGAGACGAACCTTCCGATCAGAACGGAGACCGCACAATCCAGCGCGGCGATGCTCCACCCGAGGAACGGGAGGACCAACGCCACCGTCCCTCGCGGAGGCCAGAACATCGCGAAGGCGGCGGCCGGCCAGGGGGGGA
>CAYTMR010000122.1:1504-10460 GCA_964438855.1 uncultured Micromonosporaceae bacterium
CCTCCCTCCATTACCCCCCCCCCCAACCCCCCGCGCGGCGCGCCCCCCGCGGGGCACGGGGTGGACCATCGCCGCCGTCCCTCGCGGCGAGCTGATCCTCGAGAACGCGGAGGACGACGAGGATGTGAGGTGGAGCTAGCCATGCGTAGGCTCTTGGTGCGCCTCGGCGCTGGGCGAGTCCGTGCACCTACCGGCTGGCAGACAGAGTGGATCGTCGACCGGCGTCGTCAGCGACGTGTCGCGTGTCACCCGGTCGACGCAGGTGGTGGAGAAGTAGACTGCGGCCGGCGTAGACGATGGCTGCGCCGAGTGAGATTGGGCTGCGCCATGGCATCTTCTACATCCAGCATCGCGCAACGGCACCGCCGAATCGCCGCCGCGTTCACCGAACGGGTCCGCGGGACCACCGACTGGGAGGCTGCGTCACCCGTCGCTGATTGGAGGGCCCGCGACGTGGTTCGCCACCTTCTCGAGTGGCTGCCGCCCTTCATCTCCGGCGCCGGTGTGGCGCTGTCAAAGGGACCGAGTGTCGACGAGGACCCGGTCGCGGCCTGGCAACACCGATGCGCTGAGGTGCAGGCACTGCTGGAGGATCCGGAAGTCGCCCAGCGGGTGCTGGTCAACCCACACCTAGGTGAAATGCCCCTTGCTGCGGCGATCGACCGGTTTTACACCTCCGATGTCTTCATGCACACCTGGGACCTGTCCCGTGCCACCGGGCAGGATGACCGGCTCGATCCGGACGAGTGCGCCACGCTGCTGGCCGGCTTGGAGCCGATGGACGAGTTGTTGCGGGCGTCAGGCCAGTTCGGCCCCAAGGTTCCCGTCCCCGATGATGCGGATGTGCAGACCAGGCTGATCGGGTTCATCGGCCGCGACCCGTTCTGGACCCCTGCCTAGAGTCCAAGCCGTGCCCGTGTCACGGGCCTGCGTCGGCGTGTCGAAGGTACGCCAGCACGGCGAGCACCCGGCGGTTGGTGTCCTCGGTCTGGGGCAGCGCGAGCTTGGCGAGGATGCTGCGGACGTGCTTGCCGACCGCCGGTTCGGAGATAACCAGGCGACGGGCGATCGCGGCGTTCGAACAGCCCTCAGCGATGAGCGCGAGTACTTCCCGCTCACGCGGAGACAATGACGACAGTGGGTCGCGGCGGCGCACAAGTTGGCGGATGACCTCAGGGTCGACCACGGTTCCCCCGGCGGCGACCCGCCGCAGCGCGGCGGCGAAGTCCTCCACGTCCACCACTCGGTCCTTGAGGAGGTAGCCGATCCCTCGGCCGCCGCCAGTGTCGAGGAGTTCGGCCGCCCAACGGTACTGGACATACTGGCTGAGTACGACGACCGCCAGGTCGGGGCGGTCTCGGCGCAGTTCGACCGCGACGCGCAACCCCTCGTCGGTGAACGTTGGTGGCATGCGAATGTCGGTGATCATTAGGTCGGGTGTGTGCTGCGCTACCGCGTCCCGCAAAGCGTCGGCGTCGCCGGCGGCGGCCACGGTGTCGAACCCGAACCGGGCGAGCAGTCCCGCGAGCCCTTCGCGTAGCAGGAGGGCGTCCTCACCGATCACTACCCGGATGGGGTCTGGTGACATGGCAGCTCCACACGGAGGAGGGTCGGACCGCCCAGTGGGCTCGACAGCAGCATCCGGCCGCCGACGACCGCCACCCGGTCGGCGAGGCCTGTCAGGCCGCTACCCCGAGCCGGGTCGGCGCCTCCTCGGCCGTCGTCGCTGACCTCCAGGATCAGTCGGTCGTCGGTGCGGCGGGCGCTGATGTGTGCCTGGCTGGCACCGCTGTGCTTGGCGATGTTGGTGAGGGCCTCGGCAGCGGCGAAGTAGGCGGTGCTCTCGATCCGCCCAGGCAGGCGCTCGTCGAGCCGCGCGTCGACGGTGACCGGCAGGGGCGCGCGGTCGGCGAGCTCCTCGAGTGCGGCGGGTAAGCCCAGCGCGGTGAGAATCTCCGGCTGGATGCCGTGGATCAGTGTGCGCAGGTTCGCCATCAATTCCTTCGCCTGCTCGTAGGCGGCGTTCACCTGCTCAGCCGCTGGCGATCCAGGCGGCAGGTCGAGCCGCGCCATGCCTAGTCGCATGGTGAGACTGACCAGCGTCTGTTGGGCGCCGTCGTGCAGGTCGCGCTGGATGCGGCGGCGTTCCGCCTCGAACGCGTCGGCGAGGCGCGCACGGACCGGGCCACCTCCACCAGCTCGGTACGGAGTCGGTCCGTCGCCCCGCCTACGAGCAGGGTGCGCGCCACTATGGCCTGTCCACCGGCGAGCAGGGTCACCAGGTAGGGCGCTGCGCACAGCAGCAAGGCGCCGGCGATCACGTACGGAACGGTCTCCTCGACGGTTGTGACCTGGCCGAACACGAGCGCAACTGGTTCGTCGCCGGGCCGTTGCCCGTGGACGAGTAGCGGGCTGGCGAGAAAGGCCACACCGATCACGACGGTCGACAGCACGGCGAGCGACAGTACGGGGGCGATGCTGGCCAGGAGGCAGGCGTACCCGACCCTCTGCCACGAGGCGGGACTCAGGTAGCACCTGCGCAGCCAGGGCACCGTGGCGGGCTCGCCCAGGATTGGTACCTCGATCGCCCGGTCGTCCACCAGCCGCAGGCGTCGGCGTTCGAGCGCCGCCAGCGGCGTCGCGACCAACGGTCCCACGGTGACGACCCACACCGCACCGCCCAGGACCAGCATCACGGCGGTGGCGATTTGCTCTCCGTCGGCCCAAGCCGCCAGTAGCAGCCAGGGCACGCCGAGCACCCCGAACGCGATGGCGGCCGGCGGCAGGCCGGTGAGCAGGTACGCCGCAGAGCGCCACGGCCAACTGCTGACCAGTAGCCGGCGCCAGGTGACCGCCGCCATCGCGTGTGGTGGTGACCCCATGCCGTCTCACGGTAGTGGTCAGGCTGTGCCTGGCCGGGCGGCTGATCTGGCGGGTATGCCCAGGCATACCGACGATTCGGTGCCCAGGGACAGTGACGTCGCACCGCCCGGCTGGTTGCCTATCGGGCATGGCAACGGCGAGCGCCGCCACACCGGTCATCACGCTGTGCGGGGGCCGTGGTGCGGCTTGAGATCGAACACGTCAGCAAGGAGTACCGGGGCACGCCGGCGGTCACCGACGTGACCCTGAGCCTGGCACCGGGGGTGCTGGGCCTGCTGGGTCCCAACGGGGCGGGGAAGTCGTCGCTGATGCGCATCATCGCCACCATCACCCGCCCCACCAAGGGGTGGGTGACCTGGGACGGCCGGGACGTGGTGGCCAGACCCGAGGCGTTGCGGCGGGTGCTCGGCTATCTCCCGCAGGACTTCAGCGGCTACCCCCACCTGAGTGCCCGGGAGTTCCTGGCGTACATCGCCGCGGTGAAGGGGGTGCCGGCCCGCGCCGCCCGCCGCCGGATCGGCGAGTTGTTGGAGCTGTTGGGCCTGACTGCCGTGGCACGGAGACCTTTGGGTACCTACTCCGGCGGAATGCTGCGCCGCGTGGGCATCGCGCAGGCTTTGCTGGCCGATCCCCGAGTGCTGGTCGTCGACGAGCCCACCGCGGGCCTTGATCCACAGGAGCGGGTGGTGTTCCGTCATCTCCTCAGCGACCTGGCCAGCGACCGGGTGGTGATGTTGTCCACGCACATCGTCTCCGATGTCGAGTCGGTCACGTCCGACATCGCGATCATGTCCGGAGGCAGGCTCCGGGCTCGCGGGCGCCCGGACGAGCTGCTGCGGTCGGCGCAAGGCCGGGTGTGGGAGTTGACCGTGGCACCGGAGATCCTGCCGCAGCTGCGCGAACGCTATCTGGTCAGCCGGGTGGTACGGGTCGACAGTGGGTTCAGGGTGCGGCTACTGGCTTGCGAGAAACCCGCTCCTGGAGCGGTGTCCGCGACTGCCGACCTAGAAGACGCCTATCTAGCGACGGTGTACCAACCGGGCACCACGGCGGTGCCACGATGAGGGCGGTGGCAGCCACGGCGGTCGCGGATTTCCGCGAGCGAACCCGACGGCAGTCCTACGTGGTCATCGTGGCGGCCGCGGTACTGCTCGGGTATCTCACACTGCCACCGGCGGACTCGCAGTGGACGATTGTGGACTTGGGAGGCTACCGAGGCCTCTACAACAGCACGTACGTGGGGACCGCGACCGCGCTGGCGGGCGGATTGTGGTTGATGCTCGGCGGCTTCTACGTCGTCCGTGGCACCGTCACCCGCGACCAGCGCACCGGCGTAGGGGAGTTGCTGGCGGCCAGCCCTTTGAGTCGGGTCGGATACCTGCTGGGGAAGTTCGGCAGCAACTTGTTGGTGCTCATCTCGATGGCCGGTGCGCTCGCCGCGACGGCGTTGGTGCTACAGATCGCCCCCGTGGCGAGTCCCGCACCGTCGACCCGCTGGCGCTGCTCGCGCCGTACCTCTGGCTGACCGCGCCGGTGTTGGCGATGACCGCCGCGGCGGCGGTGCTTTTCGACACGGTCCCGGGTCTGCGTACCGGGCTCGGCAACATTGTGTGGTTCTTCGGTTGGATGGTCGCGGCGGTCGCCGGTGGGGGAGCTCCTCTGGGCGGGCTGGGACCGGTGAGGGCCTCGATGCGTGAAACGGTCGCTGCTGCGCATTCGACGCCGGCGAGGGAGTGGAGTCTGGGGTTCACCCAGGTGGACCGGCCATTGGCGGTCTTCGAGTGGGGTGGGTGGGACGTGACCGGCGCGTTCGCCCTTGGCCGGCTGCTCCTCGTCGTCGTGGCGGCTGGCCTGGCGGCGGCACCCGCGATCTGGTTCGGTCGGTTCGATCCCGCACGCGTGTCGGCCGGGGGCGCATCGGTGGCGGTGACGATGAATAGTGGGCGGGCACAGGACACTGTAGAGGATGAGCGCTCGTCTTGGTCGCGACTACTGTCGAGACCACTGTCACCGGTCCCGCGCTCCCTGCGGCCGGCCAGCGGGCGGATGGTGCTCGGCGAGCTTCGCATCCTCGTCAGCGGCGTGTCCGGCTGGTGGTGGTCGGTGGTGCTCGCGGTGAACGTCGCGGGGCTCGTGGCACCTACCCCCGCCGTGCCGCTCGCCGCGGCATGGATCTGGCCGATCCTGACTTGGTCCCGACTGGGCACGCACCACCGTGAGCACGGACTGGAGCCCTTGCTCGAGTCATACCCATCAGGCACTCGGCGGTGGGTGGCGCAGTGGCTGGCCGGGGTGGTATTCACGGCGGTGACCGGGTGTGGGCCGCTGCTGCGGATGACGATCGTCGGTGATGGTCCGGCGGTGGCGCAGTGGCTGACCGGCGCGGTGTTCATTCCATCGCTCGCGTTGGTGCTCGGCACCATCAGTCGGACACACCGCACCTTCCAGGTCGTCTACGTCATCGTGTGGTACGCCGCGGTGAACCAGGTGGCGGCCCTCGACGTCCTCGGGGTGGTGGTCGTCGACGGCCGCCCCGCCGGGCCTGCACCCGATGTGGTCGGCGGTGCCGCTTTGGCCATGCTCGCGGCCACCCTGACCGTGCGGGCTGTGCGCCACGCTCTGCGCTGACATCAGCGCTGAAGGCCGTAGGCCTGCGCGCCGTGTCCCCGAAAGAGGCTCGGAGGTAGCCTGATGACCGGTGGCGATGGTGGGGCGGACAGCGGCACGGGCGGTGGACCGGGGGAGTCCTCTTCCCCTGTGGGCGCAGCTCTACGAAGATCTGGTGCGGCGCCTGGATGAGGGTGCCTTCGAGTCGGAGTTCCCCGGGGAGTACCAACTCGCCGAGGAGTACCAGGTCAGCCGGCACACGGTCCGCGAGGCGCTGCGGCGGTTGCGGCAGGCCGGTGTGTTGGATTCGGCTCGAGGCCGGCGCACCGCCGTGCGCCGCACGCGGATCCAGCAGCCGCTCGGTGCGCTGTACTCGCTGTTCAGCGAGGTGCAAGCCAGGGGGATGCGGCAGCGCAGCGAAGTTCTGGACCGAGGTCTTCGCACTGATCCCGCCGTCGCTTCCCGTCTCGGGCTCGACCCCGCCGTGGAGTTCGTCTACCTGGAGCGCCTGCGGTTCGCTGATGACGAGCCGCTCGCACTGGACCGCACCTGGCTGCTCGCTTCGTTGGCACGCCCACTACTCGACGCGGACCTCACCGCCACCGGTGTCTACGACGAGCTGAGCCGGCGAAGCGGTGTTCGGATCACTGGCGGGCAGGAGCGCATTCATGCGGTGACCCCCACCGCTGCCCAACGCAGCCTGCTGCGGTTGCCGCGGGCGGTGGCGTTGCTGGCCATCGAGCGCATCGGCACCACCGGTGCTGGTCCGATCGAGTGGCGGGAAACGTTGGTACGGGGTGACCGGTTCAGCGTGGTGGCGACCTGGACACCGCATCAGGACTACCGGATGCAGGTCACCGCCGGCGCGGCGCCGCCACTCGGGCGGTAGATACCCCCAGGTGTATCGTAGAGTCATGCGGATCGAGCCAGACACCACCGCAGAGGTCATCAAGCGTCTCCGGCGTGCGGAGGGACAGATCCGCGGTGTGATCGGGATGCTGGAGGAAGGGCGCGACTGCGCTGAGGTGGTGACTCAGCTGGCCGCGGTCTCCCGGGCTCTCGACCGGGCGGGCTTCAAGATCGTGGCGAGCGGGCTGCAGCAGTGCCTGACCGCTGAACCCGGCACCGAGAACCGTGACGTCGATCTGCAGCAGCTCGAGAAGCTCTTCCTCTCGTTGGCCTGACGGGCGTGGTCAGGTAGCCGGCCCCGCCCGTGGCCTTCTTGAAGTTGTCCGGTCATTCGTACATACTTAACGTGGATGAGGAGGACCACCGATGGAAGTCGTGTCGTTCCGCACGCCCGGACTCGGCGACCAGACCTTCCTGCTGACACATGAGGGCAAGGGCGTCCTCGTCGACCCGCAGCGCGACATCGACCGCTTCTTGGTTGCCGCCGCCGAGCGCGACGTCGAGCTTCGGTTCGTGCTCGAGACGCACCTGCACAACGACTACGTCTCCGGCGGGGAGCAGGCCGCGCGGCGCACCGGTGCTGAGCTGGTGCTGCCGGCCGCCGCAGCCGCCGCCTATCCACATACGCCCGCGTTCCACATGGAGGACATCAAGGCCGGCAGCCTCACCTTGCGCCCGATCCACACGCCCGGGCACACGCCGGAACACACCAGCTACCTGGTGCTGATCGAGGGTGAGCCGGTCGCGCTCTTCTCCGGGGGCAGCCTGCTCGTCGCTTCAGCAGGTCGACCGGACCTGCTGGGTACCGCCCGTGCCCGCACCCTTGCCACGTTGCAGTACGGATCCCTGCACCGACTCGCGGGCCTGCCGCGCCACGTCGCCCTCTACCCGACCCACGGGGAGGGCTCGTTCTGCGCCGCGACCGACGCCGGCAAGTACACCTCCACCATCGGCGACGAGGTCGACACCAACCCGATGTTGGCGGTGGGTGATCCAGAGCAGTTCGCCGACCAGTTGCTGGCTGACCCGCTCCCGATTCCGTCCTTCTACCAGTACATGGGGCCGGCCAACACCCTTGGCGTGCCGCCGATGCCACCAGTCACCGTGCCCGAGTTGGCTGTCACGGAGGTGCCTGAGGACGCTCAGGTCGTCGACGTCCGCCCGCACACCGCGCAGGCGAGAGGACTGCTACCCGGCTCAGTCGGTATCGAACTGGACGACGACTTCGGCAGCTGGGTCGGGTGGCTCCTGCCGTATGACGCGCCGATCGTGCTGGTCGCCGAACCGCAGCAGGACGTGACCGAAGCGGTCGTGCAGTTGGCGCGGATCGGTATCGACGATGTTCGTGGCGTCGTCCGCGACCTGACCGATGCGGCCACCGCCCGCTACGAGGTGCTCGACGTGGCGACGTTCCGTGCGCGGATGACCGATCCCAACGTCCAACTCCTGGACGTGCGCATGCCGCACGAGCGCGACACCGCGCGCCTGCCCGGGGCCGTGGAGCGGTTCCTTGGCGACCTGGCCAGCGAAGGACTCCCCGCGGAGCTCGACCCGGATCGCCCGGTGCTGGTCGCGTGCGCCAGTGGGCGTCGGGCCGCCATCGCCGCGACCCTGCTCACCCGCGAGGGTTACCAGACCGCCGCCCTCGCAGGCGCCGGGGTCGTCGACCTGGTCTCGCAGCGCTGACACCCGGCGGGGCGACCCCGCCGGGACACCCTTACGCCCTCAGTGGAGGAAATCATGGTTGAAACCATCGATGTGATGACCGCCCGAGCATTGCTGGCCAACAACCCTGACACCCTCGTGGTCGACGTCCGCACGCCGGGCGAGTACGAGAGCGCGCATATCCCCGGTTCCATCAACCTCCCACTGGACCAAGTGGACGCGCATCTCGGGCGCATCGTCGCCAACGCCTGCGGCCGCATGCTGCTCATCTGCCAGTCGGGCAACCGCGCCACCCGGGCCTGCCGCACACTGGTGAGTGCGGGCCTCACCGGCGCCGCAGTCGTCGACGGCGGCATGGGAGCCTGGATCGCCGCCGGCGCCCCGGTCGAGCGAGGGCGCCAACGGTGGAGTCTGGAACGGCAAGTCCGTCTGGTCGCCGGCTTGATCGTCCTGCTCTCGATCGTGGTCAGCGTGTGGCTGCCCGCCGTCCGGTACCTGGCCGGGTTGATCGGCGCAGGGCTGACGTTCGCCGCGCTGACCAACACCTGCGCCCTCGGCATGCTGCTGGCACGCCTGCCGTACAACCGCGGTGCCAGCTGTGACGTCGACGCCGCGATCGACCGGCTGCGCGGGGAGAGCAGGCGGGCGTGACCGCCTCGGCCTACCCCAAGCAGAGGCGTACAGGCGCAGCCCGCCTCCTGCCGCTGCTGGGCTGGTTGCCCGGTTACGACCGCGCCGTGCTACGTCGAGACCTGGCCGCGGGCCTCACCGTGGCGGTCATGGTGGTCCCCCAAGGCATGGCGTACGCCGCGCTGGCCGGTCTCCCTCCGGTCACCGGTCTTTACGCCGCCATCGTGCCCCTGATGGTCTACGCCCTACTCGGAAGCTCCAG
>CAYTMR010000123.1:0-10379 GCA_964438855.1 uncultured Micromonosporaceae bacterium
TCTCCGGGATCACCACCCGCCGGTAGCGGCGCAGTACGTCGCCGAGGTTGCGCGGTAGCGGCGCCAGGTGGCGCAGGTGCGCCTGTGCCACCGCCAGTCCGCGACGACGCAGCCGCCGGCAGGCGGCACCGATCGGGCCGTACGTCGATCCCCAGCCCAGCACCAGCACCTCGGCCTCGTCGCTGGGGTCGTCCACCACCACGTCTGGCACCTCGATCGCCTCGATGCGGGCAGCGCGGGTGCGGACCATGTAGTCGTGGTTGGCCGGATCGTAGGAGATGTCGCCGGTCTTGTCGGCCTTCTCCAACCCGCCGATGCGGTGCTCCAGCCCAGGCGTCCCCGGGATGGCCCACGGTCGGGCCAGGGTGACCGGGTCCCGCAGGTACGGCAGGAACCGCCCGTCCTCGCTGTTGGGTGCGGTGGCGAAGTCGACCCGCAGGTCCGGCAGCTCGTCGATGTCGGGCAGCAGCCAGGGCTCTGAGCCATTGGCGAGGTACCCGTCGGAGAGCAGGACCACGGGGGTCCGGTAGGTCAGCGCGATCCGGGCCGCCTCCAGCGCGGCGTCGAAGCAGTCCGACGGAGAGCGCGGAGCGATCACCGCGACTGGCGCCTCACCGTGCCGGCCGAACAGGGCCATGTTGAGGTCCGCCTGCTCGGTCTTGGTCGGCATTCCGGTGGAGGGGCCTGCCCGCTGCACGTCGATGACGACCAGTGGCAGCTCCAGCGCCACCGCCAGCGAGATGGTCTCGCTCTTGAGTGCGACGCCCGGGCCCGAGGTGGTGGTCACTCCCAGCGCCCCGCCGTAGGAGGCGCCGAGCGCCGCCCCGACCGCGGCGATCTCGTCTTCGGCCTGCATGGTGATGACGCCGAACCGTTTGTGCTTGCTCAGCTCGTGCAGGATGTCGCTGGCCGGGGTGATCGGGTACGCGCCGAGGAAGACCGGCAGCCCGGAGCGGACTCCGGCGGCGACGATGCCGAGGGCGAGCGCTGCGTTGCCGGTGATGTTGCGGTAGAGACCGGGAGGCAGAGTCGCCGGCTTCACCTCGTACCGGACCGAGAAGCCTTCCGTGGTTTCGCCGAAGTTCCATCCGGCCTTGAAGGCGGCGATGTTGGCCGCCGCCAGTTCCGGACGGGCGGCGAACTTGCGTTCGAGGAAGGTCAGGGTCGACTCGTACGGCCGGGAGTAGAGCCAGGAGAGCAGACCCAGGGCGAACATGTTCTTGGCTCGCTCGGCCTCCTTCTTGGAGATGTCGAAGTCGGCCAGAGCCGCGACCGTCATGCTGGTCAGTGCCACCTGGTGTACCGAGTAGGCGGCGAGCGAACCGTCCTCGAGAGGATTGCTCTCGTACCCGACCTTGGCCAGGTTGCGTTTGGTGAACTCGTCGGTGTTGACGATGATGTCCGCGCCGCGGGGTAGATCGGGCAAGTTCGCCTTCAGCGCTGCCGGGTTCATCGCCACCAAGACGTTGGGCCGGTCACCGGGGGTGAGGATGTCGGTGTCGGCGAAGTGCACCTGGAAGCTGGAGACACCGGGAAGGGTGCCGGCCGGCGCGCGGATCTCAGCGGGGAAGTTGGGCAGGGTGGAGATGTCGTTGCCGAGCTGGGCGGTCTCCGAGGTGAACCGATCACCCGTGAGCTGCATTCCGTCGCCGGAGTCGCCGGCGAACCGAATGACCACCCGATCCAGCTGCCGGACCTGTTTGGTCACGTCGAGTTGACCTCCTCGAGGTGGCGGCGGTCGCCGCGCAGGCGTCGGGCCGGGCGCCTGCGAGGCACGCGCTACTCGACACCATGCCCGGTCCGTTCCACACTTTTTTACACCTCCGACCCTACGTCGCTCCCGCTGGCCTGGCCGGCCTGGAGTCCGGACCTCGGGATATCCAGGCCCGGATGTGCGGCATATCACTGCGCCATTCACGCGCGTCAAGCGAGTCTCACGCGGGATCGGTGCAGCGGTGCCGGCGCGCGCGACCAGCGTCAGGCCTGCTCCATTGAGGTAGGCTGCGGCCGTGGAGGGCTACCTCGGCTCGTACGCGACGCTCGGACTGCTGTTGGTCGCCGGTGTGCTCTTCCTGGCGGCGGCGTACGGCGCCAACCGCCTGTTCCGCCCGGCCCGCCCCGCCCCGGCGCCGGGCAAGACCACGACGTACGAGTGCGGGTTGGACCCGGTCGGCGGTGACTGGGCCAGAGCCCAGATCCGCTACTACGTCTACGCCTACCTCTTCGTGATCTTCGCGGTGGAGGCGGTGTTCCTGTTTCCGTGGGCGGTCGTCTTCGCTGAACCAGGTTTCGGCGTGGTCACCACGGCGGAGATGGGCGTGTTCGTCGGTGTACTCGCGCTCGGCATCCTGTATGCCTGGCGCAAGCGCGTCCTCACCTGGACCTGATCCATGCATTGGGCGCGGTCCCTGGATGGGGGGTCGCGGCGGATTGCGGAGTCTGTCACGATCAGGGCGTGAGTCAGATCCTCCTCGTACTCGCGGTCGGCCTCACCGCGGGCGCCATCGTCTTCGGCATCACCGTCGCGATCACCTCCCGGGACGGCCTGCGTCCGGCGGAGCCTGACGGGCGCGCGGTGCCGCTACCGGTCGACCGGCCACTGTCCGAATCCGACCTGACGGCGGTGACCTTCGACCTGGTGGTGCGGGGCTACCGCATGGACCAGGTAGACGAGGCGCTGCGCCGGGTGGCCTACGACATTGGGTACAAGGACGAACTCATCAAGGTGCTCGAGGCCGAGGTGGCGGCGCTGCGGGAAGGGCGCCTGCCGGAGGCGGAGAACCTGCGGCGGACCCGGGAAGCGGCTCTGGCCGCCGCCAGGACCGCGGCGGGAGCCTCCGGGACCGAGTCGCCGGCGGATCGGTCCCCCGACGAGCCGGCGGCACCACCGGTGACGGCACCTGCCGAGGCTGAGGGCGCCGGCGCCGCGTCGGAGAGTGAGCCCGCTGAGCGCACCGACGCTTCCGCGGAGCAGGCCGACGCTCCCACCGAGCGGGTTGCCGAGTCGGCGCCGCCGGCGCCGGAGTCGTCGGCCGCCGGGCAGCCGGAGACGACCGAGGGGCCGATCGCGGCGGAGGCCGGGGCACCCGCGCAGCGGGCGACTGAGCCGGCACCAGCCAGCGAGGACGTCGCCGACCGCCCGTGAGTGCCGAGGACGAGCCGGCTGGCGCTGCTGGCGACGCTGCGCAGCCGGGCGCGCTGGAGATCACCGCGAGCACGATCGTGCGTGCGCGCGCCGATACGGTCTTCGCCGCGTTGCGCATCTGGGAGCGGCAGGGGGAGTGGATTCCGTTCACCACCGTCCGGGTGGTCGAGGGTGACGGTGATGAGGGCAGCCTGATCGAGGCGGTCACCACAGTGGGTCCGGTGGCGCTGCGTGACGAGATGCGCGTGGTGCGGGTAGATCCGCCCTACCAGATCCGCGTGGTCCATCAGGGTGCGGTGCTTCGAGGCCCGGGCGTGCTGCGGTGCACCCCGATGGGTGACAGCCGCACCCAGGTGGTGTGGCACGAGTGGTTCCATCTGCCCGGCGGCGTGGTCGGGCAGGTCGCCCGGCCGCTGCTGTGGCCGGGATCGAAGGCCGGGCTGACCCGAGCACTGCGCCGGTTCGCGCGCCTGGTGGAGCAGAGGCGTCTGCCGTGACGGACGACCTGGTCACCGGCCCCGACGGGCGCCGCCGCTGCCGGTGGGGCATGTCCGCCCCCGAGTACGTCGCCTACCACGACGACGAGTGGGGGCGGCCGATCCACGGCGACGACGCGCTCTACGAGCGGCTGACGTTGGAGGCCTTCCAAGCGGGTCTATCGTGGTTGACCATCCTGCGTAAACGCCCGGCGTTCCGGGCCGCCTTCGACGGCTTTCGGATCGAGGTGGTGGCGGGCTACGGTCCGGCCGACGTCCAACGGCTCCTCGCCGATGCCGGGATCATCCGCAACCGGGCCAAGATCGAGGCGGCGATCGCCAACGCCCGGGCAGCGCTTGAGGTCCCTGGTGGTCTCGGTGCGTTGCTCTGGTCGTTCGCCCCGCCGCCGCGCGGGCGCCGACCAGCGTCGTTGGCGGAGGTGCCGACCCAGACTGCGGAGTCGGTGGCGATGGCCCAGGAGCTGCGTCGGCGCGGTTTCCGGTTCGTCGGTCCGACCACCGCCTACGCGCTCATGCAGGCCACGGGGATGGTCGACGACCACCTCGAGGGGTGCCATGTCGGGGCGTGATGTGATGGTGGGTATGGCGCAGCGGTCGTGGTTGGTGAGCGTTGACCTACCCATCGAGGCGGCGTCGCCCGCGGAGGCGGTCGCCGAGTTCTGGTCGTACCTCAAGGAGCTGGGGCCGAAGGAGCTGCCCGCCTTCGTCTCTCCCGCCGATGACGAGCTAGCGATGCGGGTCTTCGTCGCCGGAGAACCGCACGACCTCGACCCCGAGGACGAGGACTGACCTGGCGCCTACGCAGCGCCCGCGGCTCAGGTGCCCCGGAAGGTGCGCGGCTGCTTGGCCAGGAACGCCTCGGTCGCGTTGCGGTGGTCCTCGGTGGCTCCGCAGATCTCCTGCGTCTGCGCTTCGAGGGCCAGTGCCGCGTCGAAACCGTCGCCGAGCAGTTGTCGCTTGATCTGCGCGTACGCCACGGTAGGCCCCTTGGCCAGCCGCGCGGCGAGCTCCTGGGCGGTGGGCAGGACGGCCTCGTCGTCGTCGACCAGCGTGGTCAGTAGGCCGATTCGGTGTGCGTCGTCGGCGCCCACCGGCTCGGCCAACAGCAGCAGTTCGGCGGCTTTGGCCTGTCCGACCAGTCTGGGCAGTGACCACGACACCGCGGTGTCCGCCGCCAAGCCGACGTTGGCGAAGGCCATCAGGAAGCCGGTGGACGGTCCGCCCACCCGCAGGTCGGCGAGGAAGGCCAGTCCGGCGCCGGCGCCGGCGGCCATCCCCCGGACCGCGGCGACCACGGGCTTGGGCATGGTGGCCAGCGCGGTAGCGATCGGGTTGTAGTGCTCCCGCACGGTGCTCAGCGGCTGCTCGACGTCGCTGGCCAGGGTGGCGGCGTGTTCCCGCAGGTCCTGCCCGACGCAGAACGCCCGCCCGGCGCCGGTGAGCACCACCGCCCGGATCGTGTCGTCGGTGGCCAGCTCGGCCAGTCGGTCACGGAGGGCTTCTTTGAGTGCCACATCGAGCGAGTTGAGCGACTGTGGCCGGTTGAGGGTCACGGTAGCGACTGCCTCGTTGCGGTCGATCAGTAGGACGTCGGACATCCGGTAGCTCACGCCTCCAGGCAACGGTCGACGAACCGGTCGGCCGCGGGGCGCAGCCGAGCGGCGTGTTTGTCGAAGAACGCTGCGGCGGTGGTGCCCGCCCAAGGGCTGGGCAGCAACGCCGGTGGTAGCTGCGGATCCTGGAACAGGAACGCCCTCCAAGCTTGCACCAGGCGAAATCGCGCGCTGTAGGCGGCCTCGTCATTGCTGCGGCTGGGAATCTGCGTGACCACCGGGGTGAGGTCGGCGACGAAGCGTTCGTAGGCCTGCGCCAGGCCGGGCAGATCCCAGGCCCGCCGCACCAGTTGCCGGGCGTCGCCGGAGTCGTAGGTGGCGCTGAACCGTTCGTAGCGCACCCCAGTCTCGGTCAGATGGGCTTCCACCTCGTCGTGAGGGCGGGGGGAGATCCAGACGCGGTCGTTGAGGTGGCCGTACCCCAGGAAGGCCAGGTGCGAGGCGAGGCGGGTGCGGGCCGGCCGGCGGGTCGGCGGGTCCAGCACGATCAGGTCGAACGTGCCGTCCCACGACTGCTTGGTGGTGCGGTAGACGCGAGCGGCGGCTCCGTCGAGCCGTCGGACGGCCTTGGCCGTCAGCGCGTACCCGGGGCCGGCGGGGAGGCGGATGGGTTCGAGCCAGCCTTGCCTCACCATCCGGGAGACCGCTGTCCGGACTGCCGGTGCGGCGATCCCCAACGGGGCGAGGAGTCGGACCAGTGCCGCCACTGGCGCTCGTCCTCCCCGGCTACGGAGATGGTCGCCGTAGAGATCAAAGAGGGCTGACCGAGCCTGCATAGCCGGGTCATTGTGACATGTGCGCTAGATTGTGGCTAGGCAATTGTCACAGCATGACCGGGCCGGTTTGAGCTAGCCAGCCGGCATCGGGGAAAATCATGTGTCCGCGCCGCGCAGGTGCGGCGCGTGACGGGACGTAGGAGGGGCAGGCGGGGAGGACCCACCAGCCCCGGACGAACCCTGAGGGGAGACGACATGGCGGCGATGAAGCCGCGGACGGGTGACGGTCCGCTTGAGGTGACCAAGGAGGGCCGGGGCATCGTCATGCGGGTGCCGTTGGAGGGCGGTGGCCGGCTTGTGGTGGAGATGACCCCTGACGAGGCGGCCGCGCTCGGTGAGGCGCTGAAGACAGCCGTCAGCTAACGGCGCGCGGTGCTCACCGTACGTTTCACGGCCGGCGGCGGCACGCCGGCCGTCGTCGCGTTGCCGGTGGCACCACCCGACCAGCCAGATCAACCGGTCCGGCTACCGGAGTCGGCGGTTCCGTCGGCGGTGCAGGCCGAGTGCGCCGCCTTCGCGGAGCAGGTGCGGCATTCCGGGAAGCCGGGGACGGTGCACGCCCTTCCACGCCCACTGGGCCGGCCGCGGCGGGTGCTGCTGGTCGGAGTGGGGGACGGTGACGAGGCTAGCTGGCGGAGTGCCGGGGCCGCGCTGGCGCGGTCGGCCGCCCAGGAGTCCACGCTCATGGTGTGGCTGGACTCGCCGACCGAGGCTGCGGTGCGTGGGCTGGCGGAGGGTCTCATGCTCGCCTCCTACCGGTATCGGCTCGCGAGCGACCCGCCCGACAAGGCGCCTCGGCTGCGCAGAGTGCAGCTCGCGGTCGACGACCCGGGCCGGTACGAGGCGATCCTGGCCGCCGCCGAGGTGACGGCACGGATGACCGCGCTGGCCCGTGACCTGACCAACACGCCGTCCTCGACGAAGGACCCGGTGTGGTTCACACGGCAGGTGACCAAGGCCGCCGCTGGTCACCCAGGGTTGCGGGTGCGGGTCCGCGACGAGTCGGAGCTGCGCGCCGACGGCTTCGGGGGCGTGCTCGCGGTCGGCGGTGGTTCGGCCAGCCCGCCGCGGCTGGTCGAAGTGACCTGGCGGCCGCGTGGCGCACGGACCCATGTCGCCTTGGTCGGCAAGGGCATTACGTTCGACACCGGTGGTATCTCGCTGAAGCCGTCCAACGCCATGCTGCTCATGCGCAAGGACATGGCGGGCGCGGCGGCGGTGGTGGCGGCCACCCTGGGCGCCGCGGTGCTGAAACTGCCGGTCCGGGTCACGGCGGTAGCGCCGTTGGCGGAGAACCTGCCCAGTGGCTCTGCCATGCGTCCGGGTGACGTGGTCCGACACTTCGGTGGGCGGACCAGCGAGGTGCGCAATACCGACGCCGAAGGGCGGTTGGTGCTCGCCGACGCGCTCGCGTACGCCGCGACGTCGTACCGCCCCGACGTCCTGATCGACCTCGCGACACTGACCGGGGCAAACGCGATCGCATTGGGTAAGCGGACCGGTGCGCTCTACACCGAGGACGCGGATCTCGCGCAGCGGATCGAGGCGGCTGCGTCCGCCGCTGGCGAGCGGGTGTGGCGTATGCCGCTGGTGGAGGACTACGTCGAAGGGCTCGCCAGCGAGGTGGCCGACGTCAACAACGCTCCCATGCCGGGCCTGGCGGGTTCGATCATGGGGGCGCTCTACCTGCGAGAGTTCACCGGTTCGGCGCGTGACCGGTGGGTCCACATCGATATGTCGGCTCCGTCGTGGAGCGACCGCGACGACGCGGAACTGAGCCGAGGTGCGACCGGGTGGGGAGTGCGGACGCTGCTGCGATACCTCATTGATTTGAGCGGCTAAGCCCGATTATTCCGAGATCTGCTCGCGTTTCCATGTCATGCTAGGTGCGTGACCGACGGCTGGAGCAGACCCCAGTCCGGCGAGCCGCAGGCATCGGCGCCCATCTCACCGGGGAGGCGTGAGACCCCGTCACCGTGGTGGTCCGACGCCCTCTCCGACCCATGGCGTGACCCGGCGACGCCGGCGTCCATCGTGATCCCGGCGGCTGCGCCGCCCACGTCTGTGGAACCGGTCACCGAACCGACGCCGTCCGACGGGATCCAGCCCGGACGCATGGTCGTGGTCGTGCTCGTGACGGCGGTGCTGGTGGGGGTCCTGGCCGGTGCTCTCGGTGGTGCCCTCGGCTACACGTACGCCCGCAGCGGCGGCGTCGGCACGGTCCTCGGCGCACCCGGCGCTGCTCCGGCTCCGGCCGCGCAACCGGAGCCAGGCAGTCTCGCCGAGGTGGTCGAGCGTGTCCTGCCCAGTGTGGTGACGATTCGGTCTGGTGGCCCGGCCGGTTCGACGCTTGGTTCCGGGTTCGTCATCTCCACCGCTGGTCACGTGCTCACCAACGACCACGTCGTGGGGGCGGGTTCCGGGACCACCGTCACCTTCCACGACGGTTCGAGTACGTCGGCGACGGTGGTCGGCCGCCATCCCGAGGCCGACATCGCGGTACTGCGTGTGGACCCGGCCCTCAACGCGCCGCCGGTCCAGTTCGGTGATTCCGAGTCCGTGCGGGTGGGCGACACCGTGTTGGCGATCGGCTCGCCGTTGGCCCTCGCCAATACCGTGACTTCGGGCATCGTCAGCGCGGTCGACCGGGCGGTCCAAGCCGGTGACCCGGGTGGCCAGGTGCGCTACTACGCCGCGATCCAGACCGACGCCGCCATCAACCAGGGCAACTCGGGCGGGCCGCTGGTGGACGCCGCCGGACGCGTGATCGGGATCAACTCCGTCATCAAGTCGGTCTCGATGACCGAGGCGGAGGCGGGCAACATCGGCTTGGCGTTCGCCATTCCGATCAGCCACGGCAAACGGGTGGCCCAGGAGATCATCGACACGGGCCAGGCCCGCCGGACGGTGCTCGGCGCGGAGCTGGAACGGACCGGGCGGAACGCCAACGGTGGTGTGCGGCTGGTGGCGGTGGCCGAGGGCGGGCCCGCTGCCAAGGCCGGTCTGCGCGCCGGGGACGTGTTGGTTTCCCTCAACGGCCGCCCGTTGCAGCAGCCACTCGACGTGATCGCGCTGGTCCGCAAGCACCCGCCCGGCGCGGTGGTGACCGTAGAGTATCGCCGTGGTGGCGTGAGCAAGCGTGTGTCGGTCACCCTGGTAGCCGCGGACTGACACCGGGCCTACCGGTGCGTAGGCTTAGGGCACGCTGCGCTGCGCGGGCCGAGGAGGGGCGGGCTGTGTTCTCCAACTTGAGCTGGTACGAAGTCGTCATCTTGATGTTGGTGGCCCTCTTCATCTTCGGTGACAAACTTCCCAAAGCGATCGCCGACTTCCTTCGGTTGCTGCGGAATCTCCGCCAGATGGCACGGAACGCCACCGCCGACTTGAGTCGCGAGCTGGGCACCGACATCCAGCTGGAGGACCTGCACCCCAAGACGTTCATTCGCAAGCACGTCCTGAGCGAGGCTGACCAGGAGGCACTGGTCCGGCCGCTGAAGGGCATCTCGGAGGACGTGACGAAACAGGCGCGAAGCCTCCAGCGCGAACTCACGGACATCGGTCGGGAAACCCGGGCGGTCGCCGACGACGTGAAACGGGCGACCGACCTCCGCGCGGCACCACCCGCCCCGTCGGCGTCCACGACCACGCCCTCCGCGTCCGCGACGGAGTCCTCTGCTCCCGCACCGGCACCCCGCGTCGCCTACGACGACGTCACCTGAGGGCGGTGCGGTCAGGCCGGACGCAAACCGAGCGGCTTGCCCACCAGGGACTCCCGGCGTACGGCGAGCTGGTCGGCGACGGCGGTGAGCGCCTTACCAGCCGCTGAGTCCGGGTCGGCCAGCACGAGCGGCTCGCCACGGTCGCCGGTCTCACGAAGGCGTGGGTCCAGTGGGATCTGCCCCAACAGCGGGACCGGAGCCCCGACCAGCCGAGTCAGCGATTCGGCCACCGCAGCGCCACCACCGGCGCCGAACACCTCCATCCGCTCGCCGGTGGGCAACTCCAGCCACGACATGTTCTCCACCACGCCGACCAGCCGCTGGTGGGTCTGCAAGGCGATCGCCCCGGCCCGTTCAGCGACCTCGGCTGCGGCGACCTGCGGTGTCGTGACGACCAGGATCTCGGCGTTGGGCAGCAGTTGCGCCACCGAGATGGCGATGTCGCCGGTGCCCGGAGGCAGGTCGAGCAGGAGCACGTCGAGCTCCCCCCACCAGACGTCGGCGAGGAACTGCTGCAGCGCCCGGTGGAGCATCGGCCCGCGCCAGACGACGGCGGCGTTCCCGGCGGTGAACATGCCGAACGAGATGACTTAGACACCGAGCGCCTGCGGCGGCATGATCATGTCTTC
>CAYTMR010000124.1:0-10272 GCA_964438855.1 uncultured Micromonosporaceae bacterium
GGTCGGCGTCCACATCCAACGCCTCGGCCTGGGCCACCAGCTCCTGCCGGCGGGCCAGAGCCTCCCGCTGCTCGGAGTCGCGGGCAGCGAAGTACTCGCTGCGGCGGGTGAAGTAGGCGTCCTGGGCGGCGCGGAACCGCTCCCAGAGCCGCTGCTCGGCCTCGCGGGAGGCACGGGGCAGACTCTTCCACTGCGCCATCAGCTGGCGCAGCTGGTTGGCGGTGCCGGTCCAGTCGGTGGAGTCGGACAGCGCCTCGGCCTGGGCGACCAGTTCCTCCTTCGCCGCCTGAGCCTGCTTCCGTTCGGCGTCCAGAGCGGCGAAGTGGGCGCCACGGCGGCGGCTGAAGGCGTCGCGGGCGGCAGCGTAGCGCTTCCACAGCTCGCTGTCGGTCTTGCGGTCGATGCCGCGGATGGTGCGCCACTCCTCGAAGATGTCACGCAGTCGGTCGCCAGCGGCCTTCCAACTGGTGGACTCGGCGGCGATCTGCTCGGCCTCCTCGACCAGCGCGGTCTTGCGTGCCAACGCTTCGGCCCGCAGCGCCTCCCGGGCCGCCTTCGCCAGCTCCGTCCGCTCGTCGGCGACACTGGCGAGCTTGTCCAGCCGGGCCGCCAGTCCGTCCAGGTCCCCGACGACGTTGGCTTCGGCGAGTGAGTCGCGCAACCGGCGGATGCTCACCGCCGCCTGGGCCGGGTCAGCCGCACCGCTGAGCAGCCGGGCCTCGAGCACGTCTACCTCGGTCACCAGGTCGGCGAACCGGCGGGCGAAGTGAGCTAGACCCTCCTCGGGGGTGCCGGCCTGCCATGAGCCTACGACCCGCTCTCCGTCAGCCGTCTTTACATAGACGGTCCCGTCTGCGTCGATCCGGCCGTAGCTGGTCCAGTCGCTCATGTGTCCATCCTCGTCGTTCCGGCCCGTCGGCGTCGACCCGGCCCTCGCGGGAGCCGCGGAGGACGCGCGCCGGCGCCGCCGCATTCGTTCTCCGGCATTGTCACAGGTACCCCCGGGGTAAAGTCGAGACCCTGTGGCGGACCGTAACCATACGGTGTCCTTCGCCCTGTCCTCGACCACTCCCTCTAGGGTTGACCGGTGCGCTCCGTAAGCGAACCATGTGTCGTTGCGGTGGTGGGGCCCACCGCGGCCGGAAAGTCGGCGCTCAGCTTGGACCTCGCCGAGGCGCTGGGCGGCGAGGTGGTCAACGCCGATTCCATGCAGCTTTACCGTGGCATGGACATCGGCACCGCCAAACTGCCGGTGGAGCAGCGCCGCGGCGTGCCGCACCACGTGTTGGACATCTGGGACGTCACCGAGCCGGCCAGCGTGGCGGAGTATCAGCGGCACGCTCGCGCCGCGGTGGCCGACATCCGGGCCCGTGGCCGCGTCCCCCTCGTGGTGGGCGGCTCGGGGCTGTACGTGCGGGCGGTGCTGGAGCGGTTCGAGTTCCCCGGCACCGACCCCGAACTGCGGGCCGAGCTGGAAGCCGAGCTGGAGCGGGTGGGCCCGGAGAAGCTGCACGAGCGGCTGCGGCAGCAGGATCCGGCCGCCGCCGCCGCGATCCTGCCGGGCAACGGGCGGCGCATCGTGCGTGCGTTGGAGGTCATCGCGCTCACCGGAGCCCCGTTCACCGCCCACTTGCCCGACCCGACCCCCATCTACCCGACGGTGATGCTCGCCGTCGACCGGGACGACCTGGACCAGCGCGTCGCCGAGCGGGTGGACCGCATGTGGGAGCAAGGGCTGGTCGCCGAGGTGGAGGCGCTCGTGGAGCGTGGGCTTCGGCAGGGCCGTACCGCCCGGGCAGCGCTCGGCTACCAGCAGGTGCTCGCCTACCTCGACGGCGTCCTCAGCGAGAGTGCGGCGCGCGCCGAGACGGTACGGGCCACCCGTCGGTTCGTCCGGCGTCAACGCTCCTGGTTCCGGCGCGACCACCGAGTGGTGTGGCTCGACGGCGCTCGCAAGGATCTGCTGACCGCGGCGCTGGCGGCGGTGCGCGACCGGGGATGATGACACCGATGACCGCGATCGAGTTTTTCAAGGGCCACGGCACCGGCAACGACTTCGTCCTGCTACCGGACCTGGACGGGAAGCTGGATTTGGAGCCGTCAGTGGTGGCGGCGTTGTGCGACCGCCGGTTCGGTCTCGGCGGCGACGGCCTGCTGCGGGTGGTGCGCAGCGCCGCCCACCCGGAGACCGCCGGGCTTCGCGACGCCCCCGAGTTCTTCATGGACTACCGCAACGCCGACGGCTCGGTGGCGGAGATGTGCGGCAACGGGGTCCGGGTCTTCGTCCGCTACCTGGTCGAGGCGGGACTGGCAGACGGATCGGTGACGCTGCTGACCCGCGCCGGGCCGGTCTCGGCGACCGTCACCGACCAGCAGGTAGCGGCAAGGTTGCGTCGGCCGCGCCTCACCGGTGAGGGCACGGCCCGGTTGGCCGGGCGCGAGTTTTCCGGAGTGCAGGTCGACTGTGGCAATCCACACCTGGTCTGCCCGCTTTCGGCCGACGTCGAACTGGCCGCGCTCGACCTCACCCACATGCCCGCGGTCGACCCGGCACAGTTTCCCGACGGGACCAATGTGGAGTTCCTCGCTCCGCTCGCCGCCGACCACGTCCGCATGCGGGTGTACGAGCGGGGCGTAGGCGAGACGCTCTCCTGCGGTTCCGGGGCGTGCGCCGCGGCCGCGGTGACGCTGGCCCAGCGCGGCACGGACACCGGCACGGTCACCGTGGACGTGCCCGGCGGGCGGCTGACGGTGGAGATCACCGACGACGCGGCCACCCTGGCTGGCCCGGCCGTGCTGATCGCCCACGGTACGGTGGACCTGTCCCGACTCCGGCAGCGCTGACGGTCGCGGGGACCGCTACGGCTTCCGCCCTCGGTCGTCGGCGAGGCGGCGGGCGATCCGCTCGGTGAGGTCCCGGGTCCGCCGCCGACGGTCGGCCTGGACCCGGTCGCGATGCTCCTGTCGCAGCAGCGGCCACAGCGCGACACACATCAAAATCATCAGGACGCTCACCGGCAACGCCGCCATGATCGCGACGGTCTGCAACGCGGTGAGTCCGCGCGCGTCGGCGACCAACACCAGCAACGCGATCGCCACCGCTCCCTGCAGTGATCCCCACAGCACGCGGCTCCAGGTCGGCGGGTCGGGGTCACCCCTGGTGGCGAGCATGTCCACGACCAGCGACCCGGAGTCGGCGGAGGTGACGAAGAACAGCGCGATCAGCGCGATCACGCCCACGCTCACCGCCGTACCCGCCGGCAGCGTCTCCAGCAGCCCGAACAGTGCCCGTTCCTGATTGACCACCGCCGAGCCGTCCGGACCGACCTCCACCAGCCCGCCACCGCCGAACACCTCCTGGTGCAGGGCGGCCCCGCCGAGTAGGGAGAACCAGACGAACGACAACGCCGTCGGCACCAGCAGCACGCCGAGGACGAACTCCCGCACGGTGCGGCCGCGGGAGATCCGGGCGATGAAGATCCCCACGAACGGTGCCCACGCCATCCACCAACCCCAGTAGAAGATGGTCCAGGCCGCCGACCACTCCTCGCCCGCTTTGCCGTGAGCGGCACTGACGTCGAAGCTGAGTCGGAACAGATTCTGTAGGTAGAACCCGACCGACTGGATGAGCTCCCGTAGCAGGAAGAGAGTGGGGCCGGCGATCAGCACGAAGGCCATCAGCAGCAGCATCAACGACACGTTCAGGTGGGAGAGCCACTTGATCCCTCGGTGCACCCCGGTGGCCACCGACAACACCGCCACCCCCGTGATGCCGATGATCAACCCGACCTGGACGACCGTGCTCGGGGTGACACCGGTGACGAGCCCCAGCCCTTCTCCGATCTGAAGCGCTCCCAGCCCCAGTGAGGTGGAGAGGCCAAACACGGTGCCGATGATCGCCACGATGTCGATGAGGTCACCGATCCAGCCCAGGACGAACCGCCCCAACAGCGGCTCCAGAGCCCACCGGATGGAGAAAGGGCGGCCTCGGCGGTGGACCGCGTACGCCATCGACAAGCCGACGATGACGTAGACGGCCCACGGGTGCAGGCCCCAGTGCAGGAAGCTCTGGATCAGCGCCTCCTGCGCCAGCGCGGCCTCGTCGCCGGTGACGCCGGGGCGGGGCGAGGCGAAGTGCGACAGCGGCTCGGCCACGCCCCAGAACACCAGCCCGATTCCCATGCCGGCGGCGAACAACATGGCCAACCATGTGCTGAGGCGGAATTCGGGTGCTTCGTCGTCACGGCCTAACGGCAGGTCTCCGAATCGACTTGCGCCGATGACGGCGGCGAAGATCACGAATGCGGAGACGATGGCGACGTAGTACCAGCCGAAGGTGCGGATGATCTGCTCATGGATGGTGCCGATCGCGCGGGTCGCGGCGTTGGTGAACACGGAGGCGTACCCGACGAACAGCACGATCAGTGCGGTCGCGGGCAGGAACACCCGAAGGTCCGTTCGCGCCCGCGCCCTGGGCGCTCGCCTCACCATTGCCGCTGAATACCCGGCGCCGCCGGACTCAACCTGAGGTAAACCGAGCTGCGGCCGCGGCAAGGCCGTGTCAGGATTGACGAGTACCACGAGATGAAGGAGGGCGGGGCTTGCGCCATCACGACACGCCGGCCCGGACTATCGCCGACGACCTGCTCATGCCGACTGACACCACCGGGGAGCTGGATCTCGCCGACCGGCAGGCGTTGCGCCGGGTGGCGGGGCTGTCCACCGAGCTGTCCGACGTCGCCGAGGTCGAATACCGTCAGCTGCGGCTCGAGCGCGTCGTCTTGGTCGGCGTGTGGGTCGACGGGACGATCACCGACGCCGAGAACTCCTTGGCGGAGCTGGCCGCGCTGGCCGAAACCGCCGGTTCTCAGGTGTTGGATGGGCTCATCCAGCGGCGCCATCGGCCCGATCCCGCCACCTACATCGGGCGAGGCAAGCTCGGGGAGCTGCGTGACATCGTGGTGGCGACCGGTGCGGACACCGTGATCTGCGACGGAGAACTCTCCCCAGGCCAGCTGCGCAACCTGGAGCAGGAGCTCAAGGTCAAGGTGATCGACCGGACCGCCCTGATCCTCGACATCTTCGCTCAGCACGCCCGCAGCCGAGAGGGCAAGGTCCAGGTGGAGCTGGCCCAGCTTCAGTACCTCGTGCCACGCCTACGAGGCTGGGGTGAAGCGCTGTCCCGGCAGGCCGGAGGCCAGGCCGGCGGGACCGGCGGTGGGGTGGGCCTGCGTGGCCCCGGTGAGACCAAGCTGGAGACCGACCGCCGGCGCATCCACACCCGCATCGCCAGGCTCAAGCGCGAACTGGCCCGCATGCGCAGCACCCGCGACACCATGCGGGCTAGCCGCCGACGGGCCGCCGTGCCGAGCGTGGCCATCGCCGGCTACACCAACGCCGGCAAGTCCAGCCTGCTCAACCGGCTCACGGGAGCCGGCGTCCTGGTGGAGGACGCGCTGTTCGCCACGCTGGACCCGACCACCCGTCGCGCGCGTACTTCCGATGGGCGGGTCTACACCCTCTCCGACACCGTCGGCTTCGTCCGCCACCTGCCGCACCAGCTGGTCGAAGCGTTCCGCTCCACTCTGGAGGAGGTGGCTCAGGCCGACCTCATCCTGCACGTGGTCGACGGCTCCCACCCCGACCCGGCCGAGCAGGTCCGGGCGGTCCACGAAGTGCTAGCCGAGGTGGGGGCCGAGCAGGTACCCGAGCTGCTCGTGGTAAACAAGATCGACGCCGCGTCGGAGGAGACGCTGCTGCGACTCAAGCGGGATTGGCCGGAGGCGGTGTTCGTCTCCGCCCACACGGGCGCCGGCCTGGACGAGTTGCGCGCCGCCATCGAGGCCCGGCTACCGCGACCCGCGACGCAGGTGGAGGTGGTCATCCCGTACGACCGGGGTGACCTGGTGGCTCGGGTCCATGAGCGGGGTGAGGTGTTGGAAACCAGTCACGAACTGGCCGGGACGAAGATCGTCGCCCGCGTCGACGCTGGTCTCGCCGCTGCCCTGGAGCCCTATCGGGTCCGGGGAGAGTCCGCGTGAGGATCGCCATAGCTGAGCCGATGGCGGACATGCGAGACTGTGCCGGTGCGGCGTAGAGCGTTAGTGGCGGCAGCGGTGCTGGCGGCATCCGCTGCCTGGGCCATCGCCGCACCCCCCGTCGCTGCGCAGGAGGGCAGTCCCGAGCCGAGCGAGGAGGTGGGCGACACACCCGAGCCGGTGCTGGGGGAACCGGTCTGCACGCTCACCGACCCTCGCCTGACCGAGGTGTCGGGGCTCGTCGCCACCGACGACGGTTACATCGCCGTCAACGACAGCCAGGACTTCGTCGACCGCAAGCCCATCTTCCTCCTCGACAGCGCGTGCAACGTCGTCGACCAGATTCCGTTCCCCACCCCACCCCTGGACCCCGAGGACCTCGCCCTCGACCGCGAGCGCCAGATCCTGTGGGTGGGCGACGTCGGGGACAACGTGGCTGGCGGACTCGCCACCGGCGGCTCGACCCGCCCGACGGTGGCGCTGTGGCGGGTGGACCTCTCCGGCGGCGACCGCACGCCGGTCATCCACCGGTTCGTCTACCCCGACGGCCAAGCCCGCGACGCCGAGGCGCTCGTCCTCGACGGCGACGGCACCCCCATCATCATCACCAAGACCGTCGCCACCGCGGAGCTCTACCGACCCACCGACTTCGTTCCCGGTAACCCTCCCGAGCAGGCCGTCCCCTTGGAGAAGCTCGGCGAGTTCACCCCGCCGGAGACCACGACCGAGCACTACCTCTCCGCCCTTTCCATCGCGGGCCGGCGGGTCGTCACCGGCGGCGCCAACTCCCCGGACGGCACGAAGGTGGTGCTGCGCACCTACACCGACGCGTTCGAGTTCGACGTCGCCGACGGTGACGTCGTCGCGGCCATCACAGAAGGGGAGCCGCGCGTCACTCCCTTCGCGCCGCAGATCGCCGAGATCCAGGGCGAGGCGATCACCTACTCCCCGGACGGGACGCATTTCCTCACCATCTCCGACGCCCCGCCGTCGGAGATGGATCTGCCCGAGCCGTTCGTGCCCACCATCCTCCGCTACACGCCGGTCGAACCTCCGCCGCCCTCACCCACCGCCGAGCCGGCACCCCAGGAAGGCGGGAGCAGCGGTGGTGCGCTCCTGTCCTCCAGCCTCGACAAAGCCATGCTGGCGATCGGCGTAGTGGGGGTCCTGGGCCTGGCCATGGTGGTGGCCGGGGTGGTGGGGATCGTGCGGGCCCGGCGACGCGCCGCCGAGGAGGAGAGCGCCAACGCCAGCGTCCCAGGCCAGACCCGCGGCGTGGTCTCCGTCGGTGCGACCGCCCCGGTCGTCGCCGCTGCCGCGGTGCCGGCCGCCGGAGCCGCCGTGGCGGGGGCTGCCGCGGCCGGGGCTGCGGCGACCGCCAGCGCCGGCACGGTGTACGGCGGGTCGGCCCGGGTGCCGGCACCCTCACCACCCGCCGAGGACGCTTCGGCTACGGACTGGCAACCGGAGGCGGCCGAACAGCCGGGCGTCTACCGCTCCCAGGCCGGGACCTACCAGAGCGAGTACAGCGGCACCACCTACGGCGGCACGACCTACGGCGGGGAGGAGGATGCCGCCTACGGCGGGGAGTACGAGAGCTACGACGACGGGGAGTACCCGTCGGAGTACTACGACGACTCCGGTTACGACTCCGCCAACTACGGCGACTACGAAGGCGGCGTCTACCACAGCGGCGAGGAGATCGACGACTACTACGACGACCCCGACTACTCCTACGAGTTTCGAGATCCAGGGCCCGACCGCTACTGACCAGCCAGCTACACCCGACGGAGCACGGCGACCACCTTGCCGAGGATGGTGGCCTGGTCGCCTGGGATCGGCTCGTAGGCCGGGTTTTGGGGAACGAGCCAGATGTGGCCGTCCCGTCGCCGGTACGTCTTGACCGTCGCCTCTCCGTCGATCATCGCGGCGACGATGTCGCCGTTGTCCGCCTCCGGCTGCTGGCGCACCGTGACCCAGTCCCCGTCACAGATCGCCGCCTCGATCATCGAGTCGCCTTTGACCTGGAGCAGGAAGAGCGTGCCCTCCCCGACCAGCTCCCGGGGCAGCGGGTAGACGTCCTCGATCATCTCTTCGGCGAGGATGGGGCCACCCGCGGCGATCCGACCCAGCATCGGCACGTACGCCGGGGCAGCGCCGGCCGGCTTCGCCCCGGCCCGGGACCCGGCGAGCGTGCCGGGGTGACGGACGTCGACCGCGCGCGGCCGGTTCGGGTCGCGGCGTAGATAGCCTTTGCGCTCCAGCGCCTTCAACTGGTAGGCGACGCTGGAGGGCGAGACGAGGCCGACCGCTTCCCCGATCTCACGCACGCTCGGTGGGTAGCCGTGACGCTCGACCCAGTCGCGGAGGAAGTCGAGGATGCGCCGTTGACGCGCGGACAGGTCATGGCCGAACTGGCCGGGGGTCGCGCTCGACACCGCCGTGACGGAGCGGGCAGCAGCGCTGCGGTCCGGCGGTGAGGTCCGGTCGTGGGTGTCGATCGCGGTGTCCTCGCCTGTTTGCCGGCTCATGTCCGTCCAATCCTCGGTCGTCTGGTTCCCTTGATCAGGACCTTATCGCACGCGTGTCACAATCCTCCAGACACGCGTACGAATTCGGTTCAGCGTGTCGGTGGTGGCGACCGTGCGCCGTGGCGCGGTGACGCGGGGACGATGCGACGCACGACACGGGCCCCAAGGGCCGGTCGCGCTTGCGTTCGGCTGCCCCGACGCCTAGTCTCAACCCCTACATGTAGTAGTTGCAGCGGTGTAACTCGACTAGTATTAGGGTTTGGAGGCGTCATGCGGTGTCCGTACTGTCGCCATCCAGACTCTCGGGTGGTCGACTCGCGGGAGGCTGAGGATGGTCAGCTCATCCGCCGTCGCCGCCACTGCCCGGAGTGCGGTAAGCGCTTCACGACCGTAGAGGAGGCGGTGCTCGCTGTGGTGAAGCGCAGCGGTGTCACCGAGCCATTCAGCCGGGCCAAGGTCGTCGCCGGAGTCCGCAAGGCCTGCCAGGGCCGGCCGGTGGACGAGGACGCGATCGCGTTGTTGGCGCAGCGGGTGGAGGAGACGATCCGCGCCCGCGGTGCCGCCGAGGTGCCCAGCCACGACGTGGGCCTGGCGATCCTCGGACCGCTGCGAGACCTTGATGAGGTCGCCTATCTACGCTTCGCCAGCGTCTATCGCTCGTTCGAGTCCTTGGAGGACTTCGAGCGTGAGATCGCGGCGTTGCGCACCGCCCGGCAGCCCGAGGGTGAGCCGGCCGGGCACGCCGAGTAGCACCGAGAGCACTCTGCGACAAAAGACCAACCGAGAAGACCACGTAGGGGCGGCGTGTGCCGCTGACCCGGAGGGGGCGATGGAATTGGCGGGGGACAGTACGGCCCAGAAGGCGGCGACGCGTAACGGCAGGAAGGCCAAGCCGGACCGCAAGGGGTTGCGCATCGAGCGGGTCTGGACCAAGCCAGGTGTGCACCCGTACGACGAGGTCACCTGGGAGCGCCGGGACGTCGTGATGACGAACTGGCGTGATGGTTCGATCAACTTCGAGCAGCGTGGGGTGGAGTTCCCCGACTTCTGGAGCATCAACGCCTCCAACATCGTCACCACGAAGTACTTCCGTGGCGCGGTCGGCACGCCGCAGCGAGAGTGGTCGCTCAAGCAGCTCATCGACCGGGTGGTGAAGACCTACCGGGCGGCAGGGGAGGAGCACGGCTACTTCGCCACCTCGGAGGACGCCGAGATCTTCGCCCACGAGCTGACGTACCTGCTGCTGCACCAGTACTTCAGCTTCAACTCGCCGGTCTGGTTCAACGTCGGTACGCCCTCTCCGCAGCAGGTCAGCGCGTGCTTCATCCTCTCGGTCGACGACTCGATGGAGTCGATCCTCGACTGGTACAAAGAGGAGGGTCTGATCTTCAAGGGTGGTTCGGGCGCCGGGGTCAACCTGTCCCGGATCCGGTCGTCCAAGGAGCTGCTCTCCTCCGGTGGCACCGCCTCCGGGCCGGTCAGCTTCATGCGGGGCGCCGACGCCTCGGCCGGCACCATCAAATCCGGCGGGGCGACCCGGCGGGCGGCGAAGATGGTGATCCTCGACGTGGACCACCCCGACATCGAGGAGTTCATCGAGACCAAGGCACGGGAAGAAGAGAAGATCCGCGCGCTGCGGGACGCCGGCTTCGACATGGACCTCGGCGGCAAGGACATCGTCAGCGTCCAGTACCAGAACGCCA
>CAYTMR010000125.1:0-10255 GCA_964438855.1 uncultured Micromonosporaceae bacterium
CAGATCTGGCCGGCGCCGAGCCGGTCGACGCCTCGACCTGCCGCGCCGGCTGCAGATCGAGTTCTCTGGTGTGATCCAGCGGCACACCGACGCTGAGGGCGGCGAGGTCACCCCGAGCCAGATGTGGGAGTTCTTCGCCAATGAGTACCTGGTCGGCCACCAGCGCCAGCCCAAGGTCGTCGTGGGGCAGTACGAGACCTCCATCGTGGATGGCAAGGTGGAGCTGTCCGCGCAAATCGATCTCGACGGTGTTCAGCGGGAGCTGACCGGTGTCGGCAACGGCCCGATCGACGCCTTCACCCATGCGCTGACCGGGCTGGGGGTGACCGTGCGGGTGCTGGACTACACCGAGCACGCGCTCTCCGCCGGTGAGGACGCGAAGGCCGCCGCGTACGTCGAGGCCGAGGTCGAGGGACGGACCGTGTGGGGGGTGGGCATCGACCCCAACATCGTCACCGCCTCTCTAAACGCCGTGGCGAGCGCGGTCAACCGGGCGCGCGGGCGGGCAGCTTGCTTTTTCGCCTTGCGTCGCGGCCGCCGTAGGGCGGCCTCGACGCATGGAAGGCGACCGCTACCAGGCGGCTGTTCTACGCCGCCCCGGTATCCTGCCCACAAGCCACGAAACACCCGAGTGGACTGATCGATCAGCACCCCGTCGCGCATGGACAGAACCTGGCCCGCGCGGCGCGCGAGATTCTGGTCGTGGGTGACCATGATCACCGCGGTGGACTGCTCGTGGGTCAGCTTCAGAACAGATCGACCACCGCCGGCTGGCGGTCGGCGTGTGGGCCGCGCTCCCGCCGCTCCAATAGTGCGTCGACACCCCGGCGAGCGCGGTCGTCTGGCTGAACGCATGAGTTACCTGGTGGGACGCCAGGATCGATGTTTCCTGGGAGTGAAGGTCGTCTTCGGCCAGTGCTTCGGGGTCTCCCGGGGTCGTCGCTGGTCGTCCAGGGCGGATGCTCAGCCGGGTGGAGCCGACAGGCCGCCATCAACACCGGTCGACAGTGATGTTGCCGTTTCAGACGGTGAGCGCGATGGACACGGAAGTGTCGCCGGTGCGGTCGTGGTGGAGCTCGCCGCCGCAAACCTCTGCCGACCAGCGGTTAAGGTACGCGCATGTCCCCCTCACGCTCCTCCAAACGCCCCCGACGGACCAGTTCACGGCCGCGCTCGTCGACACGCTCCAGGACGCGCACCACGACCAGCACCCCCCGATCCCGACATCATCTCCGCAACAGTGTGCTCACGCTGGTGGTCCTCGTCGTCCTCGCCGCCATCGCGTGGTACGGCGGCGACTGGCTGGACGACCTGGACAGCTCCACACCAGGCGCCTCCGACCAAGGGAGTGCCGGTGCGGGTGGAGGTGGCCGGAGCGATGTGGAACAGGCTCGGCGTCAGCTGTCCGAGTTGGAGGTCGCTGAGTGGTCCTCGATGCGCGGGTACAGCCGGGACCGATTTTCCCACTGGCGCAGTGAGGACGGTTGCAACGTGCGCCACCTCGTGCTCGCCCGCGACGGCGAGGACGTGACCGTGGACGATCGCTGCCGGGCCGTGGCGGGGACGTGGTTCAGCCCTTACGACGGACTCACCTTGACTGACCCCAGTGAGGTCGACATCGACCACATGGTGCCGCTGGCGAACGCCTGGCGTACCGGCGCCGCGGAGTGGGACGAGCAGCGTCGCGTCGACTTCGCCAACGACCTCGACACTCCACAGCTGATCGCGGTGTCGGCCACGTCCAACCGGGCCAAGGGTGACCAGGACCCGTCCCAGTGGAAGCCACCGGAGCGCGGCTACTGGTGCCAGTACGCCCAGGACTGGGTGGCGGTCAAGCATCACTGGGAGCTGTCAGTGACCTCGGAGGAAAAAGCCGCACTCGAGGACATGCTCGACACCTGTCGATAGACTCTCGGTCATGGCCGAGGAACGGTGCAGTGACATCACCGCTGGACCAGGCGGCGTCATGACCGACGAGGTGGGTGTGATCACCGGTGAGCTGACCCTACGGACCGAGTTGGCCGACGACGGGCAGGTCACACTCCGGGTGCAGTACCGCGAGGCAGACGAGTGGTACACGGTCACCGGTGGCCGGGCCCGCCTGGCCGATCCCGCCGACCTCGACGCTGTCCACACCATCGCGGTGGGCCTGCTGGATCGGCCGCTGGGCTGAGGTCGGGCGCCGTCGCGCGCTCAGAGCGTACGGCGCCCCTCGAACGCCCGCCCCAAGGTGATCTCGTCGGCGTACTCGAGGTCGCCGCCCACCGGCAGGCCGCTGGCGAGTCGGGTGACGGTCAGCCCCATCGGCTTGACCAGGAGCGCCAGGTAGGTGGCGGTCGCCTCTCCCTCGGTGTTCGGGTCGGTGGCGAGGATCAGCTCCTTGACCACGCCTCCGTTGAGGCGCGCCATCAGCTCCCGGATCCGCAGGTGGTCCGGGCCGATCCCCTCCAGGGGGTTGATCGCACCACCTAGGACGTGGTACCGCCCGCGAAACTCGCCGGTCCGTTCGATCGCGATGACGTCCTTCGGCTCTTCCACGACGCACAGGACGTCGTCCGCGCGGCGAGGGTCTCGACAGATCCGGCACTGCTCGGCCTCGGCCACGTGGAAACAGACGGTGCAGAACCGCACCTGTTCCTTCACCCGCCGCAGAGCGGCCGCCAGCCGGTTCACGTCCGCCGGGTCCGCCGACAGGACATGGAACGCGATCCGCTGGGCGCTCTTGGGCCCCACGCCCGGCAGCCGTCCCAGCTCGTCGATCAGGTCCTGGATCGCTCCCTCGTACATCCGCCCCTCCGCGCCGGGTGCACCCAGGCACCCGGCTCACCCAACCCCTTGGCTAGAACCCCGGCAGCCCGGGCAGGCCACCGCCCATGCCCGGCAAGCCCTGCGTGAGTGGGCCCAACGTCTGCTCGGTGAGTTTGCGCTGCTCCTCCGCGGCCGCGTGCAGCGCCGCCACCACGAGGTCCTCCAACGTCTCCACGTCCTCCGGGTCGACCGCGCTCGGGTCGATCTTCACCCCCGTGACCTCACCGGTGCCCGACATGGTCACCGTGACCAGCCCGCCACCAGACGAGCCGGTGACCGTCGCCTCCGCCAGCTCGGCCTGCGCGGCGGCGAGCTGCTGCTGCATCTTCTGCGCCTGCTTCATGATCTGCTGCAGGTTCGGGCCCACATCGGCCTCCTCTATCTCGACAACGCCGCCTCAGCCTATTACGGCGTCACCTCGCCGATCTTCTCCGCGCCGAAGGTCTGTTGGAGCAGGCGCAACGCTTGCTCCTCGCTGCTCTCCCGCACCGAGGTGTCGCTGTGTGCGTCCAGGTCGTCGTACGACTCGTCCCACCAGTCTGGCTCCGGCTGCGACGCCGAGGGCCGGGGCGGTTGACCACCGTTCGCCGGACTCGGGGCAGAGGTCGCCGCAGGAGGAGCAGCGGGGGCCGGGTCGGCGGACGTCGCGGCGGGGGGTGAGGCGGCACCGGTCTGCCCCGGCCGTGCCGGCTCCGGCCAGTCGGTGTCCGCCGCTGCGGCCCCCCGATGACCCGGACCGCTCGCCGCGCGCCTGGCACCCGGCTCCGCAGACGGTCGGCCCCTCACCTGGGCGCTGGCGGGATCAGGACCACCCCCCGCCGGGCGGGCCGTGCCCGTGGGCCGATCCGCGGTCTCGCACCGCAACCGCCATCGACCACCCAACACCTGCTGCATCGCCTCGAGGACCGGCCCAGGTTGGCTCTCCAGCATGGTGGCGTGGACGGCGTGCTGGAAGTGCAGGACGACGGTATCGCCATCGACGTCGCGGACCGTCGCCTCGCGAGCGACCGCTGCGGCACGCTTGCTACGCCGACCGGCCACTTGCACGATCTCGTCCCACCGACGCCGGATCGCACCGGCGTCCAGCGCACCGGCGGCCGAGGCCGCTCCTCCCGCCGCCGGCGGCGACACCTCCTGCGCAGGCTCCGGCGACGGCCCCGCCGTCGGTGGCGTGGTCGGGGCGCGCCTGGGCGCCTCGCCGGTGCCGGTCGGCGAGGCCACCGGGGGCGCGGGTGGGGCTGCCGGCGACGGATTGCCAGCCCCGCCACCCGCAGGCGGCGCGGCGTGGTCCGTGACGGCTGGCGCCACGGGGGCCGCGCTGAGGCGTTGTTCCACCCACTCCAGACGCTGCAGCAGTGCACTCGACGAATCGTCGGCCGCGGGCAGCAGCATGCGGGCGCAGATCAACTCCAGCAGCAGTCGCGGCGAGGTAGCACCGCGCATCTCCACCAATCCGTTGTGGACGATATCGGCACACCGGGAAAGGGTGGCCACGCCCAATCGCGACGCCTGCGCTGACATCCGCTCCAGCTGATCACCGGGGGCGTCGAGCAGACCTTTCTCGACCGCGTCCGGCACCTCCTTCAGGATGATCAGGTCACGCAGCCGCTCCAGCAGGTCCGCGGCGAACCGTCGCGGATCGTGTCCAGCCTCGGCGACCCGATCCACCGTGGCGTACACCGCGGCACCGTCACCGGCCGCGAGCGCCTCGCACATCTCATCCAGCAGCGCGGCGTCGGTCACCCCCAACAGCGCCACCGCGCGCGCGTAGGTGACGCCCTCGGACCCCGCCCCGGCGATGAGCTGGTCCAGCACCGAAAGGGTGTCCCGCACCGAACCGCCCCCGGCGCGTACCACCAGCGGGAAGACCGCCGGCTCCACCACCACGCCCTCGGTCGCGCACAACCGCTCCAGGTAGGGCCGGAGCACCCCCGGCGGGATCAGGCGGAACGGATAGTGGTGGGTACGCGACCGGATCGTCCCCAGCACCTTCTCGGGCTCGGTGGTGGCGAAGACGAACTTGACGTACTCCGGTGGCTCCTCCACCAGCTTGAGCAGGGCGTTGAAGCCGGCCGACGAGACCATGTGCGCCTCGTCGATCACGTAGATCTTGTAACGGCTGTTGACCGGTGTGAAGAAAGCCTGTTCTCGCAGTTCCCGGGCGTCGTCTACCCCGCCGTGGGAGGCCGCGTCGATCTCGATCACATCGATCGAGCCAGGGCCGTCGTTGCGTAGCGCACGGCACGACTCGCACTCTCCGCACGGTTCCGGAGTCGGGCCCTGCTCGCAGTTGAGTGATCTGGCCAAGATGCGGGCCGAGGAGGTCTTGCCGCACCCACGCGGCCCGGAGAAGAGGTAGGCGTGGTGCAGCCGGCCGCTGCGTAGCGCCTGGATGAGCGGCTCGGTGACGTGCTCTTGGCCGATCACTTCCGCGAACGTGGTCGGCCGATACTTTCGGTAGAGCGCCAAAGCCAAGGCAGTCCACCCCCTCCGCCGGACACCGTACCTCCGGTAGCGGACACCAGCATCCAGCGCCTGGCTGGGCTCTGCCGCACGGATGGGTGGCACTGACGCCGGCGAAGACGGCGAGGCCCCTCGCGCACCCGTCAGAGCCCGCTTATCCTTGCTGCCTTCCGGCCCTGGGGAGGTTCACGAGATAACGCCGCGCGAGGGGCACTCCCACTCTACCCGCCGCTGCGGGGGTATGGCGCGCGGCACCGACCGCACGGCTATGGGTATCCTGGCCGACGGAGGATTCGCCTAGTGGCCTAGGGCGCACGCTTGGAAAGCGTGTTGGGCGCAAGCCCTCGAGGGTTCGAATCCCTCATCCTCCGCGCTGTTTGGCAGGAAGAACGCCGGTCGGGGCGGGTTGGCACCGACCGGCGTCGCGTATCCGGGCCACTCTCCTCAGGCGACCACGGTCGCCAGGGCGATCTCGACCATGTCGGCGAAGCTGCGCTCCCGGTCCTCGCTGCCGAGGCGCTCACCGGTGGCGATGACGTCGCTGACAGTAAGAATGCTCAGCGCCTTGGCGCCGAACTTCGCCGCCAGGGTGTAGAGGGCGGCCGTCTCCATCTCCACCGCCAGGACGCCGTACTCGGCGAGCCGGTCGTAGAGGTCGGGTCGGGGGTGGTAGAAGATGTCCGACGACACCACCGGACCGACTCGCAGGACGGTGTCGCGCGCCGCGGCCACGTCCACCGCGGTGCGCAGCAGCGCGAAGTCGGCCACCGGCGCGTAGTCGACCAGCCCGTCGAACCGCATCCGGTTCATCGCCGAATCGCTCGACGCGCCGATCGCGGCGACCACGTCCCGCAGCGCCAATCCGCCGGCGAGGGCGCCGCAGGAGCCGACCCGGATGAGCGTGCGCGCACCGTACTCCGCCAGCAACTCTTCGACGTAGATGGCGGCCGAGGGCATACCCATGCCCGTCCCCTGCACCGAAATCTCCACGCCCTGGTAGCGGCCGGTGAAACCGACCATGTTGCGCACGGTGGAGTAGCAGACCGGATCGGTGAGATAGGTCTGCGCGATCCACTGCGCCCGCAGCGGATCTCCCGGCAGCAACACGGTCGGTGCGATTTGGCCCGGTTCGGCCCCGATGTGCACGCTCATGGCGCCCGATGATGCCAGGCCCTGGCAGCGGGACGCCACGCACGTCTCCCGCGGGGAGCAACGCCGCGAAGAGGGCTCCCCTCCCCATCCAGGGACGCTCAGGTAATCTTGCCGACGGTGGCGTGTCCGAGCGGCCTAAGGAGCACGCCTCGAAAGCGTGTGAGGGTTCACGCCCTCCGTGGGTTCGAATCCCACCGCCACCGCTGCCTGATCCGCCACGACGTTCGTGTGGCGGATCGGCGCGGCCGCACGCACCACCGCCGTACGGTCCTGGGATCGGCCTTGGGCCGATCGACGAGCGCGAGACGCGATATCGTCACGGAATGATCGGACTGGTGCTGGCGGCCGGCATGGGGCAGCGGCTGCGTCCCTACACCGACACTCTCCCCAAGGCACTCGTCCCGGTCGACCGCGACACCACCATCCTCGACATCGCGCTGCGCAACCTCGCCCACGTGGGCCTCACCGACGTCGTCGTGGTGGTGGGTTACGCCGCCGACGCGGTACGGAGCCGGCAGGCCGCCCTGGAGCAGCGCCACGGCGTGCGCCTCACCTTGGTGTACAACGACCGCGCCGAAGAGTGGAACAACGCCTACTCCCTGTGGCTGGCGCGCGAGTACTTCCGCGAGGGCGTTCTGCTCCTCAACGGTGACACCGTCCACCCCGTCAGCGTGGAGAAGACCCTGCTCGGGCAGCGCGGACCTGGCCTGCTGCTAGCGGTGGACGACGTGAAGCGGTTGGGCGAGGAGGAGATGAAGGTGACCTTCGACGTGTCTGGTCGGCTGTCCCGCATTCACAAGTCCCTCGACCCGACCACCGCCCACGGCGAGTACATCGGCGCGGCCCTGATCGAGCCCGCGGTGGCGGCTGATCTGAGCGACGCCCTGGAAACGGCGTGGCGCCGCGACCCGACTCTCTACTACGAGGACGGCTTCCAGGTGTACGCCGACCGTAGTGGTGAGGTGCGCGCGGCGACGATCGGCGCGGTCGACTGGGTGGAGGTGGACGACCACGCTGACCTGGCACGGGCCCGGGAGATCGCGTGCCGCTGCTAGCCCGTACCGTCCACACCCCGCTGGCGATCCACATCCGCCGCGGGGCGGTGGCCGACCTGGACCGGCTGCTCGCCGACGAGCGGATCTCGACCGGGGGCGAGGTCGCGGTGGTGGTCGGTCCCGGGCGTGGCGAGGAGGTCGCCGCGCAAATTCGGCACCGACTCGTCGCGGCGGACCTGTTCCTGGTCTCCGGTGGCACCCTCGACGCCGCTCAGGAGCTGGGGGAGAAGCTACGGCTGCGCTCCTACGACGCGGTTGTAGGCATCGGCGGAGGCAAGACCATCGACACCGCCAAGTGGGCCGCCGCTCGGTACGGCATTCCGATGGTGAGCGTGGCGACCAGCTTGTCCCACGACGGGATCGCCTCCCCGGTGGCCTCGCTCGACCACGACGGAGGACGTGGATCGTACGGGGTCCATCTGCCGCTCGCGGTGATCGTCGATCTCGATTTCGTCGCCGATGGTTCCGACCACCAGACCCGGGCCGGCATCGGGGACGCCATCAGCAATCTCAGCGCCTGCGCCGACTGGCTCCTGGCGCACGAGGTACGGGGGGAGCCGATCGACGGGCTGGCCGTCACCCTGGCCCGCTCCGGAGCGGAAGCGCTGCTGCACCACCCCGGTGACCTCGGTGACGACAGTTTCCTGACCACTCTGGCCGAGGCGCTGATCCTGGGCGGGATCGCCATGTCGGTGTGCGGCTCGTCCCGACCGTGCTCCGGTGGCTGCCACGAGATCAGCCACGCTCTGGACACCCTGCACCCGGGTCTTGCCCTGCACGGCGAGCAGGTGGGGTTGGGTGCGCTGTTTTGCACCTGGCTGCGGGGCGACCACCACCGGTTCGCCCAGATCTCCGCCTGCCTGGCCCGGCACGGGCTCCCTCGACTGCCGAGTGACCTGGGGTTGACCGAGGCCGAGTTCGCCGCGGCGGTCGCCTACGCACCCCGGACCCGGCCGGGTCGTTACACGATCCTGGAGCACCTCGACCTCAGCCCACCAGAGATCGCCGCGCGAGTGGCAGACTACTGCCGTGCAATCGACGACTGATCCGGCACCGCCGCGCTCTCGCCCCACTCTCGTCGACTACTACCGGGTCAACCGGGGTGGTGGGCTGTTCACCGAGGCGACCGGTCAGTGGGTCGGGGCGGTGGTCGCCAGCACGGCTTACCGACTAAACCTGGCGCCCACCGTGCTGACTCTGTTCAACCTGGTGATCGGCCTCGGCACGTCGATCACCGTGATGTGGCTAGCCGGCCCAGTCGCCGACGGCACGATGCCGGCGTGGCCGCTCGGGCTGCTCGCGCTGATCGGATGGCAGGTCGCGTACGCGTTCGACTGCGCCGACGGTCAGCTGGCCCGAGCCACCGGGCAAGCCAGCCCGGCCGGCGCTCGGGTGGACATCCTCTGCGACGTCGCCAGCCAGAGCGCACTGGTGACGGTGCTGGCCACGACCGCGCTAGCGCAGGTGCCCGACACCCCGGTGTGGCTGGTCACTCTCTTCGCCGCGACCTGGATGACCAACCTGGTCACCTCGGCGCTCCAATCCGGGCCAGCGGCGGCGAGCATGGTGCCCTCGCAGTCTCTCGTGGTACGAGTCGCGAAGCTCATCCGCGACCCCGGGGCGGTGTTCTTCGTTGCGGGCCTCATCCTGCTCACCGCCCCGGCCGCGACGGTGTGGTTCATCGCCGTCTTCACTGTGGTCAACGGCGGATTTCTCCTGGCCTCGATCGCGTTCGCCGCGCGCCGCGCCCTCTCCACCCGCTGAGCGTCAGGCCGCCGCTGCTGTGGGCCGTGGCGGTGGTCCGTCGGTCCACGGGACACGTTCCGTGGCGAGGTTGGTCACCGCTGCGATCAGCTCGTAGTCTCGGTCGTGGTGGACCACTGTGGCCTGGTAGGTCAACGCGTAGGCGGCGATCAGCACCTCGAACGAGCTGACCCCCCGATGCTGGCCGTTTGCGGCAAGGGCCGCCTGGATCTCCCTGGCCCGCGCGGCCACCTCCGGTGAGTCCGGCAGCTCGATGAGCAGCTCACGGCGCTGGGCTGCGATGAGCTGATGGTCCACCGGGGAGGTGGCAGAGAACCCGGCTTCCAGGTCGAGTGGAACGCACGTGGCGAGTAGCCCCGCCTCCAACATCTCGACCAGCCAGCGGGCGAGGTCCGGGTGCTCCCGGGCGACGACGGTGGCCGAGGTGTCGGCGAGGTACAGGCCAGGTATCACGGAAGGCGTCGCCGCCCCCGTCCGTGCGCCACCTCAACCCGCACCTCGGGCTCGTCCCACGCCTTCGGATCGCCGAAGACGTGCGTCGCCGCCGCCACTCGGGCCGCCCGGTCGCGGCGAGAGGCGATCAGCCGCAGCGCGGTGTTGATGGTGTCACTCTTCGTGGTGGTGCCCAGCTCCGCGGCGGCCGCGGCCAGCGCGTCGTCGTCGATCTCAACCACGGTCCTCATAGCCTGAGTATGGCTTCACGTCTGGCGGCTGGGGTTGCCGCGGAGGCTGGCATAGACCTCCAGCAGCTTCCCGGTCACCACATCCGGGTGGAAAGTCCGTTCATACCGGGTACGGGCGACGGCGGACAACCCTGGGGCCTCAGCGCGGGCGCGGGGCAACGCCGCGGCGAGCGCCTCCGGCTCCGGCGCGGCGAGCCATCCGGCCTCACCCTCGCCGATCAGGTACGGGATGCCCCCCATGGCGGTGCCGAGCACCGGCCGGCCGGCGGCGAGCGCCTCGATCACCACGGTCGGAAGGACGTCGTGCCAGGTGGGGGTGGCCACCACCAC
>CAYTMR010000126.1:0-10099 GCA_964438855.1 uncultured Micromonosporaceae bacterium
TCAACCGGGTGCTCAACCACCTGATGTTCCTCGGCTCCTACCCGCTGGAGATCGGGGCCATCACTCCCATGTTCTACGCCTTCCGGGAGCGCGAAACCCTGCAGGCGGTGATGGAGGAGGCCAGCGGGGGCCGGTTGCACTACATGTTCAACCGGGTCGGCGGGTTGAAGGAGGAAGTACCGGCCGGCTGGACCCGGCGGGCGCGGCAAGCGATCGACGAGGTACGCCGCCGCATGCCGGATCTCGACCGGCTGATCCGGGAGAACGAGATCTTCCTGGCTCGGACCAAAGGCATCGGGGTGCTCACCGCCGAGCAGGCGGCCGCCTACGGCGCCTCGGGTCCGGTGGCGCGGGCCAGCGGCCTCGACTTCGATCTACGCCGCGACGAGCCCTACCTCGCGTACGGGGAGCTCGATGTTCCCGTCGTGACCCGCACCGCCGGTGACTGCCACGCACGGTTCGAGGTGCTCCTGGACCAGGTGTACGTCTCCCTCGACCTCGCCAGCGCCTGCCTTGAGCGGGTGGACCGCCTCACCGGGCCGGTGAACGTACGGCTGCCGAAGGTGGTCAAGGCGCCGGAAGGTCACACGTACGCCTGGACGGAGAGCCCGCTCGGAGTCAACGGCTACTACCTGGTTTCCCGCGGCGAGAAGACACCGTGGCGGCTGAAGCTACGCACCGCCTCGTACGCGAACGTGCAGGCATTGTCCACGCTGATCCCCGGCTGCCTCGTGCCGGACCTGATCGCGATCCTAGGTTCGATGTTCTTCGTGGTGGGCGACATCGACAAGTGAGGCCGCCAGCTCAACGCCAGTGTTCGTCGGACAGCTCGTGGTCGATCCGACGGTGGCTGCCGGTGGCGGGGTAGCCGAAGTCGTCCAGATCCTCGCTGCGACGGCGCCGCCCGCCGCGCGGCTGGCGCTCCCGCACCGGCGCCGACGCCCAACCCTCTTCCCACGTCGGCTCGCTCGGGGTGGCGGGTAGGGCACGCCGGCCATAGTCGCCTCGACCGGCTGGTTCGTCCCGCCGCACCGCCGCCCACCGGTCCTCGACCCGCACGTGGCTGCCGGTGTCGGTGGTGCTCACCGAGGCCCGCCGCTCCCCCATCCGCAGTTCTCGACCATGGCTGTCACTACGCACCTCCGCCCACCGATCGCCGACGCGGACGCCCGGGTACGGTTCGAGGCTCTCCTCGGAAGTCGGCGACCACTCCGGCTCGAGGGCGCGGCGACGACCTCCCCGTGGCTCGGCCGGTCGCTCTCCTCTGCCCCGCCGGGGCGCCGGTGGGGAGCTCGTCGGCCACACATCGGCGTCGTCCGCGTCGGCAGGGCCTCGGCCATACCGGTCGCGCAACCTCCGATCGGTCCATGAATCGTCGTCGGACTCGACCGGGCGCCGCGGACCAGGCGGACCTGACCACACGCGAGCGTCGTGCTCGCCATCGCCATGGCGTGGCCCATCGGCGCGGCGACGGCCACTACCGTACTCGGCGTCGTCCCGACGGAACCCGCCGCCGTACACGCGGCTGCGTTCGCCAGGGTCTGGTGGCCGATCCACGTAGGTGGAGGAGCGCGTGGTGACCTGAACGGTCTCCGTGTGTTGGAAGACTCCGGTGGGAACGCGGGCACGGCCCGGGGCTGGCGGGCCGGAGTCAGGCATCGCCCGACCCAGGTCGGGCACCGCGGATCCGCCGTAGACCGCGCCGGGGACGCCAGAGGCGGGAGGCGCGACGGCGGCGTGGGCCACGCTGACCTCGTCCGCGGCAGGCGGGGCGGAAACCCCGGTGCGTGGGAGCCCTTCCTGCTTGACCGCCTCCAGTTCTCCTCGCAGCGTGTCGACGGTCTGCTGCAACGCCTGGAGCCGCTCCCCAAGTCCTTGGTGGGTGGCGCGGGCGGCGGTGGCGATGTCCTCCCGCATGTCCTCGCGGAGCATGTCGATCTCGTCGAGGAGCGTCTCCTCCATCTCGAGGCGCACCGACTCGGCGTCGGGGCGCAGCGCCACTGACAGGCCGATCAGGACGACCGCGAGCACAGCCAAGGCGGCGGCCACTCGCAGCGCCGTGTCTCCATCGCCCACCAGCAGGAGGAGCCCAGCAATGGGCGCGAGACCCACCCCGAGCCAGAACAGCACTGGGAGCAGCCGGCCTCCCCGTGCATGCGTTTGCGAATCGGCGGCCGGCATGGCTAGAGGCTACCGAGAGTTGCCGCGCTTGTGAATGGCCATACGGTTCCCGGCGCACGGCGACGATCAGCGGATGTGACCGTGCGCCGGGATGACCGCGCCGTTACGACGCCAAGTCTCCGTCGGTGGAGAACACCAGTCCGACGCTGATGTCACCGCGACGCAACGCTTGCTTGGTCAGTGGCCCGCCGGCGTCGAGCGAGCTGAACTCACCCGCTTGGAATTCGTAGACCTCCTCCAGGCCCGGCTGGCAGAAGGGCCGCTGGGGGCATTCCGGTGGGCCACCCAGGATCGTCTGCCGGCCGGAGCATTTCTCCGCAAGATCGCTCAACGTACGAATTCCATGGGTTTCGGCGAACTCGCTCGTCACCGCAAACGCGTTCTGGTTGGCGGCCTCCGCGGGCGTGCCGAACACCAAGCCCACCTCTTCCCCAAGCTCCCGCAACGCGGTCATGGTCGGCTCCAGTGCGTTGCTCGCCAGCGGCGGCGGGGCCGCCCCGTTCACCTGTGCGTTGAGGAACTCGGTGAGGGTGCCCGCGTACTCGGGGACCACGTCGATCGCGCCGTCCTGCAGTTCAGGCAGGTAAAGCTCCCGATTGCCGATCGCCTGCACCCGCACGTCGAATCCGGCCGCTTCCAGGGCTATCCGGTAGAGGTGACCGAGGGTCTGGCTTTCGCTGAAGTTGGCCGCGCCGACGACGATCTCACCACCGTCTCCAGGGGTGATCGCACTGGTGAGGTCCACCGCGGCGGCGAACTCCTCAGCCGCCACCGGTGGGGTTTTTCGATCGATGTCCACCGCCTTGTTCAACTCGACCAACGTCGGAGTGTCCAGTACCGCCGAGACGGCGTTCAACGCCGCCAGCAGGTCTGGTGTCGCCGCCTGTCCGTGGACCGCGGGCACGATGTTCTCCGCCGTCTGGAGACCACGGTCGTCGACCAGCACGACGAGTTGGTCGCCTGCGACCGGCGCACAACCCTCCCCCGAGACGGCCGAGGGAGGCGCCTGTGCCCCCGACTGACCAGGCTCCCCACACGCGGCGGCGATCAACCCGACCGCCGCCAACGCTCCTACCAGTGCACTACTCCGGATGGTGCGTGTCATCGATCCGCCTTCCCGGCCGCCACGCTCGTGTGGATGGTGGCCACCGTCGATTCCGTCTTTCTGCGACCAACAACGGAACGACCAAATTGCATCCGGTCGCGTCGATCGGGACGGGATGGTCATCGGTCAGCCACCCGTATCCGCCGCCGTGACCGACGCAGATGTCGCGGGGCGACCGCCCGCTGCACCGCGGCCAGGAGGCCGTCGACCAGCACGGCGAGCGTGGCCACCAACAGGCCACCGGCGAGCACCTGCCCCGCGCCGGTGGCCAGGCCGAGCCCGAAGCCGACCGTGATGAACTGCCCCAACCCGCCGCCGTCGACCAACGCTGCCAAGGCCGCGGTGGCGACCACCTGCACCGCGGCGGTACGCAGGCCAGCGGCGAGGTATGGCACGGCCAGCGGGATCTCCACCCGCAGCAACAGCTGACGGGCCGACATGCCCATCCCTACCGCCGCGTCACGGACTTGCGGGTCCACCTCGTGCACACCGGTGTGCGCCGTGGCCAACAGTGGCGGCACCGCGAAGATGGCGAGCGCGATGATCACCGGTGGGCGGCCGAAGCCGATCGGGGACAACGGCAAGATCGTCAACGTCGCGAGTGCGGGAATGGCCAACGTGACATTGGACACCACAACGATGGCGCTGCCGCCGACGCGGCGGTGTCCCAGCCAGATCCCCACCGGCCAGGCGACAAGACACGCCACGCCCAACGCGCCCGCCGTGATCAGCAGGTGTTCGCCCAGGCGATCAAGGATGCCACCGGGATTCGTCCAGTTCAGTGGATCGTTGAGCCAGATCACCGCCTGGCGGATCGGGTCGCTCATCGGCGCCGCCACGGGGTGAGGAGGCGACCCAAGCCGAGCAGCAGCAGATCGAGGACCACGGCGAGCACCACACACAGCACAGTTCCGGTGAGGATCGGCGCTCGGTGCAGGTTGTTCCGGAACCCGCCCAGGATCAGTTCACCCAGACCGCCCCGACCGATGATCGCCCCGACCGTGGTCAACGCCACAGTAGACAGTGTCGCCAGGCGAAGCCCGGTGACGAGCGACGGCAGCGCCAGCGGCAACTCGACGCGCAGCAAGCGGCCCACACGCCCGTACCCCATTCCGCGCGCGGCGTCGCGTACCTCCGGCGGCACCTGCGTCAAGCCCGTCAGTGTGCTGCGGACGATCATCAGCAGCGCGTACGCGACCAGCGGCACCAACACCGTACGCGGCCCGGTACCCAGGTAGGGCGCGATGAAGGCGAACACCGCCAAGGCCGGGATGGTGTAGAGGACCCCGGTGGTGGTGAGAATGAGGCCGGTCAGCGGCCAGTACCAATACCCGAGCACGGCGAGCGGTACCGCGACGGCGGTGGCGATCAGCATCGCCTGGATGGTCAACTCGATGTGTTGGCCCAGCGCGGCCAGGATCGCGTCGGCGTTCTCCTCAAGATATCGCCGCGAGATCCACGGATTGCCGGGACCGTCCGACGATGACCAGACGGTCCCGACGGTGACCGGAAGGGGCATGGATGGACCGTACCGCCGGACCAGCAGCGGCGACCATCACGCTGGAGTCGGTCCGCAAGGTGTATCCACACGGCACGGTGGCGGTGGAGTCGCTGAACTTGCAGGTAGCGGCGGGTGAACTGGCGGTGCTGATCGGTCCGTCGGGCTGCGGAAAGTCCACCATCCTCAGGATGATCAACCGGTTGGTGACGCCCACGGACGGCCGGATCCTCATCGATGGTGAGGATGTCGCCGGCGTCGACCCGGTGGTGCTACGTCGCCGGATCGGTTACGTGATCCAGCACGTCGGTCTCTTCCCGCATCAGACCGTACGCGCCAACGTCGGCACCGTACCGCGCCTGCTCCGGTGGCGGCGTCGGCGGATCGCCGAGCGCGTGGATCATCTGCTGGACCTGGTCGGCCTCGACCCGGCCCGGTACGGCGACAGATACCCCCACGAGCTCTCCGGCGGCCAGCGCCAACGGGTAGGGGTGGCACGCGCGCTCGCGGCGGACCCTCTGGTGCTGCTCATGGACGAACCCTTCTCCGCCGTCGACCCGATCGTGCGCGGACGATTGCAGGAGGAGTTTCTGCGTCTCCAGGCGGAGGTGCGCAAGACCGTTGTCATGGTCACGCACGACCTCGACGAGGCGGTGCGGATGGGTGACCGGATCGCGGTGCTCTCCGACCGAGGTCGGCTGGAGCAGTACGCGGAGCCGTCGGTGCTGCTGGGACACCCCGCCTCCGACTTCGTCCGTGACTTCGTCGGTGACGACCGCGGTATCCGGCGGTTGGCGGTCATGCCGATCACCGAAGACCTCCTCACGCCAGTGTCGAATGACGGCGCACCGCGCGTCCCCCGTCACGCGTCGCTCTACGACGCGCTGGCCGCGATGCTGACCGCCGGCACCGACCGAGTGCTGGTGATCGGGTCTGATGGCGACCTGACCGGCGAGCTCACGCGGACGACGCTGTTGACCCGGCTGGAGGGAGCAGGTAGTCGATGAAGGCTGCTCGCAGCAGCGGCTCGGCGTCACCGTAGCCGTGCCGGCCGGTGAGCTCCTGCCAGAGCCGTACCGCCTCTTCGAACGTCACCCCGATCTCCGCGAGGTCTCCCGCGACCCCACTGTCCGCCGCGTGCGGCAGGTGGCGCAGCACCGACCAGAAGAACCTCACGTCATGCCGCTCACGGGCCACAGCGAACGCCCGCTGCCGCAACTCGTCGGTAGGGAGCTGGTCAAGCTCCGCGAACGACGGATGGCTCATAGCCACACGCTACCGGTTCGGCCACTGGTCATCGCTCCACGGGTCGGGGCGCCCTCACGCCGGCTGCGCGGGCAGCGCCGACGACCAGGAATCCGTCGTCGTTGGCCAGTTCCCCGCCGTGGAGTCGCTGCTGGTCGAGTTCGCTTGCGGGTCCAGATAGCTGAAACGGCTCGTGTGCTCCTCGTGCGACTCGTCAGTGGTCGGACGCGTCCGTGCCCGGCCGAAGGACTCGACGATCCGGCTGACCAACAGTCCGATGGCGAGTCCCACCGCCGCGGTCGCCAGCAACGAGATCCGCCATCCCTGCTGCTTCTGATACTCGTGGAACAGCACGAGCGCCGCCACGGCGAGAGTGCCTCCGAGCACCCCACCGCGGCGGCCGAACACGCTCGTCCCGCCGACCAACGCCACCGCCATGCCGATGCCGGTCAACTCGAGGCCGCTTCCCGCAACGACCGGCTCTCCGGAAATGGCGGCGAGCAGCACCCCGGCCGGGACCGCGAGGGCCATCGACATCACCATGGCGAAGCCGGCGATCCAGGAAGCGCCGATGCCGCGCCGCTCGGACGGGTCACCGGTGGGGCGGTACCGACCCAGGGTGCGGCGTACCGGGGGCAGCGACGCGATCAACCCGCCGAGCATGCCGATCGCGGCCACGGTGAGGAACAGGAAGGTGGCCTGCGACGTCGGATCGTACGCGCCGGCGAGGGGAATCTCCTCCGGTTGCAACCCGATCCAGACCAGCACGACGAGGCAGGCGGCGAGGCTCGCGGCCCAGCCGGGGACCTCGAACACGATGATCAGCAACGCTACTGCGATGCCGAGCACGATCGCGGCGCCGGTGGCCACCGTCGTCGGCGGCACCACCCCATCAGCGCCGTTGCTGGCGAAGTAGAGCATCGATGCGGCGGCGACCGGACCGATGGCCAGGTTGGGCGCGCCGGCCCGAAGGCTGATCCCGGCGCCGAGGCCCAGCAGACCGTAGGCGGTGGCGTAGACCAGCAAAGTAGACAGCTGATCGCCGCGGAGGAGGTCCGGGTCCTCGCGCCACAACAGATAGCCGAGGCCACCGACGGCGAGCAGCAGCACCAGCTCCCACAACCAGTGCACCGCGAGTCGGTCCCGCGGCGGTGGTGCGTCGTCCGGCTCCTCCGTCGGGTTCTCGCGCTGCTGAGGCTCCGCCTGCTGCTCGACCTCGACCGCCGGCATGAACGCTGAGGTCGCGTCGCTGTCCTGGTAACCTGCCCGACCGATCTCCGAAGTCGAGTCGCTGGTCGGGGTGGTCTCGCCGTAGCCGCCGGTGATGTCCGCCCCTAGCGAACGGTCGGTGCCGCTCGCCGATTGCTGGTAGGGCGGGCCGCCGGTCAGACGCCGGGGCCGGTGGCTCGACCAACGGTACGCATCTGACCGTCCTAGCGACGACTCGTCATAGGCCATGGCGCATGCCTCCCGGCTACGGATACCGGGGCATGAAAGCCACCGGTCACCTCGACTAGCTACGGCACGCACCGTACTCGCGAAACGGCCATCGCGACAGACCCCTTCCCGTGTCACCTCGATGAGTGACCACAAGAGTCACTCAGCGTCACGATCAGGGTTCGATTCGTCGTCATCGGGCGGTTTCGGCACCCGGCATGCCCGCTCAAGCCACAGCGCTGCGGACATGAGCCCCAAGGACGCCACCACTCCACCCACCGACGGCGCCACGTCGGCGGACGCCTGGGTCAGCCGCTTGGCCTCGATGAGCAGCCACGGCAGTAGCCCGGCGTACCACCCGGCGAAGATGGCACCGGCCAAAGACGACGCCTTGGCCAACACCGCCAGCCGCACCACCACCAACGGTTGGACCGGTGGGCGGACAGCCAACTGCCGGGGGCGCAGCCGGGAGAGCAGCGGCGGTGGCCCCTTCCGGTGGACCCGGGCGTAGGTGTCCTGCGCCAGTAACACCTCGATGACCGCAAGGCACGCCACCACCGCGACCGGGAACCAGGTGAGGCGGGGAAGGTCACCGTAGAAGCGGCTGATCAACACCCAGCCGATCGCCGCCGCAGCCAGCCCCGCGACGACCAACGTAGCCGGCTCGGTGGGGCGCAGCCGGGGCTGCGGAGCGCTCATGTCGCCGACTCTAGCGTGAGGTCAGGACGCGGACGCACGTCTGCCAGCTGTGCCGCCACGTCGTCGTCTCGGAGCAGGTCGGACACCCAGCCGTGGCCAGGTAGCCGGGCGTACGGTTGGATGTCGATCCATGGGCGCAGGACAAAGGCCCGCTGGTGCGCCCGCGGGTGCGGCAGTGTCAAATCCGGATCGTCGCAGATCACCGGCTGATCCGCCTCGTCCCACGCCACGATGACGTCCACGTCCAACGGCCGCGGCGCATACCGATGCGCCGGATCTCGTACCCGGCCGGCGGCCTCCTCCAACCGCCGGGCCCGCTCCAGCCATCCCCGCACGTCCACACGTGGATCCGCCACCATCACCGCGGCGTTGAGGTAGGCGGGTGCCTGTGCCCCAGGCGGCCAGGGCGCCGTCTCGTACACGCCCGAGACCAGCACCACCGCCTCACCCAACCCGGTGACCGCGGCGCGCAGGTGGGCCAGCCGGTCGCCGAGGTTGCTGCCGATCGACAGGACGGCCCGGGTCACGCCACCACCTCCGCACGCCGGTGCGGGGAGGTACGGCGAATCGTCACCGCGACGTCGGCGACCTCGACACCTACCGGGGCCGCCGGCTTGTGCACCGTCACCTCCACCGCGGCCACCCGCTCGTCGGCGAGGCACACCTGAGCCAGCCGGTCGGCCAACGTCTCGATGAGGTTGACCGGTGGTCCGGAGACCACCGCGACCAGGCGCTGCGCCAGCGCCCCGTAGTCCACCGTGTCAGCCACGTCGTCGGTGCCGGCCGCGGGCGCGAGATCGATCTCCAGCGCCACGTCGACGACGAACTCCTGCCCCTGGGCACGTTCGAAGTCGTAGACGCCGTGGTGGCCGAATCCCCGCAACCCGGTCAGGACGATCCTGTCCATGCCGCCAACCTACGTCGTCGCCAGTCGAGGACGGCCCGCGGCACGCCACACCGCCAGCGCGTCGACGGTCGCGCGTACGTCGTGCACCCGCACTCCCCAGGCGCCGGCGGCCACCGCCAGGACCGACGTGGCGATCGTGGCCGCCTCCCGTTCGCCCACCGGGCGCGGAGTGCCGTCCGGTGCGGCCAGCAAAGCCCCCAGGTACGACTTGCGGCTCGCGCCCACCAGCACCGGGAAGCCCAGCCGCAGCAGCTCGTCGAACCGGCGGGTGAGCTCCCAGTTGTGCTCCGCCGTCTTGGCGAAGCCGAGCCCAGGATCGATGATGATCTTTTCTGGTGCGATACCGGCAGCGACCGCGTCGTCGATGCGCTGCCGCAGCTCCGCGCAGACCTCGGCGACCACGTCCCCGTAGCGCGCCAGCTCCGCCATGCGGGCAGAGTGACCACGCCAGTGCATGATCACGTAGGGGCAGCCGGCCTCGGCCACCACCTTGGTCATCGCCGGGTCGGCGAGGCCGCCCGAGACGTCGTTGACCACCACCGCGCCTGCGCTGAGCGCCGCAGCGGCGACCGCGGCACGAGTGGTGTCGACACTCACGGGCACTTCCGCAGCGGCGAGCTCTTCGATCACTGGGACGACCCGGGCTGTCTCGGTGTCCGCGTCGACGCGCGCCGCACCGGGCCGGGTCGATTCGCCACCCACGTCGACGAGGTCGGCGCCGTCCTCCCGTAGCGCCACCGCGTGGGCGATCGCCGCGTCCCGGTCCGCCCAGCGCCCGCCGTCGGAGAACGAGTCCGGCGTGACGTTCAGAACACCCATGACCACGGGGCCCGGACCCACGAGAAACTCCGTCACCCTGCGACCGTACCGACTATGCCTTCGCCTCCTACATCGGACCTGGTGACCGCCGTGCCGCTGCCCGGTCGGCGGACCGGTTTGCGCTACCTTCGAGGCAGCACACCCACGGAGGCCCGATGGCGCGGATCACATCACGCATCAGCCGGGCCGCGGCCGCTCACCGCCGAGC
>CAYTMR010000127.1:0-10083 GCA_964438855.1 uncultured Micromonosporaceae bacterium
GACCAGGTCGCTGAGAGCCTGGCCTGATCACCACACCGACCGTCCGGGGCCTCACCCCTCTGAACCGCCCCGGGCGGTCGGCCCTCCGCGACCCCGGCAACGAACATGAGGTGGCACATGACCATGACCAGCGGGAAACCCCATCAGCGCAGCGGTCCGGACCGCGATGTCAGCGACCGACGGCTTGGGCGCATCGTGGTGGCGATTGTGACGTTCTGGACACTGCTCGGGTTCTACATCGTGCATGCCCAGCTCCCCAGCAACACCATGGAGCTACCCGGTCAGGAGGCGCTGCGGCTACGGATCCAGCAGGTCTTGCCGCAGGGCTGGGCGTTCTTCACTCGCTCTCCCCGAGAAGGGCAGTTGGTGACCTGGGCACCGACCGACGACGGCAGCTGGGAGCAGAGTCTCTACGGCCCTCACTCCGAGCCTCGCAACGTGTTCGGCCTCAACCGCCGCTCTCGGGCCCAGGCAGTGGAGGTAGGACTGTTCTCCACCATGATCCCGGATGACGCCTGGCAGGACTGCGAGCACGGCGACATTCCCCGTTGTCTCCCTGACGCGAAAGTCGTGCCGGTCGTCAACCCCTCCCCGCAACCGTTGCTGTGTGGACCGGTCGGTCTGTCCGCACAGCCGCCGGTGCCGTGGGCCTGGGCCCACTCCAGTGACACCCGCATGCCCGCCACCGTCGTTCGTCTGGAGGTCCGATGCTGAACCGGATCGGCGCCGCCGCCCGCCAATGGGTAGGTCTCTCTCCTTGGACCAATGTGTACGGGCTGGCGCGTACCCTGATCGCCCTGGGGACCCTCGGCACACTGCTGTTCAGCCACAGCTCGTCGCTGTTCCGCCCGGCCAGCGGGGCGCCGGACTTCCCTTACTGTCATGGGTTGAGCAACGCCAGCATCTACTGTCTGGTGCCGGACGGGCAGTTGGAGCTGGCCCGGTGGATCTCCGTGGTGATCCTGCTCGTCGCCGCCAGCGGCTGGCGTCCTCGCTGGACCGCGCTGCCCCACTGGTGGGTGGCGTTCAGCCTACAGTGCACGGCGACCATCCCCGACGGTGGTGACCAGATCGCCGCGATCCTCACCCTGCTGATCCTGCCGATCGCGCTGACTGACCGCCGCCGCTGGCACTGGAGCCGTCCGGAGCCTCTGGACACGGCGCCCCGCTGGGCCACCACCGTACTGGTGGCCTGGTCGGCGTCGGTGATGGTGCGGGTGCAGATGGCGGGGATCTACCTGCACGCCTCAGTGGCGAAACTGGGGGTGGCGGAATGGGTGGACGGCACCGCCATCTACTACTGGCTCCACCACCCGCTGTTCGGGGCGCCCGGCTGGGCGGCGTGGTTCGTCCACCCGCTTGTCCAGCAGTGGTGGGGCACCCTCGCCTTGACCTGGGGACCGCTGGCGCTGGAGTTCCTGCTTGCGCTCGGGCTGATCGCCAAGCGGTCGTTCCGGCCGTATCTGCTGGCCGGAGGGATCGCCCTGCACCTGTCGATCGCGCTGTTGATGGGTCTGTGGAGTTTCGCGCTGGTGATGTTCGGCGGTCTGGTGATGTTCCTGCGGCCACTGGAACAGTCGCTGCCGCTGCCACGATGGGCCAAGCGGATGCGGTCGCTGCTGCCGGCTCCGCGGGAGCCGGAATCGTCGGCCGCACCGGAGGGCACGCAGGAGGCCGCGCAGCCGGCCGCGCCGGTGCCCGCTGGTCGCTGAGCGCCGGTTGGGGCGGGCGCGCACCAGCTGGCCCGCCCCAACCGGTCCGCCTCACTCGCCGGAGTCGAACACCACGTCGGCCACCCGGACGTTCACCTCCGCCACCGAGAGGCCGAGGAGCCGCTCCGCCTCGGTCACCACTCGGCTGCGGACCTGCTCCACCAGCTGGTGCACGGGGTAGCCGAACCGGACCCGCACCGCCAGCGCGATCCGGGCGTCCTCTTCCTCCAAGATCACCTGAACCGGGCGCTCCCCCTCCCCGTCGCCGGCCGGATCGGGCTGGCAGAGCCCGTCCACGCCCTCCACGTCGGCCACGGTGAGGTTCACGATCTTCTCGATGACCCGCTCGACCACCACCGGGTCGATGCTGGTGCTCCCCCGGTCGGCCCCGGGCAGCGGCCCGGTAGGGCCGGCCGGCTCCGGCGGGGTGGCGGCGGGCTCCGCCACCGGGGCGGCGGCCGGCTCCGGCACCATCGGGGTGGTCGGTCCAGGCTGCCGGGGGGTGCCGTACACCTCCCCTGCGCCGTAGACCCGGCCACCGGTACGCTCCGCCCCCGGCTCCGGGGCGGGCGGCACCGGGGACCCGAACCCGACCGGGACGATCATGGTGGCCTCACCGGCGGAACTGTCCGACATCGCCGCCAGCCGTGGGTCGGTGGGGTCGGGAGTGGGATCGGTCATCGCGGGCTCCTCTCCGAGGTCCGACGGTCAGCCGCAGCCTAATCGCGCCCCGCTACCGCCAGCAGCCCCCACCAGCGGGGGGTGGTGCCCCGCCGGGCACCGCTACCGACGGTCCAGTTCCGCCAGGATGCTACGGGCCGCCGTGTACGGATCCTGCTGGCCAGCGACCACCTCGGCCGCGAGCTGGTCGAGTCCGCCCCGGTCGGCGATCCGTTGCCGGAGCGCCGCCAGCACGATCGCCTCCACCTCGGCCGCCGCCCGCTGCCGCCGCCGCTGCTGCAGCTGATCATTCGTGGTCAGCCACTGCCGGTGTTTGTCGATCGCCGCTACCAGCTCGTCGATCCCCTCCTGCCGGCTGGCGACGGTCCGCACCACCCGGGGCCGCCACTCACCGGGCGCCCGGGCGGCCAGGCCGATCATCCCCTGGATGTCGTGGTACGCGGCGTCCGCGCCCTCCCGGTCGGCTTTGTTGATCACGAACACGTCGCCGATCTCAAGGATCCCGGCCTTCACCGCTTGGATCGCGTCCCCCATGCCGGGCGCCAACAGCACCAGGGTGGTGTCGGCGAGGGAGGCCACGTCCACCTCGGCCTGCCCCACCCCGACCGTCTCCACCAGGATCACGTCGCAGCCGGCGCCGTCGAGCACCCGCACCGCCTGCGGGGTGGCCGCCGCCAACCCGCCCAGGTGCCCCCGGTTGGACATGGACCGGATGTAGACCCCGGGATCGGTGGCGTGCTCCTGCATCCGCACCCGGTCACCGAGCACCGCCCCGCCGCTGAACGGGCTGGACGGATCCACCGCCAGCACCCCCACCCGGTGGCCGGCGGCCCGGAACGCCCCCACCAGCGCACTGGTGGTGGTGGACTTGCCCACCCCCGGCGCGCCGGTCAGGCCGATCACCTGGGCCTTACCGGTGTACGGCGCCAGCGCGGCGGCCAGCTCCGGCAGCCGCGGGTCGCCATTCTCCACCAACGTGATCAGTCGGCCCACCGCCCGTGGATCACCGGCCCGGGCCCGGTCCACCAGAACCTCGACCGAGCCCGGGACCGCACCGGTGGCCGACCGGGCCGTACCCGTCACTGCCGCGGCACCTGCAGCAGGAGCGCGTCCCCCTGGCCACCACCTCCGCACAGGCTGGCCGCGCCCAGGCCGCCGCCGCGCCGGCGCAGCTCCAGGGCGAGGGTGAGCGCCAGCCGGGCACCGGACATGCCGATCGGGTGACCGAGGGCGATCGCGCCCCCGTTGACATTGACGATGTCGGGGCTGACCCCCAGATCCCGCATGGACTGGATCCCGACCGCCGCGAACGCCTCGTTGATCTCGATCAGGTCGAGCTCCTCCACCGACCGGCCCGCCTTGGCGAGGGCGTGGCGGATGGCGTTGGACGGCTGGGAGTGCAGGGAGTTGTCCGGACCGGCCACGTTACCGTGGGCGACGATCTCGGCCAGCCAGGACAGCCCCAGCTCCTCCGCCTTCGACTTGCGCATCACCACCACCGCACAGGCGCCGTCGGAGATCGGCGACGAGCTGCCGGCGGTGATCGTCCCGTCCGGGCGGAACGCCGGGCGGAGCTTGGCCAGCACCTCCACGGTGGTGTCCGGGCGGATCCCCTCATCCGTGTCGACCACCACCGGGTCACCCTTCCGCTGCGGCACCTCCACCGGCACGATCTCCTCGGTGAAGACGCCGTTCTTCTGCGCGAGCGCGGCCCGCTGGTGGCTGCGGGCAGCGAACTCATCCTGCTCAGCCCGGGTGATCCCGAGCTCCGCGCCCCGCAGCTCGGTGGACTCCCCCATGGAGCAGCAGTCCCACGCGTCGGTCAACCCGTCGTAGGCCATGTGGTCACGGATCGTGACGTCGCCGTACTTGTAGCCGGCTCGCTGCCCCATCAGCAGGTGTGGGGCGTTGGTCATCGACTCCATCCCGCCGGCCACCACGATGTCGAACTCACCGGCCCGGATCAGCTGGTCGGCGAGGGCGATCGCGTCCAGGCCGGACAGGCAGACCTTGTTGATGGTCAGCGCCGGCACCGTCATCGGGATGCCCGCGCCCACCGCGGCCTGCCGCGCCGGTATCTGGCCCGCCCCGGCCTGCAACACCTGGCCCATGATCACGTACTGGACCTGGTCGGGGGTGACGCCTGACCGCTCCAGTGCGGCCCGAATGGCGATCTCGCCCAGTTTGGTAGCTGGAAAGTCCTTGAGGTTGCCCAACAGCCGGCCCATCGGGGTCCGGGCGCCGCTCACGATTACCGAAGTCATGATCCCCACCGGAAGGTCTGAACGCTTGTTAAGCAAGACTAGCGGTATGAGCGAGCAACTGACCGACGGCATCGGGCTGCTCCGCATCGACCATGTCGGGGTGGCGGTGACGGACCTGGACGCGGCGATCGAGTTCCACCAGCGGGTATTCGGGATGCGCTGCGTGCACGTGGAGACGAACGAGGAGCAGGGAGTACGGGAGGCGATGCTGGCGGTCGGCCCGGACCCGGCCGGCGGCTGTATCCAGCTCCTGGCGCCGCTGCGGCCCGACTCTCCGATCGGGAAATTCCTGGACCGGCACGGTCCCGGGGTGCAGCAGGTCGCCTACACCGTGGCGGACCTGGACACCGCCTGCGAGCGGTTGCGGGCCCGCGGGGTGCGGCTGCTGTACGAGTCGCCTCGGCGCGGCACCGCCGGCTCCCGGATCAACTTCGTCCACCCGAAGGACGCCGGCGGGGTGCTGGTGGAACTGGTCGAACCGGCCACCGAAGGTGAACGATCTTAAGGTTTCCTCCTGGGCACGCCGGAGTTCTCCTCCGACACGCCGGCGACACGGGGTGTGGCCTTGCGCGGACCCTATGGGCATCTGCCAGTATGTTGCAATGCCCCAGCAGCCAACCTCGCTGTCGTTCTTCGACGCCAATGCCACTCCGGATTTCGCCGTCGCTCTCCGCGGCTACGACCGGGAACAGGTCAACAAGCACATCGCCCTCATGCAGCAGGAGCTGGCCCAAGCGCGGACCGCGCGGGAAGAGGCCGAGCGGCACCTGAGTGATGCCCAGCGTCGGCTCCGGGCGGCCGAGCAGCGGCTGGCCGCCATGGAGCAGAAGCTCACCGACACCAACAAGCAGTTGGAGGAGAGCACCCGGCCCACCCTGTCCGGGCTGGGCACCCGGGTGGAGCAGATCCTCCGGTTGGCTGAGGAACAGGCCAACGAGCACCGCAACGAATCCAAGCGGGAGGCGGAGGGCATCCTCTCGGCGGCCCGGCTGGAGGCGCGGGAGATCACCGACAAGGCTCGGGCGGAGGCGGCGGCGATGAAGGCCAACGCCGAGCGGGAAGCCAACGAGCTGACCAGCCGGGCCGAGCGGGAGGCCGCCGAGCTACGGGTGCAGGCTCGCCGAGAGGCGGACACCCTGCGCGCCGACGCCGAACGGGAGACCAAGGCGCTCCGGGCCGCCACCGCGCACGAGGTCACCGAGCTGAAGAGCAACGTCGAGCGGGAGGTGGCCACCCTGCGGGCCACCGCCGAGCGGGAGATCACCCAGCTGCGGGCGAAGGCTTCCCGGGAGGCGGAGGAGAAGCGGGCCGAAGCCACCAAGCTGCTGACCGAGGCCAAGGAGCAGCGGGAGCGGGAACTGCAGGCATTGGCGCTCGAGATCGCCGAGCGGCGGGAGGCGGCCGAGCGGGAGGACGCGGAACGGCACGCCAAGCAGGTGGCCGCCACCCAGGAGATGGTGGAGGCGGCCGAGGCCCGGGCCCGTGCGGCCGAGGAGCGCAAGGCGGAGGCCGACCGGCAGGCGGAGGCCCGCCGGATCGAGTCGGAGCGCCACGCCACCCAGCTGATCAGTGAGGCGAAGGCGCAGGCCGAGCGCACCCGGGCGGAGGCGAACGCGGAGGCCGAGCGGGTGCTCCGGGAGGCCCGCGAGGAGGCCGAGCGGACCACCACCGCCGCCCGGGAAGAGGTGGAGCGCCTGACCAAGCAGAAGGAGCAGGTGACCGCCCAGCTCGGGCAGATGCTCTCCGGCCTGGCCGGGATCGTGCCCGGGGTCAACGCGCCCGCTGCGGACGCGAGCGAGAGCGACGCCAAGAAAGACGAGGGCGACAAGGAGTGACCAACACGAGTGGGGGCCGCCGGTGGGGCGGCCCCCACTCGTATGCGTCCACTCTGGCTGATGCCCGCCCTGCACCGGCCGCACCGACCGGGTCAGGCCGGCCCACCCGAATCCGCCGCCGGGGCGGCGCCAGGTTCGCACAGATTCACAACAAGAGCTCCCCCCGCGTGTGAGGATAGAGATATGTCGCACAGCGGGGACCTCTTCACTTTGAGCGATGGCGTAAACACCGAGGCCAACTTCGAGATAGTCGTGCGCGGCTATCGCATAAAAGAGGTCGACGCATACATCGCGGAGATGGAGGCCGAGCTTGCGAACCTGGAGGCGGACCGCGCCCAATCGGTAGCGCAGATCCAAGCCCTCGCCGCCCAAGTCGACCAGCTGCGCGCGGAGGTGGCGCATTGGCGCGCCCGGGCCACCACCCCCGATCGCGCCTCGTTCAGCCAGCTGGGCCCGTACGTGGAGCAGCTGCTCGCCAGCGCCGAGCGGCAGGCCGACGAGATCCGGGCCAGCGCCGCCGCGGAGATCGAGGCCAAGCAGGCCGAGCTGGACCGGCGGCTCCGCGAGTCCCGGGAGAAGATCGCCCAAGCGAACCGGGATTTCGAAACCGCGCTGGCCGCCCGCCGGGCGGAGGCGGAGCGCGCCGAAGCGCAGCGGCGGGCGGAGGTGGAGGCGGAGCTCGAGGCGGCCCGACGTGAGGCGGAGCAGATGCGGGCGACCGCGGCGGCCGAACTGGCCAACGCGCAGCGGGAAGCCAAGCAGCAGACGTGGCAGGCGGCCACCCACGCCGCCCGGGTCACCAGCGAAGCCGACCGCACCGCCACCCAGGTACTGGATGAAGCGCACGCCACCGCCGCCCGGCTGATCGCCGAAGCGGAAGCGTACGCGGAAGCCACCCGCGCGGACGGGGACGCGCACGCCCAGCGCGTGATCGAGCAGGCCGAGCAGGTAGCGGCGGACCTGCGGCGGCAGGCGGAGGAAGAGGTCGCGGCGCTGCTCAGCCAGGCCCGCAGCGACGCCGACCAGCTCCGGGTGGACGCCCAGCGGTACGCGGCCCAGCTCCGGGAACAGGCCGAGCAGCAGGCGAGCGCGGCGGCGGCGCGGGCGGCCGCCGCCGAGCACGAGGCGGAGCGGTTCGCCGCCCGGGTCGCGGCCCACCGGTTGGAGTTGGCGGAGGCGCAGCGCCGCCTCACCGAGCTCATCGCCCGGCGACAGGAAGAGACGCAGGAACTGGCCCAGGCCCAGCAGCGCCTCGGCGAGCTCACCGAACAGCTCATCCAGGAGCGGGACCGGTTGATCGGCCTCAGCAGCGCCGCCGACCCGGACCGCACCGCGGAGCCGGAGCAACCGGCGCTCGACTCCCCCGCCGGTGACCACGGTCAGCCGTCCGGCCCCGCGGTGGCGTCCGCAGGCGAGGATCAGGCCGGCCTCGAGGTCTCCGGATCTTCCACGCCCCGCCCGGAGAACAACTGACCGGAGTCAGCCGATGGCGAGGCGGAGCACCGCCTTGTGACAGTAGAAGGCCTCCGCGTACCGGGCCTGGCACTCCATTCCCCGCAACCGGGCCAGCCCCAGGAATACCTCCTCGTCCCACCAGGCGCGACCGTGCTGGGACGGGAAGCAGGCGTCCAACAGGGCTACCTTCTGCCGCGCCAGTGACTCGTCCAGGGGGAGGTAGAGGTTGGGGCGCCCCAGGTCACCGTCCCACTTAGGGATCTCGTACCGCAGGATCAGCGGCCCCCGGAACGCGGTGGCCACCAGCTCGGCGACGAGGCGGTGGTCCTGGTGAGCGTCGTCGGTGGCCGGTGCGAGCACCAGATCCGGCGTCGGCTCGGCCGCCACCGCCTCGAGCACCTCCTTCACCTGCTGCCAGTGGGCGGGCAGGCGACCGTCCGGTAGCCCGTGGCTGGTGAAGGTGACCCGCGCCCCGGGCAGGAATGCTTTGGCCGCGTCCCGGGCCTCCGCCTCCCGCTCCGGCACGCCGGTGAAGAGGACGTAGTGCACAGACAGGCCCGGGTTGGCGGCGGCCAGCGCGAGCAGGGTCCCGCCCGCGCCGATCTCCAGATCGTCCGGGTGAGCCGCCAACGCCACCAGGCGCCGGACTCTGGTCAGGGTGAACGGCCGCATCAGGAGGACGCCCTCGAGGTGGAGCGACGGTGCGGGTCCCACAGCATCCACGGGCACTCCCCGCGCCGGTACATCTCCTCCAGCTCGGCCCGGTCCTTGAAGGTGTCGGCCGCCCGCCAGAAGCCGGTGTACCGCTGGGCCAGCAACTTGCCCTCCGGCACCAGCCGGGCGAACGCGGTCGGCACCATCTCCTCCCCTTCCCGGAGCACATCGAAGATCTCCGGGGTCATGATGAAGTAGCCGCCGTTCTCCCACTGCATCAGCTCGCGGACCTCACGGACCGCGGTCACCCGCCCGTCGTCGGTCATCTCCACCACGTGGTGGGTGGACACCGGCGGCACCACGATCATGCTGGCCACCGCCCCACTGGTCCGGAACCGCTCGATCATCTCCGGCAGCGGCGCGTCGGTGAGGGTGTCGGCGTAGTTCGCCATGAAGATCGGCTCGTCCTCGACGTGCTCCCGGACCCGCAGCAGCCGCTCCCCGATGGTGGTGTGCAGTCCGGTGTCGATGAACGTGATCTTCCAGTCGGTGATGTCGGCCGAGTGCAGGCTGATCTCCCGGCCCCCACCGGCCAGCGTGAAGTCGTTGGAGAGGGTCTCGTCGTACCGCAGGAAGAACTCCTTGACCGCGGCGGCACCGTACCCCAGGCAGAGGATGAAATCGGTGTGGCCGAAGTGCGCGTAGTACCGCATCACATGCCACAGCAGCGGCCGGTCGCCGATCATCGTCATCGGCTTCGGGGTGGAGTCGGCGCCTTCGCGCATCCGCATCCCCAGGCCGCCGCAGAACAGCACCACCTTCATGTCACACCACCTCCAACTGCGGGATCGGGAACACCAGTCGACCGCCCCACTCGCGGACGTACGCCAGCTGCGCGGTCAGCTCTTCCCGCAGATTCCAGGGCAGGACCAGGATGTAGTCTGGGCGCTCGCGGGCGATCCGCTCCGGCTCGTAGATCGGAATGTGGGTGCCGGGCAGGAACAAGCCCTGCTTGTACGGGCTCCGGTCGACCGTCCACGCCAACAGGTCGGACCGGATCCCGCAGTGGTTCAGCAGGGTGTTGCCCTTGCCCGGGGCGCCGTAGCCGACCACGGTGGCCCCCTTGGCCCGCGCCTCGAGCAGAAAACCCATCAGATCACGCTTGACCGCCGCCACCGCCTCGGCGAACCCGCGGTGGCCGTCCAGGGTGTGCAGGCCGGCGGCGGCTTCCGCCGCGAGCACCCGGGCCACCGCCTCCCCCGTCTCCCCGGCGGACCCCTCCGGCCGGGCGTACACCCGCAGCGACCCGCCGTGGGTGGAGAGCTCCTCCACGTCCACCACCCGCAGCCCGCCGGTGGCGAGCGCCCGCTGCGCGGTGCGCAACGAAAGGTATTGATAGTGCTCGTGATAGATGGTGTCGTACTGACGCCGCTCGATCAGCCGCAGCAGGTGTGGGAACTCCAGCGTGACCAGGCCGTCCGG
>CAYTMR010000128.1:0-9901 GCA_964438855.1 uncultured Micromonosporaceae bacterium
CGGGACCGTCCTGTTGGTCAACGCGCAGCAGGCGCTGACCCAGACCATCCGCACCACCACGGTACGGAGCTTCCAGGGCGGGTTGGAGCGCCTCCAGCCACGCAGCGCCGCCGCCGTCAGCCCACTGATCGACGCAGCAGCGCGGCGTACAGCGTGAGGCCCGGACCGAAGGCGATCATCGCTACGTGGCTCGGCTCACTCACCCGTCGCAGCTCGTCCAAGATGATCAGAACAGTGGCCGAGGAGCAGTTGCCGTAACCGGCCAGCACCGCGCGGGAAGACGCCAACGCGCTCGCCGGCAGGCTGAGCTCCCGTTGCACGACGTCGAGGATCTGAGGGCCTCCTGGATGCACCGCCCAGCCCGGCACGTCCGAGACGGCGAGATCGGCTCTCGCCAACAAGTCGCCGAGGAACCGCCCGACGTGCACACCGAGGACCTCCGGTACCCGCGGTGACAGACCCATGCGAAACCCGAAATCGGTGACGTCCCAGGTCATGTGGTCGGCGGTCGCCGCGTCGGTCAGTGAGGTCACGTCGCATACCGCGTACCCGTCCCCATCCGGGGTCACCACCACCGCGGCCGCGGCGTCGGCGAACAGCGCGTGCGCCACGATCTGACCAGCGTCGACGGCGCCCGGCTGGAGGTGAAGGCTGGTGAGCTCCGCACACAGCAGGGCCGCGGGCCGATGGTGCGTCCGGACGAAGTCACTGGTCACGGCGAGCCCTGGCAACGCGGCGTAGCAGCCCATGTGACCGACGAACAACCGCTGACAGCTCGGCGCCAGGCCGAGGTCACGCGCGAGCAGGATGTCCAGACCGGGCGTCACGTAGCCGGTGCACGAGCAGACCGCGAACAACCCCACGTCGGGTGGCGCCACACCGGCGTCGGCCAGTGCGGCGGCGACGGCGGCTCTCCCCAGCGGCAACGCTTCGGTCAGGTACCGGTCCATCCGCCGCGAGGTCGGCCAGTCTGACACGTCCTCCACCAGCGGGCTCACCACCGCGTGCCGGGTGATCACCCCGGCGTTGGCGAAGATCCGCTGCGCCAGCGATCGGACGGCACCGCCGTAGTACTCGGCGAAGTACTCCTCCCACAACCGAGCCTGGGACACCCCGGCGGGCACGGCGACGCCCACGCCGGAGACCACGGCGGCCGGCTCACCATCGCGGCGCGCTTGCGTCATGATCAGGATCACCGCCCATCGCCGCTACCCCGAGCCAGTCCGCGCAGACGTCAGAGGTCGCTGGCTGCAACGAGCCGCATCGCGCGTCGCGGAACAGCCGTTCCAGCGGATGGCCACGCCGGCTCGCCGACGCACCGGCCGCCTCCACCATCGATGCCGCCACCTCACCGGCGGTGGTACCGGCGAGGAGTTTCGCCCGCCACACCCACCGGTTGGTCTCCGCCTCGCCGGGGGCCACATCCACCCGCCGGGCCGCCTCGGCCACCACGAGCCGCGCCGCGGCCACCTCGGCGTCCGCCCGGCCCAGCCGGGCCCGCACCGCGGGTAGTCGATCAAGACCACGGCGGGTGAGATCCGCAGCCGCCGCATCGACAGCCGCCTGCGCGACTCCTACGTACACGGCGGCGTAGCTCGCCACCATCCACTGTGGCATCATGCGCGCCACGGCCAGGGCTAGCCCCTCCACTCCGCCCAGCAGCGCATCACGCGGGACCGTGACGTCCAGGTGGAGATCGTCCGACCTGGTGGCGCGCATGCCCAGCGAATCCCACGTGCGCTGCACCGCCAACCCTCGCGTGCCCGCCGGAACGAGGAACTGCGACACCACGGAAGCGTCGTCGACACGCCGGGCCGCCACCAGGTAACCGTCGGCGTGTCCGGCGCCGGAGACGAACGACTTGGCTCCCCGGATCCGGAAGCCCGCGGCCACCGGCTCATACACAGTGGACAGCTGGGAGAGGCGGGAACCCATCCCGCGTTCGCTCATCGCCACCGCATACCAGGCGCCCTCGGCTGCGGCCCGCAGCAGCCGATCTCGCGCCGCGAGCGCGTCGTCCGAGACCCCGAGAGCGGAGGCCAGCTGTTCGTCGAGGAACGAAAGCGCGCCCGTGACCGCGGCGTGCATGTTGAAGATCAACGCAGTGGCGCCGGATCCACGCCCCAACTCGTACGCGACGGCCGTGTACTCGCCAAAACCCGCACCGCGTCCCCCGAGGGCGGTCGGCACCATGATGCCGAGCAGCCCTGCGGCGCGGAGATCAGCGAAGTCCTCGGCAGGAAAGCTGCCGTCGACGTCGTGTGCGGCGGCTCGGGCGGCGAACTGCGGAGCCAGCCGCATGGCCGCCGCGACCAGGTCACTCATGGCGCACACCCCACGCCTGGTAGAGGACGGCCGTCGAGCGCGTGGGCACGATCGGCACCTCGCCCCGACGGGTCAGCAACCAACGCAGCATCGGTCCGGTCGCCGGACGCACGCCACGCACCCGCAGCCGAACCCCGTGACGGGCACACTCGGCCGCCAACCGAGTCGGCGAGACGAAGAGCGAAGGATCGTGGATGCCGGGCGGCGCAAAACCGGGCAGACGCTCCCCCACGGTCACCGCGAGGAGACGCGCCACGACCGTGGCGTTGAGCGTGTCGGCGACCAACAGCCCACCCGGCCGCAGCACCCGACAGGCTTCCCGGACCGCAGCGGCGAGGTCCGGGACGTGTTCGAACAGCTCGCCTGCGCTCACCACGTCGGCGCACCCGTCGGCTATCGGTAGGCGCAGGGCGTCGCCGCGGACGGCGACCACGCCGCGCTCGCGGGCCTTGCGCAGGGCGGACGTGACCAGGTCGACCCCGATGTGCCGGTAGCCCTTGCCGGCGACGTGCGGCGCCAGCAAGCCACCACCGCACCCGACGTCGACCAGCACCGCCCCAGATCGGTCCGCGGGCGGAACGAGCTCCGCCCGCGCCGCCGCGATCCAGCGCAGCATGGCGAATCGCCCTTCTGGTCGCCACCACTCGTCGGCTAGATCGTCGTACTGCCGGAGGTCGTTCGGCCCCCGCACCGAAATCGGCATGAAATGAGCTTTACACGAATAGCACCCGAAGACGGTGCTGTCGCATATACACGGATGCGTCGTTGTACTCGTGGTGGTTCCGGGCTGAGGTCGTCCCGTCCGGTAGCGGCGACCTGGCTCACACTCGCCGGATCACTGCGCTGACCGGCGGGTAGCCGGCAGGGCGTCCTGCCAGGGTAGCTACTCTGATGACGGCCGACGGTGCGGTAGGGAGGATGACCAAGTGAGGCGTTCATTGACGCGCGCTGCGGGTGCGGCAGCCGTGGCTGCCCTGCTGGGCATGGGGCTCGGTGGTTGCAGTGCCGGGCAGGTGACCCGGACCGCCGACAGTCAACCCGCCATCGTCGGCGTCAATGCTGCGTCGGAGGACGAGGTGATCCTCGTCCGAGACGCCGCCATCGCCTTCCCCGGGCCGGACGGCTATCCGGCCGGCGGGTCGGCACCGATCACGATGGTGATCGTCAACCAGGGATTCGAGCCGGTCCGCCTGGTGCGGGCGCAGTCGGACCTCGGTCAGGCGGTCCTGCGGGAAGGCTGGGTGACTGAGATCCCGGCGAGCCCGACTCCGGAGGCGAGCCCCGCTGCGCCGGCCGCCACGGCCGAGGCGGACGCCCCGGGTGCCACGCCGAGCGCTGAGGCGGCACCCTCGGCGGAGGCCAGCCCGACGCCTACCGCCAGCCCGGCGGCAGCGCAGACCCCGGCGCCAGAAGCAGCACCTGACTTCACCATCCCCGCCGAGGGCTACATCCAGGTGACCGTCATCGTCGACCAGCTGGGCCAGCCCGTCGGCCCCGTCGACGCGATCCCGCTGCAGCTGGTCTTCGACAAGGGCACGGTGGGGCCGTTCAACGTGCCGATCGCCACGCCGCTGGAGCCGCTGCCCCGCGCTTCCTGAAGCCCTGACCGGCGGCCCACGGCCGGCGGCGCGGCGTGGGCAGCGCCGCCCCGCTCAGCGAGCTCAGACGTAGCGCTCCAACATGGAGGCCTCGGCCAGCCGGGACAGCCCTTCGCGGACGTTGCGCGCCCGGACGTCTCCGATGCCGTCCACAGCCTGCAGGTCCTCCACCGTGGCACCGAGCAGACGCTGCAAGCTGCCGAAGTGCTCCACCAGGCGGTCGACCATCCCCGCCGGTAACCTGGGCACCTTGGCCAGCAGCCGGTATCCACGTGGGCTGACGTTGGTGTCCAGCGCGTCGGAGGTCCCCGGATACCCGAGAGCCTTGGCCACCGCCACGAGGTCGATCAGGTCGTTGGCGGAGAGCAGGTCCAGATCCTGCAGCGCGTCCTCCAGCTTGCGCGCACCGCCCTTGCCCCGCCCGGACTCACCGGGAAGGTAGTCACGCACCACCAGAGTGCGGTCGGTCTCCACCCCCGCCATCAGTTCATCGAGCTGTAGGGCCAGCAACCGACCGTCGGTGCCCAGCTCGACCACGTAGCCTGCGATTTCATCCGCTATCCGACGCACCATCTCCAGCCGCTGCACCACCGTGACCGCGTCCCGCAAGGTCACCAGGTCTTCGATCTCCAGCGCGGAGAGACTGCCGCTGACCTCGTCCAACCGCAGCTTGTAGCGTTCCAGGGTGGCCAACGCCTGGTTGGCGCGGGACATGATGGCGGCCGAGTCGTCCAACACGTGGCGCTGCCCGTTGAGGTAAAGACAGATGATGTGCATCGACTGACTCACCGAGATCACCGGGTAGCCGGTCTGCTTGGCTACCCGCTCGGCGGTACGGTGTCGGGTCCCCGATTCCGCTGTCGGAATCTTCGGATCCGGCATCAGATGGACGTTGGCCCGCAGAATCCGGGTGCCCTCACTGGATAGAATGATGGCACCGTCCATCTTGCACAGCTCTCGGAGGTGTGTGGCGGAGAATTCCACGTCGAGCCAGAAGCCGCCAGTGCACACCGACTCGACCACCTCGTCGTAGCCGAGCACGATAAGCGCACCGGTGCGCCCACGTAAGATTCGTTCCAGTCCGTCGCGCAGCGCCGTGCCTGGCGCCATCAGCGCCAGGTTCGCCCGGAGTGGATCACCACTGGGGCTGACGCCGGCCACACCGGCGCGGGGTACGACAACACCCGCCGCCTTGCCAAGGTCACGGTCGGTCGCCACTGGGACAGTGTAGAGACCTCCGCTGCTCGAGGCTTGCGCCGGTGCCTCCCGGGGTCGCAGCTCGGCTGCCACGATGTCGATCGGCGTGCGTCGCATGGGCATCACACCGAGGCTGCCGACACCCGGGCTGCCCAGTGCAGCGCCTCCACCACGTTGGCGACTTCGCGCACCCGCATGCCCTCCGGGACCGAACCGGACGCTGCCGGACCAGTGCCGGGCGGGACCAACGCGTAGCGGAACCCGAGGCGTGCCGCCTCCGCCAGCCGGCGTGGCACCGCCCCTACCCGGCGTACCTCGCCGGTCAGGCCCACCTCGCCGATCGCCACCAGGTCCGCCGCGATGCCCAGTTGCAGCGGCTCGGAGGCGATCGCGAGCACCAGCGCGAGGTCCGCCGCCGGCTCCACCACCCGGATGCCACCCACCGTCGCGGCGAACACCTCGCGGTCATGCAGCCGCACCTGCGGGCGGCAGCGCTGGATCACCGCCAGAAGCATCGCCAACCGAGCCCCGTCGAGCCCGCTGACCGTGCGGCGAGGCGAGCCGGGGACCGAGGCCCCGATCAACGCCTGGACCTCGGTGACGAGCGCCCGGCGGCCTTCCATGGTGACCGTGACACACGTGCCGGGGACGGGCTCGGCGTGCCGGTTGAGGAACAGGCCGGAGGGGTCGGGCAGGCTGGTGATGCCGCGCTCATGCATCTCGAAGCAGCCCACCTCGTCGGCGGCGCCGAAGCGGTTCTTCAGACCACGGACCATGCGCAGCGAGGAGTGCTTGTCACCCTCGAACTGCAACACCACGTCCACCAAGTGCTCGAGCACCCGGGGGCCGGCCACCACGCCCTCCTTGGTCACATGACCCACCAGCACCACCGAGATGCCCCGCTCTTTCGCCACCGACACCAGCACCGCGGTCACGGCTCGCACGTGAGTGACCCCACCGGGCACGCCGTCCACTCCTGGCGCCGAGATCGTCTGGACGGAGTCGAGCACCAGCAGCCCGGGTTTGACCGCGTCCAGGTGGCCCAGCACGGCGCTCAGATCCGTCTCAGCCGCCAGGTAGAGCCGCTCGTGCAGGGCGCCGATCCGCTCGGCGCGCAGCCGGACCTGGTTGACCGACTCCTCACCGGAGATCACCAGGGCCGGCCCGGCCTCCGGATCACCGGCTGCCCACTTCTGCGCCACGTCCAGCAGCAGCGTGGACTTGCCGACCCCCGGCTCACCGGCGAGCAGCACCACCGCACCCGGCACCAGACCGCCGCCGAGCACCCGGTCGAACTCCCCCACGCCGGTGGGGCGGGCGCGGGCCGGAGCAACGCTGTACGTGGCGATCGGCCGTGCCGGCTCCAACGGCTGGCGGGCAGGCACCACTTTGCCGCCGACGGCCGGAGCGCTGGTAGCGGTCTCGACGACCGAGCCCCACTCCCCGCACTCCGGGCAGCGCCCGACCCACTTGGGTGGCTGATGCCCGCAGACGTCGCACTCGTACGTCGCCCTGGCTGGGCGCCCTGCCCTCTCTGCTCGCTTGGTCACGGTGGACGACCGTAGCGGACAGGTCAGACAGTGTCAGCGCACGACGATGACGACCGCTTCACTCCGGTCGGTGCCGAGCCGCGCTCGCAGTTCGTACTCGCCCGGCTCCACCAAAGGGCCCTGGGCACACGAGACGCGCACCCGCCCGTTCCAGTCGATGTGATGCGCCCGCTCGTCGTTGGGTGCCATCTCCCGGACGTCCCTACCCGTGGGTGGGTCGCAGGCCCGAGAGGTCCAGACGATCTCACCTCCGGAGGAGAGGTAGAGTTCGCGCTGGTCACCGCCGACATCCCGGCGACAGGTGCGGTGGGAGGCGTTGCGGATACGCATGCTGAACCTGACGGTTTCGCCGGCCGTGACGTCGGTCCGGCTCGCCTCTGCGATCAGCAGGATGTCATCGTCGGTGCACATGTCGCTATCGGCCGGCGGTGTGTCGCCCGAATCGTCGCTGGCCTCTCCACCCGCGGTGGACGCCGGTGAGCCCGTCGGCTCAGGACTCGGCGAGTCCTCAACGATCGGCTGCTGCAACGAAGCGTCCGGGCTGGGCGAATGCTGCGTAGTCGAGGACTTCTCACCCGGGGCACGGGTGGCGTTGCACGCCTGGAACGCTACGAACAGGATCACCAGTGCCACACCGAGGACGAGCGCGCGACGCCGCCAGTAGACGGCGGGAGGGAGGGGTCCAACCGTCAGTCGCATGGCCCACCACGCTATCCGAGCCGTCGCCCACGGTGGACACCGACTCGCCGACTCATCACAGATAGACCTTGCGGGGGTGAATGGCGTGAGCACCCGCGACGCGGTCGAGGAAGAGCAGGCCAGCACAGTGGTCGATCTCGTGCTGCAACGCCCGCGCCTCGAACGCGTCGGTGCTGATCGTGACGGTTGCTCCGCTGCCGGGTAGCTGTCCGGTCACCGTGAGCCGGATGGCGCGCTTGACGTCTCCGGTGAGATCGGGAACGGACATGCAGCCCTCCCGGCCCATGCGCCACCTGCTCGCGCTCGTCACCTCAGCGTTGCAGAGCACGAAGGCCCCATGCGTCGTGACCGCCTTCGGATGGCCACTGACATCGACCGCGAAGATTTGCAAGCCCAGGCCGATCTGGGGAGCGGCCAACCCGACGCACCCAGGGGAGGCACGCATGGTCGCGAGCAGGTCTAGCGCGATATCGATGATCTTCTGATCCGTCGGGTCCACTGGGTCACTCGGCCTACTCAGCCTAGGGTCGGGAGCGCGCACCACCTCCCGCACCGTCCCTGGCTCACCCAGGTCGGCCTCGGACCATCCGGGAACCGACGCGGTCACAGCACGTCCATCTCCCCCGGCCGTACGGTCACGTCCACCTCAAGAGACGTGGCCGTCTCGGTGAGCTCGGAGGTGACCGTGTCGACCTTCTCGGGCGGGAGGTCCACCTCCGCCACCAACACGTAGAGCGACCCGGCCAGCCTGGTGCTCAGGTCGGTGATGTTGCCGCCGTGTCGCGCCAGCACCCGGGTCACCGCGGCGACGATGCCGAGTCGGTCCGCCCCGTGCAGGCTGACCACGTAGGGCGTCCCGGTCGCCGGGCGCTCCGCCTCCGGCCGGACCTGGCGCACCACCGCCGCCAGCGACCCGTCCGCACACAGCGGCCCCAAGGCCGACTCCACGGTCTCGGCCGTCGCGTCACCGCTGCAGATCAACGTCATCGCGAAATGCCCACGCAGCCGGGTCATGGTGGAGTCGGTGAGGTTCATCCCGAGACCCGCCAAGGTCTCAGCCACGTCGGCGACGATGCCCGGACGGTCGTGCCCGAGTACGGTGATCGCCAGCTCGTTCACCCCGCGAGTCTAGCCCGGACGGCGGTCGGCTCAGCCGACGGGATCGAGCGTGTAGTGGTCTCCGTGACGGTGCACCAGGCCGTCCGCCAGCAGGCTGTCCAGGGCCCGTTCGCGCTGGACCGGATCCGCCCAGACCAGGTCCAACTTGGCCCGCGGCACCGGCCCGGTCGCCTCCCGCAGCACCGCCAGCAACTTCCCGCGCACCTGCCGGTCGGTGCCCACGTACCGCTGAGGACGCCGGGTCGGACCGGGCGGCAACACACGGCCACTGGCGCGCCAGGCACACCGCGCCGCCAGCGGACAGGCGACACACCGCGGCGCCCGGGCAGTGCAGATCAGCGCCCCCAACTCCATGAACGCCGCACTGGCGGCGGCGGCGCTGGCGCCGTCCGCTGGCAGCAACGCAGCCGCGGCGGTGAGGTCGGCCGTCGTGGTGGTCGGGCCAGCGTCGGCAGCACCAGTCACGCACCGAGCCACGAGCCTGCGGACGTTGGTGTCGACCACTGGATGGCGCTGGTGGTAGGCGAAGGCGGCGACCGCCCGGGCCGTGTAGGAACCCACACCCGGCAGCGCCAGCAGCTCCTCCAACGAGCGTGGCACCTCGCCGTCGTGCCGCTCGACCATGACGTTCGCCGCCTGGTGCAGTCGTAGCGCGCGCCGCGGGTAGCCCAGACGGCCCCACATCCGGATCGCCTCCCCCGGCGGGTCGGCGGCGAGGGCCGCCGGCGTGGGCCACCGGGCCAACCACTGCTCCCACACCGGGACCACCCGGGTCACCGGAGTCTGCTGGAGCATGACCTCGGAGACGAGGATGGGCCACGCGCCCACCCCGGGTCGGCGCCAGGGCAGGTCACGCGCGTGTCGCCGGAACCACTCGATCGCGCGCGCCGCCAGGCTCAGGCCGCGATGCTATGCCGCGCATGTAACAGCCGCGGCGCCCGGTCGGGCGCCGCGACTGTCTACGTCGATACCGAGCGTCTACTCCGAACGGGTGTCGTCCCCCTTGGGGGTCTCGCCGAGATCGGCCGGGACCAACTGGGGCACCTCCGGCATCGGCTTGTCGCTGCCGGTGAACACCAGCCTGGCGTTCTCGATGTCCGAAGGATCGCCCTCGCAGTCCACCCCGATGATCTGCCCGGGCCGCAGCTCGTTGAAGAGGATCCGCTCGGAGAGCGCGTCCTCGATCTCGCGCTGGATGGTCCGGCGCAGCGGTCGGGCACCCATCACCGGGTCCCAGCCCTTCTTGGCGAGGTACCGCTTGGCGTTCTCGGTGAGCTCCAGCCCCATGTCCTTGTTCTTCAGCTGAGCCTCGATCCGCGCCACCATCATGTCGACGATGCGCAGGATCTGCTCCTCGGTCAGCTGGTGGAACACGATCGTGTCGTCGATCCGGTTGAGGAACTCCGGGCGGAA
>CAYTMR010000129.1:0-9585 GCA_964438855.1 uncultured Micromonosporaceae bacterium
CTACGTGCCCGACAACTGGACACAACCGCCACCGAAGGCCGAAGCAGCGCCGCCGGAGCCGATCGACCTCGCCACCCTGGTCCCCGAGCACGAACGGCAGCCGTACGATGCCCGACAGTTCATCCGTGGTCTCGTCGACGCCGACTCCTTTTTCGAGATTCAGGAGGGCTGGGCGCGAGAGGTGACCGTCGGATTCGCTCGCCTGGCGGGAGAGTCGATCGGAGTCGTGGCGAACAACTCCCGCTACAAGGGAGGCGTGCTGTTCGTCGACTCGGCCGACAAGGCAGCCCGGTTCATCCAGCTCTGCGACGCGTTCAACGTGCCACTGCTCTTCCTCGCCGACGTGCCAGGGTTCATGGTCGGCTCGGCGGTGGAGAGACAAGGCATCATCCGCCACGGCGCCAAGCTGATCAGCGCCGTCTCCGAGGCTACGGTGCCGAAGATCTGCGTGGTGGTCCGCAAGGCGTACGGTGCCGGGCTTTACGCCATGGCCGGGCCAGGATTCGAGCCGGACGCCACGCTCGCCCTGCCCACCGCCAAGATCGCGGTGATGGGCGCCGAGGCGGCCGTGAACGCGGTCTACGCCAAGAAGATCGCGGCGCTTGAAAGCGAGCGGGAACGAGCCGAGTTCGTGGCCGCCAGACGCGCGGAGTACGAGCGCGACATCGATCTCGTGCGCTTGGCCAGCACCATGGTGGTGGACGCGGTGGTGCTGCCCGGGGAGTTACGTGAGGAGTTGATTCGCCGGTTCGCGTTGGCTCGGGGGAAGGACAGGCATTTCTCCCGCCGCCGGCATGGCGTTACGCCGGTGTAGGGAGGAGGGTCGGATGCTCACCCAGGAACACCGCGCGTTGCAGGAGACGGTACGCGAGTTCGCCCGTGACGTGGTGGCTCCCGTCATCGCCACGCACTACGAGCAGCACACGTTCCCGTACGAGATCGTCCGGCAGATGGGCAAGCTCGGGCTGTTCGGTCTGCCCTTCGACGAGCGGTACGGCGGGATGGGAGGCGACTTCTTCGCGCTCTGTCTGGCGGTGGAGGAACTGGCCAGAGTGGACTCATCGGTGGCGATCACCCTCGAGGCGGCGGTGTCGCTCGGTGCGATGCCGATCTACCGCTTCGGCACCGAGGAGCAGAAGCAGCGCTGGTTGCCGAAGCTGTTGTCCGGCGAGGCGCTGGCGGCGTTCGGGCTCACCGAGCCGGAGGGGGGCTCTGACGCCGCTGCCACCCGCACCCGTGCGGTGTGGGACGAGACGAGCGGCGAGTGGGTCATCAACGGTACGAAGGTTTTCATCACCAACTCCGGGACCGACATCACGGCGTTGGTGACGGTGACCGCGGTGACCGGCACCGCTGCGGACGGTACGAAGGAGATCTCCACCATCATCGTGCCGGCGGGGACCCCAGGCTTGACCGTCCACCCGGGCTATTCGAAGGTGGGTTGGTGCGCCTCGGACACGCACCAGTTGAGCTTCGATGACTGTCGGGTGCCGGCCGACCACCTTCTTGGCCAGCGGGGGCGAGGGTACGCCCAGTTCCTGCAGATCCTCGACGAAGGGCGGATCGCGATCGCCGCCCTGGCGGTGGGGCTCGCGCAGGGGTGCCTCGACGAGTCGGTGCGCTACGCGCGGCAGCGGCGCGCTTTCGGTGAGCCGCTCTCCGGCTTCCAGGCGATTCGGTTCAAGCTGGCCGACATGGAGACCCGGGTGCACACCGCCCGACTGGCCTACTACGACGCGGCGGCGCGGATGCTCGCCGGCGAGCCGTTCAAGCGGCAGGCGGCGATCGCGAAGTTGTACGCCTCCGAATGCGCGGTGGCCAACGCACGTGAGGCGACGCAGATCCACGGCGGGTACGGGTTCATGAACGAGTTCCCGGTAGCGCGGTTCTGGCGTGATGCCAAGGTCCTTGAGATCGGTGAGGGGACCTCCGAGATCCAACGCATGGTGATCGCACGAGAACTGGGAGTGTGATCGCGCGGATGAGCTGTCGGATTTCAGCGGAGCCAGCGTCGGCCATCTGACGCCTCTCTATTCACGGACCACGGTCGACCCTACGCTGTTCCGGCAATGACCGCGGACCGCGTGCCTCGCCGGACTGCCGGACTCGCCGGACTGTTGCGCGAGCGGCGGCTCGCGGCCGGCCTGACGCAGGCGGACCTGGCGGCCCGCGCTGGGCTCGCCGTACGCACCGTCCGCGAGCTGGAGCAGGGCCGTACCGTCCGCCCACGACGGGCGACCGCGCTGTTGATCGCGCGCACGCTTCGCCTCACTGGTCAAGAGCTGGCCGAGTTCCTGGCGGCGGCACGGGGCGACGTGGAGTCCGCCGATCCCGTCGTCGAGAGGGCGCAGCCACTGGTGCGACTGGTCGGGAGGGACCAGGAATTGGCCCGGTTGGTCGACACCCTCACCGATCCCGATGCCGGACTGGTCACCTTGGTGGGGCTGGCCGGTGTGGGTAAGAGCGCCTTGGCAGCGGCGGTCAGACAGCAGGTGGTGGGATGTTTTTCCGGTGGGGTGAAATCCATCACCGTAGACCCCGCGGATCCGGCGGATGCCCTGCTGGCCCGGGTCAGTGCCAGGTTCGGCGCCACCACCCCGACCCAGCTGGCGGCCAGCCTCGCCGGTGAGCGAGCCCTACTCGTCCTAGACGGGGCCCAGGCAGCGCCGGATCAGGTCCGCCAGGCGGTGGCTCAGCTTCCGTCCGAAGTGACGGTACTCGTCGCGGCACGGGCTCCGGTCGGTGTCCCGTGCGAGATCGTGTGGCCGGTGCCCCCGTTGGCGCTGCCGCCGGCCTCGGCTGCTTGTGCACCGTCCGACGTGCGCCGTTACCCGGCGGTGGCGTACTTTCTGGAACGCCTTACCGAGGTGCGGCGAGAACCCCCGGACGGGGACGAGATGGCGGCCACGGTGGCGTTGGTGCGGCGGCTCGACGGGATCCCGTCGGCGTTGGAGTGGGCAGCATCCCACGGCCGGCTGCTTCCGGTGACGGAGATTCTGCGCCGGTACGTCGACGGCACGCTGGATGCGACACCGGTGCAGGCGTCGGTCGCCGCCAGCTACCGACTGTTGACTCCGCCGCAGCGGCGTGGACTGCGGCGGCTGGCGGCGTTTCGTGACCGTTGGTCGTTGGAGTTGGCCGAGCAGGTGCTCGGTGGCGAGGTCGATCCGATGTCGTTTCTGGACCGCTTGGCCAGCCTGGGTCTGGTCGAGGTGGGCGGTGCGATGTCCGGCATCCGCCTGTGGGAGGTGGTCCGGCGATTCGCGGTTGCGCACGCGCAGCAGCGCGGCGAGTGGGCCGAGGCACGCCGAATCCACGCCAGCGTGATCGCCCGGGCCGCCGACCACCGCGCACCGCGTCTTCCAGCGCCGGGTACGCGCGCCGCGTTGACGCAGCTGGACAGGTTCAGGTCGGACATCTGGGCGGCGCTGAACTACGCCGCCAACCACGAACCCCTCATCGCCCTGCGCCTCGCCGCGGCGTTGCCGGTGTGGTGGCGGTGGCGGGGCCAGGAGGCGGTGGGCCACCGGTGGCTGTGCCGGTTGCTGGCCGACGGGCGTACGGCCGACGCCGATCCCGCGCTGCGGGCGCGGGCAACGATCGCCGCGGCTGACCTCAGCGGTGATCCGGGAGAGGCAGCGGCGGTGACACAGGCATTGGGGGACGTGCGGCGCGCCGGCGACGTCACCGGGGAGGTGATGGCTCGGACGGTGTTGCGTCGCCTCCATCAGGCCGACGGCGACTATGCGGCTGCGCGGGCACAGGCTGAGGCGGTGCTCGGCGTGGCGCTGCGGGTGGGGCGCTGGAAAGATGCCGCGATCGCCCAGCTGGACCTTGCCCAGGACGCGTGCCGCATCGGTGATCTGGCCGCCGCCTGGCGACGGTTGCGCTCCGCTGATCGGCTCGCGGCTCAGAGCGGGGACCGGTGGCTGCGGCTGCTCGCCGGGGCGCACCGCGCCGAGGTGGCACGACTCTCCGGGCGGCCTGAGGAGGCGTTGGCCATCGGACACCGGGTGTTGACACGCCTGGCTGAACAGGACGAACCCGCGCTGCGGTGCCGGGTGCTGGCCACGATTGCTCGGGCGTTGGTCGCGTGGGGACGCACCGGTGACGCGGAGCGAGTGGCCACGTCACTGAGGTCGGTGGGTGGACCGCGTGCCCAGGTGGAGGGCTGGCGCGCGCTGGTCGAGGCCTGGCTGGCGCTGGGCCGGGGGGAGCGAACTCTGGCGGGGGAGCGGTTCATAGCGGCGGTGGCGGCCTTTCCCGCCCGGTCGGAACTCCCTCCGCTGGTGGAGGCGCTCGCCGGTGTGGCCGGCTGCGCCGTCGACGACGCGGCGCGGCGACGCGCGCGGGACCAACTGGCGCACGTCGTGTCGGAGGCCGGCGCGGTGTTGTTGCCCCAGGACGTGGCGTTGTGTGAGGCCGGAGACGTCGGCGGGGTGAGGATCCAGGCGCGGGCGGCCCACCCCCGACGTCCGCCCGCGCCCTGACCGCTCTCCCCCCGGGAACCACACCGGGTTCACCAGGAGGCTAGCCTGAACTCTAGGAACGTTTGCCCGGTTTGTAGAAATTCACCGGTGACGGCGGGGAAATCTGCCGCCGATCCTGCCGGTGCTACCCCGCTGGGGCCGGGTCGTTGCCGGGAGCAGCCGAAGGGTTGACCTCGTCACGGATCTCACGGAGCCGGGTGATGAGCATGGCCAACTCCTCTGGCGTGAAGCGCCCTGTGAAGTACTGCTCGATCAGTTTCAGGTGGTCCGGTAGCGCGGCGGTGACCCTGGCGACGCCCGATTCGGTCAGCTGTGCCCAGAGGCCACGGCGATCCTCCGGGCAGGCGACCCGTGTCACGAGTCGGTTGCGCTCCAGTCGATCCACCACGCGGGTGATGCCGCTGGTGGTGAGGGCAACTTGTCCGGCCAGCTCGGTCATGCGGAGCCGGTGTTCTGGTGAACGGAGCAACCGGAGCAGGACCTCGAACTCGGTCACGGAGAGGCGGTGCTCTTCGAGGTGCGACGCGAACCGCGCCATCAAACCGGTATAGACCTCAGCGAAAAGTCCAAATGCCGTGATGCGCGTGTCGTCGTATGCTGTCGCCTTGGTCACGGCCCCATCCTACACTCTTTGATCAATCAATGATTGTCTGATATAAAGTTGATGAGTCAACAGAGTGCTCAGATGCCGCGGACCGCGGCGCCATCCGAAGGGAGTCATCGTGACATCGAATGAGCCGAAGACCCGTACCTGGAACGGTGTGACCATCCCGCAGCCGGGCACGTTCACCATCGACCCGACCCACACCCGCGTCGGTTTCGTGGCTCGGCACCTGATGGTCAGCAAGGTGCGTGGCAGTTTCACGGACGTCTCCGGCGAGATCGTCGTGACCGAGGACCCCACCGCGTCCACCGCGTCGGTCACCATTCAGGCCGCGAGTATCGACACCGGCGTGGCGGACCGCGACAACCACCTGCGCAGCGGGGACTTCCTCGACGTGGAGAAGTTCCCCCAATTGACCTTCCGTAGCACCGGTCTGGAGGTGACCGAGGACGGCTTCCAGCTTCGCGGCGAGCTCACGATCAAGGACGTGACCCGCGAGGTGACCCTCGACGCCGAGTTCGAGGGAGTGGCCCGTAGCCCATGGGGGCAGGAGGTGATCGGCTTCACCGCCACCACCGAGATCGACCGTGAGGACTTCGGCATCACCTGGAACCAGGCGCTGGAGACAGGGGGTGTGCTGGTCGGCAAGAAGGTGAAGGTCGAGATCGAGCTGGAGGCGATCCGCCAGAGCTGAGTGCCGATGACCGGGCGACCGCATGGTCGCCCGGTTTGTCCTCTGGTCGAGTGACCATGTGGTTCCCTACCGTGGTAGGTGGGCGACAGCGCGGGAGGGAGCCATGGGCGAGGACGTGGCATTGGCGTCCTTCACCCGCGACGACAATGCGCGCCACCGGGTCAAGGTCCGCCGCTGCCTCGATGCGTTCGCCTTGATGTTGGACCAGGGCGGCTTCGATTCCCACCACGCGATGACCGGGTTGGAGATCGAGTTGGACCTCGTCGACGCCGCTGCTGGACCGGCGATGTGTGGCCCCGAGGTCCTGGCCAACCTGGCCGATCCGACCTTCCAACCAGAGCTGGGCCTGTTCAACCTGGAGTTCAACGCCCGACCGCGGCTCATCGCCGGTGGTGGTCTCGCCGACTACGAGCAAGACCTCCTCGAAAGCCTCAAACGGGCCGGTGACCGAGCGGCCAGGGTGAACGCCAGGTTGCTCCAAATCGGCATCCTCCCCACACTCACCGCCGACCGCGCGGTAGTCGACAGCCTCTCACCCAACCCGCGTTACCGACTGCTCAACGAGCAGATCCTGAACTCTCGCACGGAGCACGTGTCGCTCGACATCCGCGGGCCGGAGCGGCTGCGGGTCACGACCGATTCCATCGCACCGGAGGCGGCCGGTACCAGCGTCCAGTTCCACCTACAGGTGGCCCCCGAATCCTTCGCCGCCTACTGGAACGCGTCGCAGGCGATCGCCGGGGTCCAGGTCGCGCTCGGGGCCAACTCGCCTTTCCTGTTCGGCCGCCGGCTCTGGGATGAGACCCGGATCGTGCTGTTCGAGCAGTCCACCGACACGCGACCGGAGGAGCTGCGGGCGCAAGGGGTGCGTCCGCGAGCGTGGTTCGGTGAGCGTTGGATCAGCTCCATCCTCGACCTGTTTCAGGAGAACGTCCGCTACTTCCCTCCACTGCTTCCCATCTGTGAAGAGGAGGACCCAGTCGACGTCCTCAACGCTGGCGGGGTGCCGCGGTTGGGCGAGCTGCGACTGCACAACGGCACCATCTACCGCTGGAACCGCCCGGTCTACGACGTCATGAACGGGCGTCCACACCTGCGGGTGGAGAACCGGGTGCTGCCGTCTGGTCCGACGGTGGCGGATCTGCTCGCCAACGGAGCGTTCTACTTTGGTCTCACGCGGCGGTTGGCCGAGGAGGAACGTCCGGTGTGGAGTCGACTCACGTTCGCCGCGGCCGAGGAGAACTTCCACACCGCCGCCCGCCGCGGCATTCGCGCCTCACTGTTCTGGCCCCAGTACGGCGAGATTCCCGCCACCCGACTCGTCCTCGAGCGCCTGCTACCCATGGCACACGAAGGGCTCGACCGATACGGCGTCGACCCTTCCCTGCGGGACCGGTTCCTCGGCATCATCGAGCGCCGCTGCGCCAGTCGACGCAACGGCGCGTCGTGGCAGGTCGAGACGGTGCGGGCGGCGGAGGCGCGTGGGCTCGACCGGCCGGCAGCGCTACGGGAGATGGTGCGGCGCTACCTCGAGTACCAGCAGAGCGGGGAACCGGTGCACACCTGGCCGTTCCCGGGCTGATCGGTCGACGTGCACCCGCGTCAGCTGGCCTCGGCGGCCTCTGCCTCTGCCGCGGTGTCGGCGGTGTCGGAGGAGTCACGCGCCGGGCGTGGGCTCGGCATGGCCGGCTCGGCCGGCGCACTCGTCGCCGGCGGGATGGTCCGGGGACGGGCGTACGTCGCGAGCAGGGAACCTGCCAGGCCAGTCAGCACCGCGTACGGCACCACCAGCTGACGAGACAGTTGCAGCGGTTCGGCCGCAGCCAGGGTGGGCTGGGTGAGCAGGTAGGCGACGGCGAGTAGCAGCGGAGCAGCGACACCGGAGGTCGCGACCCCGACCAGGCCATCCCCACGCCTGACCGCGGGCAGGGCAGCGACCGCGCCGAAGAGCAGTGTTGCGGCGAGGACCGGGGCGGCGTCCGGCAGGAGGACGCTGCGATACCACGGTGCGGTGGCGCTGAGGTCCCAGAACCCCGGTGACACCTGGCCGCCTTCGGTGCCCGCCAAGACGTGGTCTACCACGGCGACCACGGCGAATCCCCACAGCCAGACGAAACCCACGATCAGGTTGGCGGCCACTGCTCGGGCGGCCAGCGCCACGAGGGCCAGCACCATTCCGGCGATGAGTCCTGCCGCGGCATACCCGGCGGCGACGGTTGTCGTAGCGGCGGCGTTGGCGAGGTGGACCGCGCGTGCCGGCACCGTGATGAGCGCCACAGCGAGCAGGGCGCCGACTCCAGCACAGAGCGTCAGGCCCAACCGCCACCACCAGATGCGCGGTGTCGTCGACTCGTGTCGGTGGGGGGCGTTGACCAGCCGGTCAGCGGCGACCGCTCCGGCGATCACCGACATCGCAGAGATCCAGACCGCCCAGGTGAGGCCGGATCTCCAGGCGTCGTCGGGCAGGGCGGCGCCGGTGCCCGGCAGCCAGTCGATGACTCCGAGCCCGTATGCGAGCCCTAGTTGCGCCGCGCCGGTCGCCGCCGCACCGCCAGCAGCGAACGCCGCCGCCTTCACCCATCCACGCCGGATCATGCGGGGCAGCGTAGCGGCCCCGGCCCAGCCTCGCGACCCACCTGGACGTACCGGTCACACTTGGAGCGGTGACGCAAGCGCCGGACGGAGGAGACCATGGCGCAGGACGACGAGCGGGAGACCGGCCCCAGCCGGCCGGAGGACGACCCTGGGCGAGCCGAGGACACCGTGCCGTTGGAGGCTGGCCCACAGGACACCGCCCCGCTCCCGGAAGACACCACACCACTGGAGCCGGACCAGACCGCACCGCTGCCTCCCGACACCACGCGTGGGACCTGGTCAGGTCGGGCGGCCGTACCCACCGGTGGGCCCGCCGCACCGACAGAGGAGTGGACCGTGGCGCCGGCTGGCAGCACCTGGTGGATGCCCATGCTGATCGGTGCGGTGGCGATCCTTCTTCTCAGCGTCCTCGGGGTGGGAGTCTGGTTGATCGCCAGTACCTTGAGTCGGGACCCCGAGCCAGCCGCCCCACCGGCCAGCCCGTCGGAGTCTGTGAGCCCAACCCCGTCCCAGCCTGCCGTGCCTACCGAGGACGAGCGACCGGCGCCGTCGCCGGTGCGTCCTGGGCCGTCACCCCGACCGGCGCCCAGTCCAGCGCCATCGCCGACCGCTCCTGAGTCGCCGGAGCCGCAGCCGAGCATCGCACCGTCCCCGCCGGAGGAGAGCCCGGAACCGTCTCCGCCCCCAGCAGTCGTCCCCAGTCCGGAGCCCGAACCGTCTGACGCCGCCTGATCGCCGCGGCGGTCCACCGGGATGCGCGGGCGGGCTTACCAGAACCGTCGACGGCGGGCCACCATCACCATGCCTGTGATGGAGAGCACGAGGCCAGCCGCGCCGGAGGCGACCAGTGAGCGGGCAAAGGTGCGTTGCTCCTCGTCCGGTGTGGCCGCCGGTTCGCTGGTCACCCTGGATGCCGAGACAGTGTCGCCGGGAGTGGCAGGGCGTGGGGGCGGGACGGCTCCCGCCAGCAACATTCCCACGACAGCCGCGGCGATGAACACAGTCACACCCACCAAGATCGGCTGCAGGAACCGCACTAGCCAGTGACGGCGGTAGGTCATGGGCTGGCTCCCCGAGAGGTCGGGGTCCGGCTGGTGGCGGGGTGTGGTGGGGAGGCACCCCCGATGTTACGAGCGCGTGGGCCGGCGCGGAGGCGAAACCACCGATCTGCGAGCGTGAGTGGAGGCGCTCTCGCGTCCCGA
>CAYTMR010000130.1:0-4567 GCA_964438855.1 uncultured Micromonosporaceae bacterium
CGACCCTGGTGTTCATCTACAACGTGTGGAAGTCCTACACCACCGGGCCGCTGGTGAAGGAGAACGACCCCTGGGGCTTCGGTGCCTCGCTGGAGTGGGCCACCTCCTGCCCGCCGCCGCTTCGCAACTTCGACCGCATGCCGCGGATCCGTTCGGAGCGCCCGGCGCTCGACGCCAAGTTCCCGCACCTGGCGGTCACCCAGACGACCACGCCAGCGCTGGAGACCAGGGGAGAGTCGAAGAAGTCGTAGCAGGCAACGCAACGCGTCGGGGCGGGCGCCTGAACCGGCGCCCGCCCCGCGCTCGGCATACGTCGGTTGCCTAGCCCGCGGCGACGACGGGTGAGCCTTCCAGCGCCACTCCCGCCTCCCGCAGCTCTGCCAGGGCGCGTTCGGTGGTCTCCGGCGACACTCCGGCGGTGAGATCCAGCAGGACGGTCGTGTCGAATCCCTCCCGCGCCGCGTCCAGCGCGGTGGCGCGGACACAGTGGTCGGTAGCGATCCCTACCACGTCTACCGCCGTCACGTCGTGCGTCCGCAGCCACGCGGCGAGGCTGATGCTCCCGGTGGTCCCTTCGAATCCGGAGTATCCGGCGGAGTACTCACCCTTGGTGAAGACCGCCTCGATCCGGTCGGTGTCCAGGCTCGGGTGGAAGTCGGCGCCTGGGGTTCCGGCCCGGCAGTGAGCTGGCCACCTCCGGACGAAGTCCGGCTCATCGTGGAAGTGCTCGCCCGGGTCGATGTGGTAATCCTTGGTGGCGACGACGTGCTGCCATCGTTCTGGCTGTTCGCGCAGCGCCCGGGAGATGGCCTCGGCCACGCTGGCTCCGCCGGCGACCGCCAGCGAGCCACCTTCACAGAAGTCGTTCTGTACATCGACGATGATGAGTGCCCGGGTCATGATCTACCTCCTATGACCGTCACCGGGATAGCCGGGTCTCCGGCCGACAGCTTGAGACCTTCCCACGGAATCGCGACCAGCCCTGCCTGTACCCGTTCTCGAGCCTCGGCCAGGGTCGGCGGTTCACCGACCAGCTCGCCTCGGCGCAGGTATGGCCGTTGGAGTACCCGGTCGTGCGGCGCTGGTTCGGGCGTGCCCTGCGCCACGACCACCTCCTCGGTAGCGGTGCCGGTCGGCTTGTGGCGACGCACCGCGGTCTTACGTCCGCCCACCGTCGCCTTGTGCGTCGACCGCTTCATCACCGGGCGTCCGTCGACCTCCACCAGCTTGTAGACCAGGTCAGCAGCGGGGGCGCCGGAGCCCGTCACCACCGACGTGCCCACTCCGTAGGCGTCGACCGGCTCGGCGGCGAGCGCGGCGATGGCGTACTCATCCAAATCGCCTGAAACGACGATCTTGGTCTCAGTGGCGCCGAGCGAGTCGAGCAGGGCTCGGGATTGCTGCGCCAGCACCGCGAGGTCGCCGGAGTCGATGCGGATGGCTCGTAGGTCCGTCCCCGCCACGGCGATGGCGCGACGGATGCCTTCGGAGATGTCGTACGTGTCGACCAGCAGCGTGGTGCCCTTACCCAGCGCTGCTATCTGGCCGGCGAACGCGGCGGCCTCGTCGTCATGGACCAGGGTGTAGGCATGGGCGGCAGTGCCAGCGGTCGGGATGCCGTAGCGGCGCCCGGCCGCCAAGTTGGAGGTGGACGTGAAACCCGCCAGGTAGGCGGCGCGGGCAGCGGCGATCGCGGCTTCCTCGTGGGTCCGCCGGGAGCCCATTTCGATCAATGTCCGCCCCCGGGCGGCGGTGACCATCCGCGCAGCGGCGGCGGCGACCGCGCTGTCGTGATTGAGAATCGAGAGAACCAAGGTTTCCAGCACCACACATTCGGCGAACGTGCCGGAGACCGTGAGGATCGGCGAGCCGGGAAAGAAGAGCTCCCCCTCGGCGTAGCCGTCGATGTCGCCGGTGAACCGGTACGCCGACAGCCACGCGGCGGTGTCGGCGTCGATCACACCGGTACCGAGCAGAAAGTCGATCTCCTCGGGGACGAAGCGGAAGTCGAGTACGGCCTCGAGCAGTCGCCCGGTGCCCGCCACCACCCCGTAGCGCCGTCCCGGCGGGAGGCGGCGGGCGAACACCTCGAACACGCAGTGCCGGTCCGCGGTCCCGTCCCGCAGGGCGGCGCTGACCATGGTCAGCTCATAGTGGTCGGTGCGTAGCGCGGTTCCCACGAGTCTCAGCCTAGTTCGCGCCTCGTGCCATGGACTCAACCAGCTTCGGCGAGTGGCGCTGCGCCTCTTTCGTCGTGGCATGCTGGGGGCATGACGGCTCCGCAGGTCACTCCCATCAAGGATCCGGACATCGACGAGTCATGGGATTCGGACCGGCCGTGGGTCACGATCGTCTGGAACGATCCGATCAACCTCATGTCCTACGTAACCTGGGTGTTCCAGAAATTGTTCGGATACAGCCGTGAGAAGGCGGAGAAGTTGATGCTCGACGTGCACCACAAGGGCAAAGCGGTGGTTGCCAGCGGCGCCCGTGAGCGCATGGAGTACCACGCCGCCCAGTTGCACGGTCACGGCTTGTGGGCCACGGTCGACCGCCCGTGACGATGTTCCGGCGCGAGGGAGATCATTGCGTAGCCCGGTTCGCGCCGGAGGAGGCGCGGCTGCTCCGGAAGATCGCCGAGGAGGTGGTCGCCCTGCTGACGGACGGGTTCGACCGCTCCGACCCGGTAGTGGAGCGCCTTTTCCCCGACGTCTATCCGAACGAGCCTCACACCTCGGCGGAGTACCGGCGGTTGACCGAGGGCGAGCTGAAGACTGCCAAGATCGACCAGGCCGGCTCGATCCTTGCGACCGTGCCGGCTGATGGCGGTGGCGAGGTAAGGCTCGACGCAGAGTCGGCAGAGGCGTGGTTGCGGGCGCTCAACGATGCCCGGCTGGCGTTGGGTGTGCGATTGGAGATCACCGACGAGACCAGCCTGGAAGGGGAGTTGGACGAGGCGGTGCTGCGTTCTCCCACCTCCGCCCGAGTCTTCCAGCTCACCGTCTACGCGTACCTCGGCTATCTGCAGGAGTCGCTGCTGGAGGCGTTGACGTCCTAGTCCGTAACCGTTTCGCTCGTCCCCTCCAGGGTAGGGCACAGCCATGGATACCCACGTCGTACGCCGTGGCTTCGAGGCGGTCGAGTCGTTCGAGCGGGTGGACGGGCCGGCCGTCGCGATGCAGGAGCGCGCCCGGCGCATGCTGCCGGAGGGGCGGGCCACCGAGTTTGTCGCCGGGCGCTGGTTGGGGCACCCGATGCACCCACTGCTGGTGCAGGTGCCGATCGGTGCCTGGCTCTCCGCGGCCGTGCTGGACCTCGTTCCCGGTCAGGAGCGGGCGGCCAAGAAGCTGGTGCTCATCGGCCTTCTCACCGCGCCGGTGGCGGCGGTGGCCGGCCTGGTCGACGCACGGAACCTGGAGCGTCGCCAGCTGCGCGTCGCCGCCGTGCACGCGGCGACGAACCTCGCCGCCACCCTGAGCTACGCCGCGTCGTACCGCTGCCGGGTGCGCGGCCACCGCACGGCGGGTCGCTTCTGGGCGTGGATCGGACTCGCTGCGGTGGGGCTCGGGGGGTCCCTCGGCGGTCACCTGTCGTACGCGCAGGGGGCCGGGGTCGGCCGCTGGCAGAGGTGATCGCGCTTTACTTTCCATTTCTCCCGAAATGGCACGAAAAGCGGGGTACAAGGAAAGGGCGACATCGCCGGTGCCGCCGGCGCCCGTCCACGCCACCCCGCCGCTGTCACGAGGGAGCACACGTGTTCAACCCGCTGGAGCACCAGGGCATACCCCTGGATCGCCAGATCCGCAACTGGCGCGAGCTCGACGTCGCGCCGATCGACCCTGACCTCGCCGATCCATACACCCGATGCCGGATCATCACGATGAACGGCATCGAGGTCGAAGCGGTCTTCTTCGACCATCACTTCCTACGACACTGCCCGGACCCCGAGGTGCGTCGCCAGCTTGCCTACCTCGGGTACCTCGAGGCCCAGCAGCAACGGGTGGTGAACTGGCTGCTGCCCGGTACTCCCAGCGCTCTGGAGACGGCGATCGCCTACGAGCAGGTCGCCACCGATCTGACCGCCTGGGTGGCCAGGATGGAACCGGACCCGTACCTGCGGCAGGCCTACGAATTCGGGGTGTTGGAGGACTTCGACCACCTCTACCGGTATGCCAATCTGTTCGAGCTGGTCGAACGACGCAAGGCGGAGAAGGTGGTCGACCAGCTCACCGAGGTCATGCCGGGCCGACCCACGATCGTCCAGCACCGCGATCCATTCGACAACGTGCGTGACCCCTACGACCGGAGCACGGTCGATCCATTGTCCAAGCTGCACGCGCTGACCATCACCTCGACTGAGCAGCAGACCATGAACTTCTACATGAACGTGGGCCCCCAGTACATGGAGCCGATCGCTCGCCAGCTCTACCAGGAGATCGCACTGATCGAACAGGAGCACGTCACCCACTACGAGTCGCTGCTCGACCCCGGTGAGACGTGGTGGGAGATGCTGGTCAACCACGAGTACAACGAGTGCTATCTGTACTACTCCTTCCTGCAGCAGGAG
>CAYTMR010000130.1:4579-9540 GCA_964438855.1 uncultured Micromonosporaceae bacterium
ATCTGGGAGCTCCACCTCAACATGGAGCTGGCTCACCTCCAGACCGCCTGCGACCTCCTGCGGCGCCACGACGGGCGGGAGCCGGAGGAGTTGCTGCCGCCGGCGTTGCCGGAGCCAGTGACGTTCGAGCCCAACCGGGAGTACATCCGCCACCTGCTGGCGACGCAGATGGATCTCACCACCCTCGGCGCGGGGTACGTACGGGATGCGCACGAGCGCTTCCAGCAGATGCAGCAACGGATCAACGCGGGCGGGAAGCCACCCAGCGAGCGGGTGATCGACATGCACCGCGACGAGTTCGGTCACGAGTACCGGATCGAAGTGGAGGGGCCGCACCCCGTGCGGTCGTTGCGGGAGAAGGAGACCGCCCGTGGCTGACCAGGATGTCATCGACGTGCTGCTCGCTCAGCACGCCGAGATCGAGCGGCTTTTCGAGCAGATCATCGACGCGGAGGGCGAGACCCGGCGACACCTGTTCGAAGAACTCGTGCGCCTGCTGTCGGTCCACGAGACAGCGGAGGAGGAACTGGTGCATCCGCTGAGCCGCGGCGAGATGCCGAGTGGCGACGAGGTGATCGACGCTCGGTTGGCGGAGGAGCGGGAAGCCAAACAGATGTTGGTGGACCTCTGCGAGCGTGGCACCGACGACCCGGAGTTTCCGATCCGGTTCGGCGCTCTTCGGGAAGCGGTGCTCACCCACGCCAAGCGGGAGGAGCGCTACGAGTTTCCGTACCTGCACGCGCGCGTGGCACCGAAGACCCGGGCTCGGCTGGCCTCCGCGCTGGTGGCGGCACAGAAGGTCGCGCCCACCCGCCCGCACCCAGGGCTCGAGTCGGCCACGGCCAATGTGCTGGTCGGTGCCCCGCTGGCGATCGCCGACCGGATCCGAGATGCGATCCGGGCCGCGGTGCGGGAGGGCGGCGACTGACCCCCTCACCGGGCTGGAGCGTGGAGGGGATCGTCGTGGTCACCTCGCGACGGGGTCCCACGCGGGGGGGGACGCGTGACCGCAGTTGGCACAATCACACTGGTTCGTCACGCAAGCCCACGGAAGGCAGCGCGCCATGGCCTACGCCCCCCGGGTCCGGTCCATGCTCGCCGGTACCGGAGTGCTGCTGGTGATCTCCGGGGTTCTCCTGGCTACGTCGGTGGGAGAACCGGCCGCCGCCCAGCCGCCTGACGGTGAGGACACCGCGGCCACCGCATCCGCCTGCACGGTGACCGGCTATGCGGTCCCGGCAGGGGAGGACGTCGACGAAGCACGGCGCCGACTGACCGCACAGGACACCCGACGGCTGACCGGGGTGGACCTGACCCGCAGCGACTGGGTCGTGTCCGAGGGAGACCAGCCGATGCTCGTGGTGGACGCGAGCGAGCCGCTGGCGGACGTGACAGTCACGATGTCGGTGGCGGGTCGGGAAGTGGCGCTCTCCATGCTGGATGGCGACGGAAACCGATACGTTTCCAGCGACGTGCTGCCGTACCTCGGCTCCGTCACCCGCACGGTGGGGTTGGTGGTCACCGCCGGGCCGTGCACCGCCACACCGGTGGTGAGCATGGACCGTAGTGTGTGGTCCACCTGGCTAGGGCGGCTGAGCGCCGGATCGACAGCTGTGTTCGGAGCGCTCGTGGTAGTTGTGGCGCGCGGCCGCCGGGGCGGATGGTGGCGCCGGTTCCTCCTCGCGTCGCCATGGGGCCTGCTCGCCGGTGCGGCGCTGGCGGTGGTGCTGCACGAAGCAGGCGTGGTGGATCCCTTCGGAACACCGCCATGGTGGATATCGGTGCTGGGCCTGGCCCTAGCCGCGTCGTTGCCACTGACCCGACCGCGGTGGGGCACCTCGACCGGGGTGTCCGCGTCGACGCCGGCCGAGGTGGTGGCCGGCTACCAGTTGGAGGCGCCGGCGGCGCGTACCCACGTCGCGACGCTCTTTCGGGCCAGCCGGGTACCGTCGGTGCCGAGCCAGCCGACCCTCGGGTATCCGACCGGTGCGCCACTGCGAGCGTTGGTGAAGGTCGCGCTGCCGGAGCGGGCGGGAGAACCGCTCACGCGGATGCGGTTGGAGCGCGAAGCAGCGCTGCTCGCTGATCTCGACCACCCGAACGTGATTCGGCTGCGGGAGACGGTCCACGGTCTCGGCCCACCGGTGCTGATCTTCGACGAGATCGACGGTGTGTCACTGCGAGAGCTGATGAGCAGCGGTGGAGGGCTCAGCGGTCCTCAGGCGGTGACGGTGGTGCGGGAGGTGCTCGCCGGCCTGGCGGAGCTGCACCGGCGCGGGTTCGTGCACCGGGACGTCCGGCCGGAGACGATCTTCCTCGACCGCGGGGGCCGGGTGCGCCTGACCAGCTTCGAGCTGGCGTGTGTGGGCATGGAGCACCCGGCGGCGGTGGAAGGAACTCCCCCGTACGCGAGCCCGGAGCAGCTCGCCGGGCAGGTGATCGACGGGCGGTCGGATCTGTGGGCCTGCGGAGTCGTCCTCGCCGAGCTTCTCACCGGCCAGGTGCCCGTGCCAGCGCAGCGGCCCCCGCTGCCGGCGCCACTGGGGGAGGTGGTGGCCCGGGCGCTGTCGCCGGACCCGCGCGGGCGTCCGCAGTCGGCCGCGCAGTTCGACGCGGAGCTCCGCGACGCCGCGGCCAGGCAGTGGGGACCGGACTGGGCCGGACGGGCCGCGCTCACCGCGGCGGTCACCGCCCATGGTGCGATCGGTGCGATGGCGGCGGGCTACGCCACCGCCGGGCCCCTGACCGCAGCCGGAGCCGGCACCGCTGGCTTCGGTGGTCTCGGAGGCGGTGGCGCGATCGGGTCCGCTGGTGCGGGGTTCGGCGGTGCGCTGCCGGCTGCCAGCCAGGCGGTGACGGGTGGTCAGGCCGCCCTCGTCGCCAAGCTGAACGCCCTAGTGAGCGGCGCCGGGGCAGCCGTCGTGGTGTTCGGGACCGGTCTGGCCGTCGCGGTGGTCGACCCGGACCCGGTCCAGGCGCTCACCGAGGTGATCAACCCCGAACAGGCACAGATCATCTTCGCGGACACCACCGCCGAAGCGTTGGCGGGCATCGAGACTCACGTCACCGGCGTCGCCTGGGACCAGTTCGAGGGCATGGTGGAGGACGACGACGCGTTCGGTGACGCGAGGCTGGACCAGGCTGTCGTGGGGGTACCGCGGGGCCAGTATCGGTACCCGGCGTGGTTCGTGGGGTCCGGGCGACTTGTGCACGATGATGGTGCGATATCGATATTCGTGCGGTTCGAGCGCCAGGCCGCCAGTGAGCCGTGGCTGATGACCGCGTTCAACTGGGCGGAGGAGGGGGTGCTACCGGCCCCGTCGCTCGATTACGACGGCTGGCTGGCGCCGGTACCGCAGCTGGCGGTGGACCCGCAGACCCTGCCGGAGCGCTACGTGCAGTGGCTGCGACGAGTGGAGGTGAGCGGGGAGGTGGGTGACGACGGCCTTCTTACCCTCCGTTACGACTTCGGCACCCTCTACGAGTTCGCCGAGGACCACATCTTCGATGGGGATCTGGACCGGGTCTCGCTCGAGCACGAGATGCGGGTGGGGGAGGTGATGACCGACCCCGTGCCACTGGCTGACGGCACGGTCCACATCTCGTTCACCGCGATCCTCCACCAGGTGATGTACAACACACCGCATCGGCGGTCGGGCGATTGTGGGGAGACCTACCTGTTTTGGAGCAACCAGAAGCCTCCGGGCAAGTTCCGGCAGATGGAGCATGACTTCGTCATCACCGTGGAGGCATGGATCCCCGCCGCGGGTACGGGTTCCGGTGAGACGACGGTCACCATCGAGGACTGGAAACGTCGAAGCGAAAACCGGGAGAACACCCCGTGCTAGGGACGGGGTAGCCTATGACTCGTGCTGCGGATACGCCGGGAGATCCTCGAGGCGATCGTCGCGCACGCCCGCCGGGATCACCCGGACGAGGCGTGTGGCGTGGTCGCGGGCCCTGCCGGGTCTGACACCCCCACCCGTCACATTCCGATGGTGAACGCGGAGCGGTCGCCCACCTTCTACCGGTTCGACTCGATGGAGCAGGTGCGGGTCTGGCGCGAGATGGAGGATCGGGGCGAGGAGCCGATCGTCATCTACCACTCGCACACCGCCACCGAGGCTTACCCCTCCCGCACGGATGTCAACCTCGCTGCGGAGCCCGGAGCCCACTACCTGCTGGTCTCCACTCGTGATCCGGACGTCACCGAGGTCCGATCGTTCCGGATTGTGGACGGCGTGGTCACCGAGGAGCCGGTGCAGGTCGTGGGCGCCACCGTGGACGGCACGGCGGTGCAGTCCTACAAGTTCGGGCACAACCCGACGACGATCGACTACGAGTGTCAGGGTTGAGCTAGGCCACCCGACCACCGTCCCGAGTGCCATACCTGATCAGGAGTAGATGCCTTATGTCCGTAGATGTTCGTATCCCCACGATCCTCCGCTCCTACACCGGCGGTGCCAAGTCGGTGGAGGGCAGCGGTGAGACCCTCGCAGACCTGCTCGCCGACCTCGACACCCGCCACCCTGGACTACGTGGCCGGTTGGTGACCGAGGATGGCACGCTGCACCGGTTCGTCAACATCTACATCAATGATGAAGACGTGCGTTTCCTCGGTGCGCTGGAAGCGAAGCTCTCCGACGGTGACACCGTGACCATCCTTCCGGCGGTGGCCGGCGGCGACCGCTAAGCGCGTCATGCGGTACGAGTCCTTGCTGGACGCCTGCGGTGGGACGCCGCTGGTGGGGCTGCCGCGACTGGCGCCCCCGGTACCGCCGGGCGCCCCGCCGGTGCGGCTGTGGGCCAAGCTCGAGGACCGCAACCCCACCGGCTCGGTCAAGGACCGGGCCGCGCTGTGGATGGTGCGGGCCGCCGAGGGCGCCGGTGTCCTGCGCCCCGGCGGCACGATCGTGGAGCCGACCAGCGGCAACACCGGGATCGCGCTGGCGATGGTGGCG
>CAYTMR010000131.1:0-2822 GCA_964438855.1 uncultured Micromonosporaceae bacterium
CGGCACCCGCCCGCGGGGCGCCACGCCGGAGGAGGACGCGCGCCTGGCCGCCGAACTCATCGCCGACCCCAAGGAGCGCGCCGAACACGTCATGCTCGTCGACCTGGCCCGCAACGATCTCGGACGGGTGTGCCGGTCAGGCACGGTCGAGGTGTCCGAGTTCGCCACCATCGAGCGCTACAGCCACGTGGTGCACATCGTCTCCACCGTCGTGGGAGAGCTCCGGCCGGAGTGCGCGGCCTTCGACGCGCTGGTGGCGACCTTCCCCGCCGGCACGCTCACCGGGGCCCCGAAGGTACGCGCCATGGAGATCATCGAGGAGTTGGAGCCGACCCGCCGCGGCCTCTACGGCGGTACCGTCGGCTACTTCGGCACCGGCGGTGAGATGGACATGGCGATCGCGATCCGCACCGCGCTGATGCGCGAGGGTCGGGCGTACGTGCAGGCCGGCGCCGGGGTCGTGGCCGACTCCGATCCCGCGGCTGAGGAGGCGGAATCCCGCAACAAGGCGGCGACGGTGTTGGCCGCGATCGCCGCCGCGGAGACCCTCCGCCCCGCCAGATAGGGAGGGGCATGGGCACTCCGGGCAGACAGATGACGCTCGCGGTGGGTGCGATCGCCGTGGGCGCGGTCCTGATGCTCGTCGCCGCTGGCCGGGAGTGGCTCGCGGTGGCGACGGCGGCGCCGCTGCCAACCCGCGGCCGGACCGGCGGCGACCTGCTGCCCTGGTTGTCGGCGGCCGGGTGGATGGCGCTGGCGGGCGCGGGTGCCACCGTCGCGGTGCGCGGATGGCTGCGTCGTCTGGTGGGCGGGCTGCTGGTCCTGACCGGCGGTGCGGCGCTCGCGGGCTGTGGGTGGGCGACGACCGTGGCCGGGGCGGCCTGGGGCTGGCCGCTCGTAGCCGGTGCCGGTGGCCTCCTCGTGGCCGGCGCGGCTGCGGTGAGCGTGGTGCGCGCCTCGGACTGGCCAGCGCTCGGCGCCCGCTACGACCGGCGGGCCGAGCCAACCGCCAGCGGCGCCGCGAAACGGCCCGACCAGCTGTGGGACGCCCTCGACCGGGGCGAGGATCCGACCGCATGAGATCCGCCCGGCGCACCATTAGCACGTGGCGTGGCATTATGCCTCAACCTCGTCGGTGAAATGCGCCATACCCCCGCACAGGCCGCCAGACTGGTCGGCCTAGCATCGGCGCAATGGCACCCAGAGAGGGGAGTCTCTTGGTAACACCTCGGCATACGGGCCCGCGGCCAGTGGGTGTGCTCGATGAGATCGTCGCTGCGGTGCGCGAGGACGTAGAGGCTCGCCAGCGGCGTGTACCGCTCGCCGCGGTCAAGGAGCGCGCGGCGGCCGCCCCACCCCCCAGGGACGCCTATCGCGCGCTGCGCGGTCCTGGCGTAGGGGTCATCGCCGAGGTCAAGCGCGCCTCGCCGTCTCGGGGACCGCTGGCGGAGATCGCCGATCCGGCGGCGCTCGCCACCGAGTACGAGGCCGGCGGCGCCCGCTGTGTGAGCGTGCTCACAGAGCCGCGATACTTCGGTGGGTCGCTCGACGATCTGGCCGCGGTCCGAGCAGCGGTGGACGTACCGCTGCTGCGGAAGGACTTCATCGTCTCCAGCTACCAGGTCCACGAAGCCCGGGCGTACGGGGCCGACCTGGTGCTGTTGATCGTCGCCGCGCTGGAGCAGCAGGTGCTGATCGGCTTGCGGGAACGGATCGAGTCACTCGGGATGACCGCTCTGATCGAGGTGCACGACGAGGAGGAGGCCGATCGCGCACTGGAGGCCGGCGCCAAGGTGATCGGCGTCAACGCCCGCAACCTGCGCACCATGGAGGTCGACCGAGGTGTCTTCGAACGCGTCGCGCCCGGGCTCCCCAACGACGTGGTCAAGGTCGCCGAGTCCGGTGTCCGCGGGCCGCACGACCTGATCCGCTACGCGGCGGCCGGTGCCGACGCGGTACTGGTCGGCGAGGGCCTCGTGACGAAGAAGAGCCCACGGGACGCGGTCGCCGAACTGGTCACCGCAGGTAGCCACCCCGCCACTCCGAGGCCAGTGCGATGACCACCGTGGAGACACCCGCCGGCAGCAGCTCCCAACCGGACGCCTTTGGGCATTTCGGCCCGTTCGGTGGCCGTTTCGTTCCCGAGGCGCTCATCGCCGCGCTCGACCAGTTGGAGGCGGCGTATCGGGAGGCGATGCAGGATCCGGAGTTCCAGCGCGAGTTCTCCCAGATGCTGCGCGACTACGCCGGCTGCCCGTCGCCGCTGTACGAGGCCCGGCGGCTGTCAGCCGAGGTCGGTGCTCGGATCCTGCTCAAGCGGGAGGACCTCAACCACACCGGGGCCCACAAGATCCGCAATGTGCTCGGCCAGGCACTGTTGACCCGGCGCATGGGCAAGACCCGCGTGATCGCGGAGACCGGCGCGGGTCAGCACGGTGTCGCTACAGCCACCGCAGCCGCCTACCTGGGCCTGGAGTGCGTGGTCTACATGGGCGAAGTGGACACCCGCCGGCAGGCGTTGAACGTGGCGCGGATGCGGATGCTGGGTGCCACCGTGGTGCCGGTGACCAATGGCTCACGCACCCTCAAGGATGCCATCAACGAGGCGCTGCGTGACTGGGTCAGCACCGTCGACCAGACCCACTACCTGCTTGGCAGTGCTACCGGCCCTCACCCATTCCCCGCCATGGTGCGCGACTTCGTCCGCAGCATCGGCGTGGAAGCCCGCGCGCAGTGCCTGGAGCTGACCGGGGCGCTACCCGACGCGGTCACCGCCTGCGTGGGCGGCGGCTCCAACGCGATCGGTGCGTTCCACGCCTTCC
>CAYTMR010000131.1:2832-9488 GCA_964438855.1 uncultured Micromonosporaceae bacterium
ACGCATAGTCGATTACCTCGAAGCGGTAGCTGACCTCGACGACCCGACGGTGCGACTGTACGGATTCGAAGCCGGTGGTGACGGGGTGGCCACCGGTCGCCACGCGGCCAGCATCACCGGCGGCTCCTCCGGGGTCCTGCACGGGGCCCGCACGTTCGTGCTGCAGGACGAGGACGGTCAGACGTTGGAGTCGCACTCCATCTCCGCCGGCTTGGACTACCCCGCGGTCGGGCCGGAGCACGCCTGGCTGCACCAGACCGGACGGGCGATCTACCAACCGGTCACCGACACCGAGGCGATGGACGCGTTCGCCCGGCTGTGCCGTACCGAAGGCATCATCCCCGCGATCGAGAGTGCGCACGCCCTCGCCGGCGCTCTGCGGGAGGCGCCAAAGCTCGCTGCCGAACTTGGCCGCCAGCCGACGATCGTGGTGACCCTCTCTGGCCGAGGCGACAAGGACGTCGAGACCGCCGGGCGGTGGTTCGGCATGCTGGAACAGGCGGAGGAGCGATGAGCGTCGCACCGGCGTTCGAGAAGGCGCGGGCGGAGGGCCGCGCCACACTGGTTGGTTACTATCCCGCCGGGTTCCCCAGCGTGCCCGCCGCGATCGACGCGATCCGGACCATGGTCGCCGCCGGGGTCGACGTGGTCGAGCTCGGCCTGCCCTACTCGGACCCGGTCATGGACGGGCCGGTGATCCAACGGGCCACCGAGCAGGCGCTCGCTGCCGGAGTGCGCACCGCCGACGTGCTGCGCACGGTGGAGGCGGTCGCCGACGCAGGAGTGCCGGTGACCGTGATGACCTACTGGAACCCGGTCGAGCGCTACCGCGGCGGTGCCCCTGCGGGCGGAGTGGCCGCCTTCGCCAGGGACCTGGCCGCGGCGGGCGGATCAGGGCTGATCACCCCGGATCTGATCCCGGACGAGGCGCAGGAGTGGCTGGCCGCCTCCGACGCGCACAATCTGGACCGGGTCTTCCTGGTCTCGCCCTCGTCGACCGACGCCAGGATCGCGATGACCGTAAATCACTGCCGCGGTTTCGTCTACGCCACCGCGGTGATGGGTGTGACCGGCGCCCGTGAGAAGACCTCCGACGTCGCCCCTAAACTCGTGGCGCGGGTGCGCGCCACCGGTTCCGCCATACCGGTGGGCGTGGGGCTCGGGGTACGCGACGGCGCCCAAGCCGCTGAGGTCGCCGGCTACGCCGACGCGGTGATCGTGGGCAGCGCTTTGGTCAGCTGCATGCTCGACGCTCCGAACGAGGCAGCCGGCCTGGCGGCGCTCGACGCACTCGTGGCCGATCTCGCCCAGGGAGTGCGGTCCGCCGCGACGGATTAGTCCCGGTTCGTCGCCAGAAGGGCTAGTTCTCCGCCGGGGTGGGCACCACGGTCGGGCCTGCGGACGGTAGCGTGGAGTCCCGTGACACTCGCCGCAATTCCTAGCCCCACCACCGCCGTGTGGGAGGTGGGCCCGCTGCCGATCCGGGCGTACGCGCTGTTCATCGTCCTCGGCATCGTCATCGCCTGCATCGTGACGGAGCTTCGGCTGCGCCAGCGCGGAGTCCAGCCCAACACCGTGCTCGACATCGCCGTGTGGGCGGTGCCCTTCGGCGTCATCGGCGCGCGGATCTACCACGTGATCACCTCGCCGCAGGCGTACTTCGGATCCGGCGGGGATCCGATCCGGGCCCTCTACATCTGGGAAGGGGGCCTGGGAATCTGGGGCGGGGTCGCCGGTGGTGCGCTCGGCGCCTGGATCGCCTGTCGGCAGATGCGGCTGCCGTTCGTGATGGTGATGGACGCGGCAGCGGTGGGCCTTCCGCTCGCCCAAGCCGTCGGCCGGCTCGGCAACTGGTTCAACAACGAGCTCTACGGCAAACCGACCGACCTCCCGTGGGGCCTGCAGGTATGGGAGATGGCTGGTGGCCGGGCGAGAACCGACGCGGCCGGCGAGCCGATCCCGGTCAACTTCACCGAAGGTGTCACCTACCATCCGACGTTCCTGTACGAGCTGCTGTGGAACGTCGCAGTGGCCGTTCTTGTCTGGCAGGTGGGCAAGCGCCTCGACCTGGGCCGTGGCCGCCTGTTCGCGCTCTACGTCGCCGGGTACACCGCGGGGCGCACCTGGATCGAGCTGCTGCGGATGGACGACGCCAACGAAATCTTCGGGTTGCGGGTCAACGTCTGGGTATCGCTGGTGCTCTTCGCCGCAGCGGTCGCCTACCTGCTACGGGTCCGCGGCGGTCAGACTTTCGTGGTGCCGCTGGGGGACGGCCAGCGTGGCTACCGGATGGTGAGCGCGGCAGAGTTCGCCGAGTACCAGCGTACGCAGGCCGGGACGAACTCCGGCGACGGTGACTCCGAGCCGGATCCCAGCGACCTCGCCGGCGCAGCGGACGTGTCCGGTGACGCCGGCGCGGACGCCTCGGGTGGACGCCACCGCGATCAGGCTCCCTCCTCCACCGGCGAACGAGACTGATCCATGCGGTCCGCGGTCGTTGTGGGGGCGGGTATCGGAGGGCTCGCCGCCGCCGGGGCCCTGGCCCGGACCGGTTGGCGGGTGACTCTGCTGGAGCAGGGCGATCGACTTCGGGCTGAGCCGACTGCCCTGCTGCTGTGGCCGGGCGGGGTGCGGGCGCTCCGCGCGCTGCAACTCGACGCGGGCCTCGACGCCATCGCCACGGCGGTGCCGGATCACGGTGTGCGGCGCCCCGACGGACAGTGGCTGGTGCAGCCCAGAGCTTCCACACGGTGGGGCCCGCCACTGGTGGTCCACGCACAGGATCTCCATGACGCCCTGGTCGCAGGGCTGGGGGAGCAGGTGGAGGTCCGTACCGGGGTGCAGGTGCGACGCACCGTCGCCGGCGCCGACCGCCCCGGGGTCAGCGACGGTCGCACCACGTGGGAGGCCGACCTGGTGGTGGTGGCCGACGGCGTGGACAGCACGGTACGCGCCACGGTGGCGCCGACGGCCACCGTGACCTCGGCCGGTGCGACCGCCTGGCGCGCCGTCATCCCGTGGTACCGGGCGTTGCGTCTGTTGGCCGACCTGCCCCCGGAGATGGTCATTGGTGGGCAGACCTACGGCGGCGACGGCTACCAGTTCTTCACCGCTTTGCTTGGCGAGCGCACCGCTACCGGTACCTCCGGCCGCGGCGGTGTCTACTGGTGTGCCACCGCCCCCGGGGCTCCCCGCCCGGAGCCACGCGCGACGCAGCTGGCACTACTGCGGCGGTGGTTCGAGGACTGGCACTCGCCGATCGGGGCCTTACTGGACGCCACCGAGCCGGAGGACCTCGTGCAGCAGGAGCTGCGCACCCTACGGCCTGAGCCTCACCGCTACGGCATCCCCGCCGGAACCGGCGGTTTCGTCCTGCTGGGAGACGCCGGCCACGCCATCGCCGACGTCCTGGGACCGGGGGCCTGCCTCGCCCTAGAGGACGCGGCCACGCTGGTCGCGGTGGCGCGCGATGCGACGCCCGGTCCGGAGCTGGCCGCGGCGATCGCGTCCTACGACCGGCTCCGTCGACCGCGGGTGGCGCAGGTGCGCCGCAGCACCGATCGGCTGGGCGGGAGGAGCAGGTTGGCCGGGTTCGGCTTGGTGCAGGCGCGGCGTCGAGACCAGGCCGCCGCCGTGGCCGCGGCCTGGGAGCTACCTGAGTAACGAGACTAATCGTTATTTGCCGGGTACTGGCGAACCCTCCCCACCCATCGCGTACACTCGGACAGCTACTTAATCTCGCTTAAGTTGCGCTCTTTGGGCCAACGACGTCCCGCTGTCCAGCACCACCACACGAGACGTCGAAGGAGGGCCCGTGGCACAGTTCCGGCAAGGACTCTACGATCCCGTCCACGAGCACGACGCCTGCGGTGTGGCGTTCGTCGCGGACCTGTACGGTCGCCGCAGCCACCAGGTGGTGGCTCGGGGGCTAGCGGCGTTGCAGCGGCTCGACCACCGCGGCGCGCGAGGGGCGGAACCCGACACCGGCGACGGGGCCGGCATTCTGCTGCAGATCCCGGATGCCTTCTACCGGCACGTGGTCGACGTCGAGCTCCCACCAGCCGGGCAGTACGCCACCGGTCTGGTCTTCCTGCCCGATGACGAGGCAGGTGCGCAGCGCGCGGTGCGGGTACTGGAGAAGTACGCGAGGCGCGAAGGCGCCGAGATCCTCGGCTGGCGTGAGGTGCCTACCGATCCCACCGGCTTGGGCGCCACCGCGCTGGCCGCCCGGCCACGGATCCGGCAGGTCTTCCTCGCGGCCCACCAGCGGTCCGACCCCGCGCCGCTGAAGGGTCTGGACCTTGAGCGGGTGGCGTGGTGCGTACGCAAGCAGACCGAACGCGAGACCCGACAGCGCGGCGTGCCGGCCTACTTCCCGTCTCTGTCCAGTCGCACGGTCGTCTACAAGGGAATGCTGACACCCGAACAGATCGTCTCCTTCTACCCGGAGCTCTGCGACGAGAGAGTCGTCTCGGCGATCGCGCTGGTGCACTCCCGCTTCTCCACCAACACCTTCCCGTCCTGGCAGTTGGCCCAGCCCTTCCGGTTGATCGCCCACAATGGAGAATTCAACACCATCCGGGGGAACAAGAACTGGATGGCGGCCAGGGAGGCGTTGCTGCGCAGCCCCGCCATCCCCGGCGATCTCCGTCGGGTCCTGCCGATCTGCGACTCGGACGCTTCCGACTCGGCCAACTTCGACGAGGTGCTGGAGCTGCTGCACCTCGCCGGGCGAAGCCTCCCCCACGCGGTACTGATGATGATCCCGCAGGCGTGGGAGAACGACCCGGACATGGACCCGGCTCAGCGTGCGTTCTACCAGTTCCACGCCTGTCTGATGGAGCCGTGGGACGGCCCGGCCAGCGTGGTGTTCTCCGACGGCACCGTGGTCGGTGCGGTCCTCGACCGCAACGGCCTGCGCCCAGGACGTTGGTGGCGCACCGCCGACGGTCTGGTCGTACTGGGTAGCGAGGCCGGGGTGCTGGACCTGGACCCCGCCCAGGTAGTGGCCAAGGGACGGCTGCGCCCGGGCCGGATGTTCCTGGTCGACACTGCCGCCGGACGAATCGTCGACGACGAGGACATCAAACGCGAACTGGCAGCCGCCCACCCCTACCGCGACTGGCTCCGAGACGGGTTGGTGCACCTGTCCGAGCTGCCCGAGCGGGAACCCGCCACCGCCCCGCGCGACTCGTTGCAGCGCCGACAGCAGACCTTCGGCTGGACCGAGGAGGAGCTGAAGATCCTCATCGCTCCGATGGCGAGCACCGGGGCAGAACCCATCGGCTCGATGGGCACCGACACACCGGTCTCACCGCTGTCCACCCGCCCTCGGCTGCTCTACGACTACTTCCACCAACTCTTCGCACAGGTCACCAACCCACCGCTGGACGCCATCCGAGAAGAGCTGGTCACCAGCCTCGCCAGCACCATCGGGCCACAAGGCAACCTGCTCGAACCTGGCCCCGCCAGTTGTCGCCAGATCGTCTTGCCCTGCCCGATCCTCGACAACCGCGAGCTGACCACGCTCCTGTCGATCAACGAGGACGGCGACCGTCCGGAGTTCACAGCGGTACGGGTCTCCGGGCTCTACCCGTTGCGCGACGGGGCCGACGGGATCAAGGCACGCCTGATCGAAATCTGCCGGAACGTGTCCGAGGCGATCGAGGACGGGGTACGCATCCTGGTGCTCTCCGACCGCGACGCCACCGCCGACCTGGCCCCCATCCCATCGCTGCTGCTCACCGCCGCCGTACACCAGCACTTGGTGCGTGAACAGACCCGCACGCAGGTGGCGCTCGTGGTGGAGTCCGGCGACTGCCGGGAGGTGCACCATGCCGCATGCCTCATCGGGTACGGCGCCGCAGCCGTCAACCCGTACCTCGCCTTCGAGTCCATCGAGGACCTGATCAGGACTGGTGAGCTGGTCGGAGTCGACGTCGCGACCGCGAACCGCAACTACGTCAAGGCGCTCAGCAAGGGCGTACTGAAGATCATGTCCAAGATGGGCATCTCCACCATCTCGTCCTACCGTGGGGCGCAGGTGTTCGAAGCGGTCGGCCTCGGCCCCGAACTGATCCAGCGCTACTTCACCGGCACGCCGAGCCGGATCGGCGGCATCGGACTGGCCGAGATCCACGCCGAGGTGGCGGCCCGCCACGCCCGTGCCTGGCCGGTGAACCCAGCCGAGCGCGCCCACCACCGACTCGAGCCCGGAGGGGAGTACCAGTGGCGCCGCGACGGTGAGCTGCACCTGTTCAATCCCGAGACGGTCTTCCTCCTTCAGCACGCCACGCGTAGCCGGCAGTACGACATCTTCCGGCGCTACACCGCCACCGTGGACGACCTCGCCGCCCGAGCCGGCTCGCTACGGGGTCTGTTCCGGCTGCGCACCGGGGTGCGTCCACCAGTACCGCTGGACGAAGTTGAGCCCGTCGAAGAGATCGTCAAGCGCTTCCACACCGGCGCCATTTCGTACGGAGCGATCTCCGCGGAGGCGCACGAGACCCTCGCCATCGCGATGAACCGGCTCGGTGGTCGGTCCAACACCGGCGAGGGCGGCGAGGACGTCGACCGGCTGCGTGACCCCCTGCGTCGCTCCGCGGTCAAGCAGATCGCCAGCGGCCGGTTCGGGGTCACCACCGAGTACCTGGTCC
>CAYTMR010000132.1:0-9479 GCA_964438855.1 uncultured Micromonosporaceae bacterium
GCCGCCGGATCCGGCTCAACCTGGTCAGCGGCATCGAGTTCGAGATGGCGGTGCTCATCGTCGCCCCGCTCACCGCCGCCGCCACCGGCGGGTACGGCCTGCTGTGGGTGACCGGGGTGGCGGCGGCGCTACTGGTGGCCTTCGAGGCGGCGCTCATCCTCCGGTTTTGGTTGGCCACCCGGGTGGCGTCCCGCTCTAGCGCCGCGCCTCAGGCGACGCTGCCACGCCAGCGCGCGGTCGGCGACGAGTCGGCCGGGGTGACGGTGCGCTCGGCTACCATCCCACGCTGATTTCATGGTTGCGGGTGTGGGCGCCGACCAGGCGCCCACACCACTAACGCCAACCGACGTCGATCCGGAAGCCCCGGTCGTCGAAGAAGTGCAGCGCCTCCAGCTTGACCGCGATCGAGAGGGTCTGCCCCGGAGAGATCTGCGGGTACGGCGCCAGTCGCACCGCCAGCTCCGCCGGCCGGTGCTGGTGCTGCGGGTCGTGCAGCACACTCTGCGGCTCGGAGGGCCGCTGCTGCTGCTCCTCCTCCTGCTCCGCGCGTCCGCGGTTGGTGAACCGTGACACCAGGTTGGACAGTCGACGCAGCCGGCCGGTGCTCTGCTGAGGCTGCGGCGCCGCCACCATGTCGTCCAGCATGATGGCGGTGGCACCGACGTCGAGGTACGCCAGCGTCTCGTGACCGTGGTGCTCCAAGAACTGGATGCGCCCGTTGAGCACGTCACCTGGCGTGTCCGGCGCCACTGGTGTCAGCGCCTCCGGCCGCACGCCCACGACGATCCGCTCTCCGTGGTAGTGGGCCACCGCACGGGCGCGGTAGTCGTTCCACGGCAGGTAGAGAGCCTGCTCGCCCAAGTTGAGGGTGATGTAACGGTCGAGGTGGACGTAGACGCTCGCCTCCAGCAGGTTCATCCGTGGCGAGCCCAAAAACGCCGCGACGTAGAGAGTGGCCGGCCGGTTGTACACCTCGGTGGGCGTCCCCACGTCTTGCAGCACACCCTTGCGGAGGATCGCCACCCGGTCGGCCATGGTGAGCGCCTCCGCCTGGTCGTGCGTGACGTAGATGGTGCTGACACCGAGTTCCCGGGTCAAGCTCGAAATCTCCGCCCGCAACTCCGCCCGCAGCCCGCTGTCCAGGTTCGATAGCGGCTCGTCCATGAGGAATAGTCCCGGGCGTCGCACGATCGCCCGCCCCATGGCAACCCGCTGACGCTGTCCGCCCGAGAGCTGGTGTGGCCGCCGTGGCAGCACATCGCCGATACCGAGAGCACTAGCCACGTCGGCGATCCGCTCGTTACGCGGGTTCTCCTCCACCCCGGCCAACTTGAGCGGGAATCCGATGTTCTCCCCGACGCTCATGTGTGGGTAGAGCGCGTAGTCCTGGAAGACCATGGCCACGCCTCGTTCACGCGGTGGCAGATCGTTGGCGAGTTCACCGTTGAGCAACACCGCGCCAGCGGTGGGGTCTTCCAATCCCGCGACAATGCGAAGGATGGTGGACTTGCCGCAGCCGGACGGGCCAAGCAACACCATGAACTCACCGTCGGCGACGTCGAGGCTCACGTTGTCGACCGCGACCGTCCCATCGGGGAAGATCTTGGTGACATCCTTGAGCGCGACGGTGGTCACCGTCACCTCCTAGTAGTAGATGCCTCCCCTTGCGCAGCTACTCTCTCCACAGTTACGACAACGGGCCATCGGGTAAACGAACCATGTTCCGGTTGTGACGGGATGGTTACAAGGAGCCGGGCTAGTCGTCCGCGTCGACCTCATGCTTCGGGTCTGGCCCGTTGTAGGCGTCCAACGCCTCCTGAATAGTGCCGTCCACCACCACACGGCCGCGGTCGAGGTATATGCCCCGCTTGCAGAAACGAGTCAGCTGCGGCTGGCTGTGAGAGACCAGCACCAGCGTGCGGCCCTCCGCCAACAATCCGTCGATGACCTTGTAGCACTTCTTCTTGAACTCCCGGTCCCCGACGGCGAGCGCCTCGTCCACCAAAAGAATCGGGTGGGGGAGCCGGGACACCAGAGAGAACGCGAGTCGGATCTTCATGCCGGAGGAGTAATGCCGCACCGGCGAATCGATCGCGTTGCGCACTTGGTCACCGGCGAAGTCGACGATCTCGTCGAACTTCGCCTTGATCTCCTTCTGGGTGAGCCCGTGCAGAGAGCCGACGAGGAACAGGTTCTCACGCCCGGTGAGGTCACCGGAGAAGCCAGCTGACAGCTGGATCAACGGCGCGACCCGGCCCCGCACCGTCACCGAGCCCTCGTCCGGCAGCAACACCCCCGCGATGAGCTTGAGCAGGGTGCTCTTACCCGTGCCGTTCTTACCGATGATCCCGACGGTCTCGCCGGCATCGATGCTGAACGACACGTTCCGCAGCGGCCAGAACTTTTCCTGCCGCACTCCCCGCCGCTTGAAGCCGTGGATCACCAACTCCCGCAGGCGCAGATTGCGGCGCCGGTTGCGTACGAACTCGACGCCGAGGTTCCTCGCCTCGATGATGGGCTCACTCACTACAGCTCCTTGAGCACCGCAGGCTCGAGTCGGCGGAATACGAGCCAACCTACCAAGAGGGTGAGCAGACACCCCCCGGTAGCGGTAGCGAGCAGCCCAGGCGAGGGGAACACCTGCGGGTACCACGCGGCGTGGTGCAACTCGATGATCGTGACGATGGGGTTGGCGGTGTAGAGCACCATCGCCCAGCTGGGCAGCGCCTCCTCCACCCACGTCAACGCGTAGATGATCGGCGAACCGTAGAAGATCATGCGCTGGATCAGCCGCATGAAGCGCTCCACGTCCCGCATCATCACGTTGATCGCCGACAGCAGCAGCGCCACTCCCGTCAGGAAGATCGCCTGGAGGACCACCGCCAGCAGGATCGAGAAGATCCACAAGCTGAACGTGGCGCCGGTCGCCACCGCGACCAACAACAGGATCGGCAAGACCGCTACGAACTCGGCGAACCGGGCGATCACCTTGGCGATCGGGAAGACCTCCCGCGGCACACGCATCGTCGTGATGAGATTGCGCTGACCCGTGAGCGCCCCGGTCGCCTCGCCCATCGCCCCGTTGATCCACATGTAGGCGAAGATCCCGGAGAGCAAGTAGAGGATGAAGGGTGGCCCCTCAGGCCCCGCCCGCGAGTCACGCATCACTTCGAAGACGAAGTAGTAGATGCCACCCATGGCCAGCGGCTCGATCAAGGACCACAGGTACCCCATGAACGCCTGCTGGTACTTGATCGCGAGATCTCGCCGCACCAGGAACTGCAGCACGTGCCGGGACTGCCAGACCGACACCGTACTCGCCGCCACCCGGCCTCCTGCTCCTCAGTGCCTGCACGCCCGATTCGACGCCGCCACAGATTAGCAGTCGACCGCGTACCTGCCAGGGGCCACCGACACTCCTGCGGGGCTACCCGGGGTACGCTGGCTCGCCAAGAAACGAGCGCCGTTACGTCAACAATAAGGATGCGCGAGTGGGATCGCTGAGCCGCGGTGTCCCCGCCCACGTCGGCCCGGTGTCGGTGCCCAGCGTCCTGGCAGCCGGCGGCCTGCTGCTGTCGGTGGTGTCGACCAGCCCGGCAGGGCTGCTCATGGCCGGCGCTGCCCTCGTCGCCGGGTGGTGGGCGCACCAGCCACGCCCGCTCGGCACCGAAGTGCCGGCCCGGGTGTTGGTGGCCGCCACCGCGCTCAGCTACGCCGGCCGAGAGACCGACTCGTGGGTGCTCGCGATCAGCGGGGCGATCGTGCTCGGGCTCGTGCTCGCCGAGCCGTTGTTGCAGCGGGCGGCGCGGCCGTGGTACCAGGCCGCCAACCTCCCGGCGGCCTCGACGACCGCGGTCGAGCGTCCCGCCCGGGCGGTCTGGCTCGCCGACTCCGCCGCCCTGCTCTGGATCGGGCTGGTCGGGTGGGCCGGCGCGCCGGCGGTGATGACCGTGGCGCTGCCGGTCTCCGCGGCGGTGCTGTTCGCCATGGTCGGGCTCAGCGCGCGGCACCGGGTACGCACCCGCCACCGCCAGGAGCTACAGCAGCTGAGCCAGGCACTCACCGCCAGCGCCCCCACGTTCCTGGTCTACTTCAGTGCCCCGCCCGGCAGCGGCTACCAGCTGCGGATGTGGCTGCCGTACCTGGAACAGATCGGCGAGCCGTTCGTCGTCGCCATGCCCGATCCGCACCACCTGACGGAGGTGGCCCGCCTCACCCAGGCACCGGTCATCGCCTACGAATCCTTCGAAGCGTTGGACGCGCTGATGGTGCCCAGCCTGCGCGTGGCCTTCTACGTCAACAACGGCATGCACAACGTGCACTGCGTGCGCTACCGCCAGCTCACCCACGTGCAGCTCTACCACGGCGACAGCGACAAGGCCGTGACCGCCAGCCCGGTCAACGCCCTCTACGACCGCATCTTCGTCGCCGGCCGGGCGGCGATCGACCGGTTCGCCCGGTACGGGGTGCGGATCCCCGCCGAGAAGTTCCGGGTGGTCGGCCGGCCACAGGTCGCCTCCGTGCGGCCCGCCGCCGGTGCGATCCACGACGTCGCCGAGCCGGTGGTGCTCTACGCCCCCACCTGGAGGGGCGGGCACGCCGACACCCGCCACTGCTCCCTGCCGATCGGAGAGACCATCGTGCGGGCACTGCTCGCGCAGGGAGCGACGGTGATCCTCCGTCCTCACCCGTACCTGTACCGGGACCGCCGCTCCGCCGCCACGCTGCGCCGACTGACCGACCTGCTCGCCGCCGAACGCCACCGCACCGGCCGGCCACACCAGGTCAGCACCGGCTCACTGGTCGAGGACATCAACGCCTCCGACGCGATGATCTGCGACGTCTCCGCCGTCGCCTCCGACTACCTCGCCTCGGGCAAGCCGTTCGCCCTCACCGACATGGCCGGTGCCGGTGACGCGGTGACCGAAGCCTTCCCACTGTCCCGCGCCGCCTACGTCATCCGCTCCGACGGTGAGAACCTGGCGGACGTGCTGGAGCAGCTGCTGCGCACCGACCCGTTGGCCACCACCCGGCACGAGCTGCGCGGTTACTACCTAGGCGACGCCCCGCCGGAACGACACCCCGGCATGTTCCTGGCCGAGGCGCGCGCGGTGCTCACAGACCAGGCGGCGTCGCCGCAACCCCTGGCGGGATGAACGGGAGAGCCATGCTGTCACGCACCAAGCGGGCGGCGGTGCGGGCCGTCGCCCGCCGTCCGGTCTACCGGCTGATGCCCCCCGGTGGGCTGCGCACCTACGCGGCGCTGAAGTATCTGAGTGAGAACGCCTCGCCGGAGGACGTGGGCCGCTACGTGGCCAACCTGCGGCGGGTGCCGACCAGGCCGTTGGCCACCGCGGTCGTCGCCGCCCGGGCGTTGCTGCGCGCCGGCGTGGACGACATTCTGGAGAAGACCCTGGCCGAGTTGGCGCGCAGCCACCCAGGCGCGGCCGCGGCCGACGTGCTCCACGCCGACCTGCACACCTTCCACGGCCGGTACGACACCGCGCTGCACTACGCCGAGCGGGCCGCCCGCTTCGCGCCGTCGTCCACGGCGGCGGCCGCGCAGGTGGTGCGGCTCAGCTACCGGGTGCGCCCGCAGGCCGAGGCGGAGGCGGCCGCGGTCGCCGCGGTGCAGCGGTTCCCCCGCTCACCAGAGGTGCTCTGGCAGGTGGCGATGCACTGCGCCAACCCGGCCCAGTACGCGCGGGTGTGGGCGACCTGGCAGCAGTCCGCCCGCGCCGACGACCTCGTGCGCGTGGTGCGACAACTCACCGTCGCCGCCGCCCGCTCCGGTGAGGTCGCGGCCGCCTGCGACCTCTACCGGCAGGCGGTGCAGCTGGTCCTGGCCGGCAAGCGGCCACCCGCCGGGGTGGTGCGCACCCGGCTGGGCGGGCTCGGCGCCCGCCGGGCGATCGAAGACCTGGTACGGGCGCTGGACGGGGCCGGTGTGCCGTTCTTCTTCGCCGCCGGCACCGCCCTCGGATTGGTGCGCGAGGGCCGGCCGCTCGGCGCCGACGGCGACATCGACGTCGGCATCTTCGACGCGGACTGGGACCGGGAGCGGCTCATCGACGTGTTCACCCGAGATCCCCGGTTCGACCTGGACCTGCATCCTCAGACCCAGAAGGTCGGTCTGCGTCACCGCGGCGGCGCGCCGATCGACATCTTCCGCTTCTATCGCGACGGCGACACTGTCTGGCACGACGGGGTCTTCGTCCGCTGGCGCAACAGCCCGTTCACGGTCGAGCGACGGGACGTGGGCGGGCAGCTACTGCCGTTGCCGGCGGAGGCGGACCGGTACCTGACCGAGAACTACGGTGACTGGCGCACACCCAACCCGGCGTTCGACGCGTTCACCGACGACGCGCCCAATGTGGAGGTGACCTGGCCGGAGTACCAGCGCATGCACTTGCTGCGGCGCGCGTACGAGCGGCTGGTGGCCGGTGACGCCGAGGCGGCTCGGCGGGAGCTGCACCGCGCCGACGAGGGCGCGCTCGCCGGCCGAATTGGCTGAATTACACGATTTGAGGGCGACCTGCGGCTTACTTCACCTCCCATTCACCGGTGGTATAGTCGCCGCACCCTCACTGTTCCTCGCGACGCAACGGCCTGACTCCGTTGCCCACTCCTGGAGGAAACTTGACGACGAACATCGTGGTGCTCGCTGCGGGGGTCGGTTCCCGGCTCGGTCGTCCACACCCCAAACCTCTCACTCCCCTCGCCGACGGGGAGACCATCTTGGGACGGGCGCTGCGGTTGCTGACCTCGCGGTTCCAGCGCCACTCCGTCAATATCGTGGTCGGTTTCAAAAAAGAGATGATCATGGAGGAGGTGCCGGACGTCGGGTTCATCTACAACCAGGCGTACGGTGACACCAACACCTCCAAGAGCCTGCTCAAGGCCCTGACCATCCTCGGCCCGGGCGGAGTGCTGTGGCTCAACGGCGACGTCGTCTTCGACGAGGGTGTGCTCGACGACGTGCTGCCGTACATCGCCACCGACCGCTCCTTCGTCTGCGTCAACACCGCCTCGGTCGCCGAGGAGGAGGTCAAGTACACCGTCGACGCGGACGGATACATCAAGTCGCTGTCCAAGGACATCACCTCCGGTGCTCTGGGGGAGGCGGTCGGGATCAACTTCATCTCCGCCGACGACCGCCCACTCCTCGCGCGGCGGCTCGAGGAGTGCGAGGACCAGGACTACTTCGAGCGGGGCATCGAGCTGGCGATCGAGAAGGACGGGCTGCGGATCGAAGCGCTCGACATCTCTCACCGGCCCGTCATCGAGGTCGACTTCGCCGAGGATCTCGCCCGCGTGAATCGCACCTTCTAGCCGCGGAGGCCGACATGTCGGTGAGTCCTAAACGCGCCGCGATTCGGGTCATCACCCGCGTTCCTGTCTATCGGGCCATGCCCAAAGGGGCGCTGCGCACCTACGCCGCGTTGCGCTACCACGGAGAACACTCCAATCAGGAGCGGACGGCGGAGTTTGTCCACTCGCTCGGAGGGATCCCCACCCGCCATCTCTCCGCGGGGATGGTCGCGGCCCGAGCGGTGTTCCGAGTCGGCGAAGACGACCTGCTCACCGACGCCCTCGACACACTGGAGGGGCGGTTCCCGGAGGCGCACGACGTCCACCTGCTCCGGTCGGACCTGCACACCTTTCACGGACGCTACGACGACGCCCTGCGCTGCGCCGAGCGGGCGCGTCTGCTGAGCCCGTCCAGCGGTGCCGCAGTGAGCCGGGTGATCCAGCTCACCTACCGCGTGCACGACCACGCCACCGCGGATGAGGTGGCGGTCGCCGCGGTGCGGCGGTTCCCGCGCACCGCGACCGTGTTGTGGGCGGCGGCGAAGACCTGCCGTTCCCCAGAGCAGTTCTCACGATTGCAGGAGGCGTGGCGCTCCAGCATCTCGGAGCCGGCTGATCTGCTCAAGGGGGTGCGTCAGCTCGCCACCGCGGCGGCGCGGGCCGGGATGCCGGAGGTCGCCGCTGACCTCTACCGGCAGGCCATCCGACTCATCATCGAGATCCGCCCTGGCCGTCGCGAGGTGGCGGTCACCCGGCTGGAGGGCCGCGGAGCCTGGTCCGCGATCGAGGATCTCACCCGCGTGCTCGACGGCGCCGGTGTGCCGTTCTTCTTCGCCGCCGGCACCGCGCTGGGGCTGGTCCGGGAAGGGCGGCCATTGAGCGCGGACGGTGACATCGACGTCGGCGTCTTCGACAAGGATTTCGACTACGACGCGCTGGTGGCGCTCTTCGAACGGCACCCGCGGTTCCGACTCGACGAGGTGCACCCCCACACCAAGAAGATCGGGCTCCAGCACCGTGGCGGATCCCCCGTGGACATCTTCCGCTTCTATGAGGAGGACGGCAAAGTCTGGCACGATGCCGTCTTCGTCCGGTGGCACAACGCACCGTTCCCCGTGGAGCGGCGGGAGCTGCGCGGCGTACGGGTGCCGGTGCCCGGTGAAGCCGACCGGTACCTGACCGAAAACTACGGTGACTGGCGTACACCCAACCCGGCGTTCGACGCGTTCACCGACGACGCTCCCAACGTGGAGATCACGTGGCCCGAGTACCACAGCATGCACCTGGTCCGGCGGGCGTACCGGTTCGCGGCCGAGGATGAACTCGAGCGGGCCCGGGCCGAACTGCTACGGGCTGGGGAGGAGGAACTGGCGAACATGATTGGTGGCGGCCGTGGCTAGCACGCAGGACGTGATCCGTCACGACGACCCTCTCCAGGAGCTTCCGCCCTCGGGACCGGGCCGGGCCGCCGTGGTCGACCGGCAGCTCGAGCGGGCGCGCAAGCTGCGCGCCAACGGTGACCGCGCTGCAGCGGTGGAGCTCGTGGTGAGCACCCTGCGCGCTGGCCTGTGGCGCTACGGGCGTCTGTGGACAGAAATGGTGTCGCTGATGGCCGCACCAAGCGACTACACCCTGATCCGCTCGCTGTGGTGGGAAAGCCCGCGCAGCTGCCACAACTCCATCGCCGTGCTACGCCCGGTAGCTCGGGCCGCCGCCGCCGGAGGCGTCCACGACGACGCCCGCGACCTGCTGCGTAAGGCGATCGTGCGGCAGGCCAACCGCAGCCGACGGCTGCGCGCCCGGCTTGGTCGCATCAAACGGCAGGCGGTGGCGCGACTGCCCCGCACGGTCGCCCCGGACGTCTCGTTCGAGCAGCGGGCCGCGACCGCTCTCGGTGACCTCAACGTCGAGTTCGATCGGCTCGGCGTCCGCAGCTTCCTCATGTCCGGCACGCTGCTGGGTTTCGTGCGGGACAAGAAGTTCATCGCCTGGGACAAGGACATCGACCTGGGGATCCTCACCTCTGAGGCGGACGTGGCAGAGATCGAGCGGGCGTTCGAGCGGTCGCCGGTGTTCGAGGTACGGCGTCTGGACTTCAACACCGACCGGCTGCGGGTCAACCACGTCAACGGGGTGATGATCGACATCTTCCCGCACTACGAGGGGGA
>CAYTMR010000133.1:0-9263 GCA_964438855.1 uncultured Micromonosporaceae bacterium
GTCGGGCTGGTGGCCTTCGCCCGTAGCGCCAGCATCCTGGTGCCACCGACCACCGTTCCCAAACTTACGGTGATCACTCGGAAGGCGTACGGCGGAGCCTACGACGTCATGGGTTCCAAGCACCTCGGTGCCGACCTCAACCTCGCCTGGCCGACCGCCCAGATCGCCGTGATGGGAGCGCAAGGCGCGGTGAACATCCTCTACCGCTCTGAACTCGCCGCGGCCCCAGACCCGGACGCGTTGCGCGCCGAGAAGATCGCCGAGTACGAGGCGACCCTCGCCAACCCCTACATCGCCGCCGAGCGTGGCTACGTGGACGCGGTGATCCGACCGTCGAAGACCCGTGCCCACATCGTGCGGGGATTGCGGGCGCTGCGAAACAAGCGGGAGACGTTGCCACCGAAGAAGCACGGCAACATCCCACTGTGAGGCGTCAGCTGGGCAGCGGCACCGGCAGAAGGAGCAAACCGCCGACGACCAAGGCGACCACATTCACCAACCCGAACAGGCCCACCCACACCAACGCCGGCACGTGAGTGAGCCGGGCCAGCTGGTCGGCGTCGGAGTCGCGGCTGCGTCCACGGTGGCGCAGCCGCTGCAACTCCGACACCGGACGGACGCCGCCGATGAGAAGGAACCACACCGCCGCGTAGGCGAAGATGGCCTGGAGGTCAGGTTCGGCGAGCCATGAGACGGCGAACACGGCGGCCGAGGTAGCCGACACCGCGAGGAACCCGTAGACGTTACGGATCATGATGAGCACGGCGAACAGCAGCAGGATGATCGCCCACAGGAGCAGGGTGATCCGCCCAGCCGCCAGCAGCGCCGCTCCGCCCAGCCCGAGGAGCGACGGAGCGACGTAACCAGCCAACAGGGTGAGGACCATGCCGGGACCTCGCGGCCGGCCTCGGGAGACGGTCAGGCCGGAAGTGTCCGAGTGCAGTCGGATGCCGGACAGGCGGCGCCCCACGAGCACCGCGACGAGCGCATGCCCACCCTCGTGGGCGATCGTGATGGCGTTTCGCGCGTAGCGCCACAGTGGTCGGGCGGCGACCACGAGAAACGCGAGCCCGGCCGTGACTGCGATCAACTCGGTCGATGGCGGTGGCTGGGTGCTCAACACCTCGTCGAGGAGGCTGCCAAGCGTTGGAGGGGTGGTCACGGCGGTAGCGTGCCACACCGGGCCACGGGGCGTGGAACACCCAGGCCTGCTCCGCCTCAGGGCAGCCGCTCGACGGCCAGCGGCACCGTTTCGTTCAGCACCTCCTCTTCCGTGCTGACCAGCGTGGTCACGAACTCACCGACCACGATCACTGCGATGTACTGTTCGAGGTTGTCGAAGGCATCGTCCGCATCGCGCGGGGTCGTCTCGGGTTCGGCGGGGCCGACGTGGTCGTGCATCTCCTCACGGACGAGCAACGCTCCGTCACCGGAGACCTTGGGGACCATGAACTCGTACCAGGGGGTGGGTCCATCACCGAGACCGACACCCGAGCACCGGCGCAGGTATTCCCGCACCTCCCCGAGGTTGGCCTGCGCCTCTGCGGGCGAGGCGAAACGCTCCACCACCTGGCTCAGCCGGACGTCGCCGTTGACGAAGCTGACCACCTCCACATCCGTGCGGTGCTCCAGCGACGCCACGTCACTCAACGGGAAGCCGTCGCACTCCCCCCAGAACCACGGGCCCTCCAGGAGTTCGTGGCCCGCCTCCTCCCAGCCCGGCCCCAGGTCCGCAGCGGTGAGCGCCCGTCCCCCCGAGTCATGCGCGTCCTGGAGCGTCGACGGTGTCTGTTCGCCGGATGCCAACGGCGCCGTCGCCTGCGGATGCCCCGACGACGAGGATGCGATGACCTGCGTCGCCGCCCATCCGCCGCTGCCGGCCACGGCCAGCGCTGCGACTCCCGCCAGCAGCACTTGCCGACGTTTGCGGGCACGCCCTCGGCGACGGACCTCCTCGGGTGCGGCGAAGGGCGTCGGAGGGCGTTGCCCTCGGAGGCCGTCGAACAAAGAGTCGAGATCAGACACTGGTGTCCTCCGTTGTGTCGAGCAGGCCTGCAAGAGCCCGCCGTCCTCGGACCAAACGCGCCTTCGCCGTGCTGACCGGCACGCCGGTCTCGGCCGCGACCTCAGCCACTGGCAGCCCCACCAGGTGGTGCAGCACGATCGCGGTGCGCTGCGGCGTGGGAAGCTGACGCAGCGCCGCGACCAGGGCCACGGTCTCCGGCCCAGGGCCTGGCAGCGGCTCGGGTTCGCCCACCCGACGGTGCGCGACGAGTCGGTTCCGCGCGCGGCGCCACCGGCTCACGGCGATCCGCCTGGCCACCGTGCGGACCCAGGCCTCCGGGTTGCCGTACCGACCTACCGCCGCCCAGCGCTGCCACGCCCGGGCGTACGCCTCGTGCACCACATCCTGCGCCTCGGCGGCGCTGCCGGTGAGCGCGTAGAGGCAGTCGAACAGCCGCTGACGGGTCTCCCGGTAGAAGGCGTCGAAGCTGCCTTCGTCGGGATGCTCGGACGCTGGCTCGCTGACACGGTCTGGCACATCTCCTGTCACGCCTCACCCCGATCACAGGTTGCACAGGGTCGTCGAATTCCTAGGTTCGGCCCTGTTCCGACCAGCCGTCTAGCCGATGCCGCACCAGCGGTGGTGGTCACCAGCGACGGGGTGGCCACCCGAGGCCGCCAGGCCAGAGCCTGCGGCGTAGCGGCGAGTAGTCTGCCCGCCATGGGAGAAGATCGAGCCCGCCCTCGACTCGTGCTCGCCTCCGCGAGCCCTGCCCGGCGACGCAGTCTGCAGGCCGCTGGCATCGAGCCGGAGGTGGTCGTCAGCGGAGTGGACGAATCGCAGGTCGACGCCACCGACCCCACGGTCGTCTGCGCCCGCCTCGCGCGCGGCAAGGCTGAAGCGGTCGCCGCCATGCTGCGGAGCCGTGGCGAGCCTCGCACCGGCCAGCGGGTGCTGGTGCTCGGTTGTGACTCGGTGCTCGCTCTTGGGGACGAGACGTACGGCAAGCCCGCCGACGCGGCGGAGGCGGTGGCGCGCTGGCGCCGGATGCGAGGTAACAGCGGCGTGCTCCACACCGGGCACGCCCTTGTGGACCTCACCACCGGCGACTGCGCCGAGGAGGTAGCGGCCACGACCGTCCACTTCGCTGCGCTCAGCGACGCGGAGATCGACGCGTACGTCGCGACCGGTGAGCCGTTGGCGGTCGCTGGTGCCTTCACCATCGACGGGCTCGGCGGCCCGTTCGTCGAGCGCATCGAGGGCGATCCTGGCACGGTCGTCGGTCTGTCCCTACCGCTCCTGCGCCACCTGCTGGCCAAGCTGGGCGTCGCCATCACCGACCTGTGGTCGTAGCGGCTGGTGCGCAGAGGGCCCCACCCTGCGCACCAGACGGCCTAGCGGACGGTTCGGGCGAACGAACGCCCCGCCCAGGCCACTGCCAACACCGCGAGCAGCCCGACGATCAGTAGGCCCTGCCACACCCGGTCATTGCTCAGGTCCCCGGCGAACAACGCCCGGATGCCCTCCACCGACCAGGAGAAGGGGTTGAACTTGGCCACCGACTGGAGCCATCCAGGCGCCAACGCCAGCGGCAACAGGATGCCGGAGAGGAGGAAGACCGGCTGCGCCACGGTGTTCATCAGTGGGGCGAGAGCGTCCTCGCTGCGTACCTTCAGCGCCACACCGTAGGAGATGGCCGAGGTCATCAGTGCGATGAGGGCGAGCATGAGATAGCCCAGTAGGAGATACGCCACCTGCGTTCGCAGCCCGAAGAAGAGCGCCAGGAGGGTGATCAGGACCGCCTGCACGATGAGGGTCATCGCGTCGCGCAGAGAGCGGCCCAGCAACAGCGCCAGTCGACTGATCGGCGTGACCCGGGACCGTTCGATGATCCCGGCGCGCAACTCGGCGATCAATCCGAATCCTTGGAAGAGTCCGCCGAAGATAGCCAACAGCACCAACAGACCCGGCACGAAGACCTGGTAGGCCTCCGCGTCACTGCGCACCCCGAGCGTGCTCAGCGCTGGCTTGAGCAAGGGTGCGAACAGGAGCAGGTACATCACCGGCTGGAAGATCCCGACGACGATCCATACCGGTTGGCGGATCTGGAGCAGCGCCTGGCGCTGGAAGACCAGCCAGGTGTCGCGTAGCAGCTTCATCATTCCTCCCGCAGGGATCGTCCGGTCTTGGCCAGGAACACGTCGTCGAGGCTCGGCCGGTGCACTTCGATGGACTCCAGTCCCAGGTCCGCGCCGTCGATCGCCCGCATGATCTGGGGAACTGCGGTGCCGCCGTGGTCCACGTACAGCCGCAGGGCGCCGTCCTCGGTCTCCAGCTTGCGCACGTACGGCTGGGAGTCCAGCAATTTGGCGGCGGTCTCGACCTCGCCCTGGAGGTTGACCAGCACGACGTCACCAGAGATGTCCCGTTTGAGGTCGGCCGGCGAGCCCTCCGCGACGATCTGACCATGGTCGATGATCGCGATCCGATCGCACAACGCGTCCGCCTCTTCCAGGTAGTGGGTGGTGAGGAAGACCGTCATGCCCTCGGAGCGCAGCCGACGAATCTCCTCCCACATGTGGGCCCGACTCTGCGGGTCGAGGCCGGTGGTCGGCTCGTCCAGGAAGACCACCTTCGGCTCGTGGATGATGCCGAGCGCGATGTCGACCCGCCGGCGCTGCCCGCCGGAGTAGGTCTTGCACTTGCGGTCGGCGAACTCGGTGAGCTGGAACGCCTCCAGCGCCCTCACCGCCCGACGATGCGCCTCTGCTTTGCTCAGGCCGTACATCCTGGCGTGCAGCACCAGCTCTTCCCGGGCGCTGACCTCGTCCCAGGTGCTGCCGCACTGGGCCACGTAGCCGATCCGTCGCCGCACCTGCCCCGGCTCCTTGAGCAGGTCGGCGCCGGCGATCATGGCCTCTCCCGCGTCGGGAGGGATCAGGGTGGCGAGCATCCGCAGGGTGGTGGTCTTCCCCGCGCCGTTGGGTCCCAGGAAACCGAAGATCTCACCCGCAGCCACGTGCAGGTCGACCCCTCGGACCGCCTCCACGGTCTTGACCTCGCGGCCCTGCCGGGAGCGGAAGGACTTCCGCAGCCCATTGACTTTTATCATTTCTTGTCCATTTCGTGAAGTGTGGCCGCCGCCCCGCCGCCACGACCGCGTGCGGAGCGTGACGTGCCGGCGTCACGCGAGCGTCAACACTGGGACGCAAGGCTAACGCGGGGCTGTGACAGTGGTCAAACTTGATTATTCGATGTCGGATGACAGTGGTGCGAGACGTGCTCCTCCGACCGCCTGCCAGCCCCGTGCGAGGTCAGGCCCGCGTCGACGAGCTCGGCGACCTCCTCGCACCAGGCCGCGTCCGCCGCGGCCAGCGCAATGCTGCGCTCGAAGTGCCACCGCACCTGGACCGGCTTGTGCCGGACCCATTCACTCGCGACCAGCGCCCGCATGTACTCCACCGAGCCACGCAACGCTTTCGCTCGACCACGCAGCGTCGCCGCCGCCTCATCCCGCGGCAGCTCCGAGAGAAAGGCGAAGGCCGCCAGGAAGGGATCGGTCGCCGGGCGTACTTCCCACAGATAGCGGCGGAGCAACGTCTCGAACTCCTGCCGGCCCTGCTCGGTGATCTCATAGGTCGTACGCGCGGGACGGGCCCCGACCTGTTCGGTGGCCACCTCCCGCAGCAGTCCTTCGGCGGTCAGTTTCTTGAGTGCGTGGTATATCGAGCCAGGATGGATGTTCGCCCACTCGTCCGCCCGCCAACTCAACAGCTCCCGACGGACGTCGTAGCCGTGCACCGGCTGCCGCCAGCCGACCACCCCGAGAATCATCATCCTGGTTGTCGACACCACGCAAGTGTATGGCCGAACGTGACCGACCTGAGCGACCGTTAGACTCGCCGCCATGCGAAAGGTGCTCGTCGCCAACCGGGGGGAGATCGCCGTACGGATCATCCGGGCGTGCCGGGACGCCGGGTTGGCCAGTGTCGCCGTCTACGCCGACTCCGACCGGGACGCGGTACCCGCGCGGCTCGCGGACGAGGCGTACGCGCTCGGGGGTGACACGCCCGCCGAGACGTACCTGCGAGTCGACAAGCTACTCGACATTGCCGCCCGCGCTGGCGCCGACGCGGTCCATCCTGGGTACGGCTTCCTCGCCGAGAACGCCGACTTCGCCGCCGCGGTCATCGAGGCGGGGTTGACGTGGATCGGGCCGAGTCCGGAGGCGATCCGGGCGCTCGGCGACAAGGTGACCGCCCGTCATCTGGCCATGCGCGCGGGGGCACCACTGGTCGCAGGGACCACCGATCCGGTCGGTGGGCCAGACGAGGTGCTGGCGTTCGCTCGGGAGCATGGTCTTCCGGTGGCGATCAAAGCCGCCTTCGGCGGCGGCGGGCGGGGTCTCAAGGTCGCTCGCACCATGGAGGAGATCCCCGAGGCGTACGAGTCCGCGGTCCGTGAGGCGGTGGCCGCCTTCGGGCGCGGCGAGTGCTTCGTCGAGCGCTACCTGGACCGTCCACGCCACGTCGAGGCTCAGGTACTCGCCGACCAGCACGGAAACGTCGTTGTGGTCGGCACCCGCGACTGCAGCCTGCAGCGACGGCACCAGAAGTTGGTCGAGGAGGCGCCGGCTCCGTTCCTGACCGACGCGCAGCGGACCACCATCCACGAGGCGGCGCGGGCGATCTGCCGCGAAGCGGGCTACCACGGCGCCGGCACCGTGGAGTTCCTCATCGGCGCCGACGGCGTCATCTCCTTCTTGGAGGTGAACACGCGGCTGCAGGTGGAGCACCCGGTGACCGAGGAGACCACGGGGATCGACCTGGTCCGCGAGCAGTTCCGCATCGCTGCCGGGGAGCCGCTGAGCCTGACCGCCGACCCGGAGCCGCGTGGTCACTCGATCGAGTTCCGGATCAACGGCGAGGATGCGGGCCGCAACTTCCTGCCCGCCCCGGGCACGGTGACCGCACTGCGCCTGCCCAGTGGGCCGGGGGTGCGGGTGGACACCGGCATCGAGGCCGGCAGTGTGATCGGTGGCAACTTCGACTCTCTCCTGGCCAAGGTCATCGTCACCGGAGCCAACCGGGCCGAGGCGCTCGAGCGTGCCCGACGGGTGTTGGACGAGATGGAGGTCGAGGGCATCGCGACGGTCCTGCCGTTCCACCGACTGGTAGTACGCGACCCGGCGTTCACCTCGGAGCCATTCGCGGTGCACACCCGGTGGATCGAGACCGAGTGGGCCGGCGGAGTGGAACCGCACCCACTGGCCGCCGACGCCACCACGCCATCCGAGCGCGAGAAGGTCGTGGTCGAGGTCGGGGGCAAGCGGCTGGAGGTCTCCTTGCCGGCCGATTTCGGCGCCGCGACCACCGGCGGCTCCCACCCCCCGGCTCCGCGCCGGCGCTCCTCGCAGCGGCAGACCGCGAAGGCGGACGGCGACGCCCTCACGGCACCCATGCAGGGCACGATCGTCAAGGTCATGGTGGCCGACGGGGACGAGGTCGTCGAGGGCGACCCGGTGGTCGTGCTGGAGGCGATGAAGATGGAGCAGCCGCTCGCCGCTCACCGTTCGGGGAAGGTGACCGACCTGAAGGCCACCGTGGGCGAGGTGGTTCAGGCCGGAGCCACCATCTGCCGGATCACCTGACGCGCGGAGACGCCCGCGCACGGCGTCACCCGGCACCGGCGCGGGTAGTAGCGACCGCGTGGAACGCGATCGGCTGATCGCCGAGCTGGCCCGGGAAGTACGCCTGCTCGCGCGGGAGATGGTGCGCTTCTACGCCGCCGTCGCCGACCAGGTAGGGCTACCCGTCACCGATCTGGCCTGTCTCGGGACGCTGCGGGACCGGGGCCGGGCCACGCCAGGCGAACTGGCGGTCGAGCTGGGGTTGAGCAACAGCGCCGTCAGCCGGATGATCGACCGGCTGGAACGCCGGGGCTACGTGCGCCGGATTCCCGACCCCCATGACCGGCGACGAGTGATCGTGGAGCTGGTTCCTGACAGCCAGACGCCGATCGTCGGGCTCTTCGCTGGACAGGTGGTGCACACTGCGGAGTCGGTCGCTGACTTGTCCGAGTCGGAGCTGCGGCTCCTGCTCCGCTATCTGCGGGAGCGGACCGCGGCCTCCCGCGAAGAAGCCGACCGGTTACGGCGGGTGGGTAGACCGCACGCCACCCGGCGGCGCCGCCACTGACCTGCAAGCATGCTATGTTGACCGCTATGCCCGCCGGTGGTAGAGCCACCTCTCCAACATGTTGATCGCGATCGGCGTCGGGCTGATCATCGTGGTCACTGCGGTGACCGGGTACTTCGTCGCGCAAGAGTTCGCCTACGTCGCAGCTGACCGCTCCCGACTCCATCACGAGGCCGCCCAAGGTGACCACGCTGCCCGTCGGGCGTTACGGGTCACCGAGCAGCTTTCCTTCACCCTTTCCGGGTCCCAGCTCGGCATCACGGTCACCGTCCTCTTGATCGGATACTTCGCCGAGCCCTACCTCGGCCAAGGTTTGGACCAGCTCTTCGGTGACATCGGTGTGCCAGCGGGAGTGAGTCTGCCCCTCGCGCTCGGGCTGACCCTCTTCTTCTCCACCGTGGTACAGATGGTGATCGGTGAGCTGGCCCCCAAGAACCTGGCGATCGCCAAGGCCGAGCCGATCGCCAAGGCCCTCAGCGCCTCCACCCTCGCCTACCGTGCTGTCACCGCGCCGGTGGTGCGTCTGTTCGACCGCACCGCGGTACGGCTGTTGCGTCTGGTCGGGATCGAACCGGTGGAGCAGCTACCCGAGGGCGCCACGGTGGAGGATCTGGAGCAGATCATCGTCGAGGCACGGGAGAGCGGCAAGCTGGACCCCGAGACGTCCCGGCTGCTCGACCGGGGCCTCGACTTCCGTCGCCACACCGCGGCGGAGGTCATGATGCCGCGGGTGTCGGTCGTCACGGTCGACGCCGACCAGCCGGTCACCGAAGTGGTCGCGTTGCTCGAGCGCACCGGCCACGCGCGGTTTCCTGTGCTCGGCCCGGGCGGCGTCGACGACATCGTCGGCGTGGTCGGCGTCTTCGACGTGATCAAGGTCCCCGCGGACCAGCGCGCCACCACCACCGTCGGTGAGGTGGCCGCGCCGCCTCTAGTCATACCCACCACGCTGCCGCTGCCGGCGGTGCTGGACCGGCTGCGCCGCAGTCACCGCCAGCTCGCCTGTGTGGTGGACGAGTACGGCGGGCTCGCCGGCATCATCACCCTCGAGGACGTCGCCG